>MVRU01000027.1 GCA_002067745.1 Syntrophus sp. PtaU1.Bin005
CCAAAGTATAAACACTGCTCTGGGTGGTCAAAATTCGATTATCACAGGTGGTCAATTTTCGGTTGTCATTACCAGCCTAATTTATGACTCTGCCTTTGCTGACATCTTTGCCTATTTTCCATTTGGCAGAAATGTGGCAGGATCTTGGTAGTGGGTAATTTTTTACCAGCCCCACATCATTCCAGGCCCCCGACCTCGCCCGCCCCATGGACCTCCGCCATGCCAACCGCCAACCTGCAAGGCATGCTCGAACATGGCCAGGTGGTAGCGTGTCTGAATCAAAAGATTGTTGAGAATCCCTGCGGTGTTGCGATCTTCGGCGTTCTTGATCAGCCATTCATAACGTGGGATAAGGTCGCGTTCCATTTTCACACAAAGCTGATAGGCCTCCTCAAGGGTCTTCGTGTCCTTCGCCGCCGGTGGCTTCCCATCCGCAGACAGGCCGTAGGCGGTAAAAAGCCGCTCGATGGTCATCACATGGTCCTGCTCCTGCGGAATGACCATATGGTAAGGCATGTAGGTGTTGTACTTCTCCGCGTCTGTTGCATACTGATCTAAAGAAAGCCTTTCCAGCGCCAGGATCTCACGCAGCTTTCCGATCCACTCCGTGCTCTTAGGGACCGGCAGCTTTTGAGGCACATAGGAAGACTCCCCATAACCCATCATCCCACCCCGTCCCATTCCCCAACCACGCCCCATCCTCGGTCCACTGGAATAGTAATCGTCATCGTATCCTGGGCCATAATCGTAGCGAGATTGGGATATTGCCGGTAGAGCCATAAGCAAAACAACAAGAACGACACCAATAAAAAGTATTTTCCGTTTCATATTTTCCTCCTTTATTATTGATTTTCCGGTCTTTCATGTTGACTACTCTGAAAGTTCCCGCTTCATCCGGTCAAAATCTTCCTTGGTCAGTTCACCCTTAGCGTAGCGCTTCTTCAGAATGTCCAAAGGAGTCTCCCTTGACACTCCAGCCCCCCTTTTTAACCTGGCATTCTGAATCACAAAGTAGACAAGGATGCCTATTACAAGGAGAAAAAAGATCCACGTAAACATAACTCCATTGAAGCTCTACCCATTGAAACCAGTGATCCCTCTCGGTTGGATGTTTGCCCCCGCCGGCAACGATCTTCACTTTATGCTTATTGTCCCCCAGATCTTCAATTGTTATGATCGGAAGATGCTTCTCATTTGTCGAAGCTTCATTTGAATTTTCCGCCGTGTTGATTTGATCATACAGGCTCATTTTTTCTTCTCCACATTTAATCGTCTTATTTTCCCGATATCTTTTTGATCATTAATTTTTTTATTTATTCCTGAACAAGATTGGATCTGCATGGATTTCAGATTACAACTTTATAATTTCAATCCCTTGATAATCTCTTTCAGCGTTGTTGCCGAGTGTCTGAGCTGCTGTTGCTCATAATCAGATAAATCTGGGCCAAGAACATTACTGACACCCTTGTGATTAATAATGGATGGCAACCCGAAACACACATCGTTGATCCCATAGTAGTCTTGTACGAGACTAGAGATTGGAAGAATAGAGTTCTCATCACGCAGGATCGCTTCGACGATGCGCACTAAAGCCAGTGCGATGGCATAGTAGGTTGCCCCTTTTGCCTCAATAATCCTGTAGGCGGCGTTTTTGACCCCTTCGAAGATTTTGTCCAGTTCACCTATCCCTGCACAAGGTCTTTTACATAATGAACAATACCGAGAGAAAGGAATACTTCCTACATTGGCATGGCTCCATACGGGCAGTTCCGTGTCGCCATGCTCGCCGATGATGTATGCATGGATGTTTCTTGGATCAATGTTGCAATGTTTGCTGATCAAGTAACGGAATCTCGAACTGTCCAGGACTGTCCCTGAACCCATGACCCTTTCCGTCGGGAAGGCAGTGATCTTGATCGTTGCGTAAGTCAACACATCCATGGGATTCGAAACGATAAGCAGTATAGCGCTGCTATTATGCTTTATAATCTGGGGAATTATCTTTTTGAAAATCTCTACATTCCTACCTGCCAGATCCAATCTCGTTTCTCCTGGCGCTTGTCTTGCTCCGGCAGTAATGACAATCACATCGGCCCCAAAGCAGTCCTCGTATCCTCCGGCATAAACCTGAACCGGTTTTCCAAAACTGACGCCATGATTGAGATCCATACTTTCCCCTATGGCTCGGGTCTTGTTACTGTCAATAAGGACAATCTCCCGTGACAGGCCACTGATCATCAAGGCAAAGGCAAAGGAACTCCCAACATTACCGGCGCCAACGATAGCTATTTTTGATCTTGTGATTTGCATATTTCAAATTCCTTAATGGATTACTCAGAAGGAACTTCATCTCTTCTAGATGTAACGCTCTCAAAGATTCAAACAAGATTGGAAGAGTAGATGAAAAAATATGCGACTATTTGTGAAATATTCGGACTATAAGCTGAAGAGACTAAAAAACTTATTTACTTTAACTCAAACAATACTGCAATTCTCTACTGAATTACTACGGAATTAGTACCAGCAAAAAGCTGCAATGAAAATTGAAGAGAGTTCATATTCATATAGACTGAGATTTTGTCAAATGTTGTGGATAGCGTCTTTTTCCAGCGTATCCTTCCCAACCAAAATTAAGCCGCTTCTTGCATAATAAGGCCGTCAACAAATCGGATTCCTTCAACGACCTTGCCGATGAGTTGATGCCCCATGATCCTCTGCCAGGTTTTTTCCGCTTCTCTTGCCAGTTTGAAAACCATGGTCAACGTTGCCAATCTTGAGCCGCAGCCTTTTGACCCTGTCACAGGGGTGGATTTTCAAGTGGACATCCGGACTTATGTTTCCTTCATGCCTTTATTTGAGACGTAAATCAACTTGGGTCTTACGGATGATACTCCTTCCAGCAACTTTCTTGATCTGAGCAAGAAAGGTTGTCTTTTGTATTCCCGTCCGGTAATGATTGGGGGCATGAAACACATGCATCCTTCTTATGATTCCCTATCGGGAATATATTTCTTGACGATTCCTTCCTGAACGATTATTGTTCCCGAAAGGGAATTATGGAGGAAAGAAATGTGAAACACAAAGCAACGACAGTGGCGGATATTGGCACAGCTGTCAGAGAAAAACGCAGGGAAGACGATTTGACACTGGCCGATGCAGCAGCTTTATGCGGTGTCGGGTACCGGTTCATGTCCGATTTGGAAAACGGCAAAGCGACGGCGCAGCTTGGGAAAGTCCTGCAGGTTCTGACGGCGCTGGGGCTCGATGTTTACATCGAAGCAAGGAATTGGCCGAATGAGTAAAGTGGTCGGCATGGATAACCCTGGCCTGGATGTCTATCTCTGGGATCAAAAAGTCGGACGGCTCTGGCTGGATGATAAAAGACGCTTTGTGTTTCAATATGACACGGAATGGATACATCAGAAGGGTTCCATTCCCTTGTCGCTGCACCTTCCTTTGAGAGAGGAGACATACCCTGATGACGCCGCCCGCCCTTTTTTTCCCAATCTCCTGCCGGAGGCTGAAGTCAAACGGGCCATTGCCCAACGCTTGAGAATTTCTGAGAGCAATGACTTTGCCTTGTTGAACGGCATCGGCGGGGAGTGCGCGGGGGCGGTATCCGTAATGCCCGAGGGAATGGCTCCCGCCATGAAACCCGGCTATCGGGAACTCCATGGAGAAGAACTGCACCGGATGATCATCGAGCTTCCCCGAAGACCGCTGCTTGCCGGAATCGAAGGAATGCGACTTTCGCTGGCCGGCGCGCAGAACAAGTTGCCTGTTTCCATGGAAGACTGCCGCATCTTCATCGCCACGGGAAATGCGCCCAGCAGCCATATCATGAAACCGCCGATCAGGGATCTGGAGGATACGGTTGGGAATGAAGCCTTCTGCATGATGCTCGCACACAAAATGGGATTGTCGGTTCCGCCGGTTACAATCCGCCGGGGTCTTGATCGGATTTTCATCATCGCGCGCTATGACCGCAGCAAAGACACGGATGGCCGCATCGTGCGTCTGCACCAGGAAGACTTCTGCCAGGCCCTGGGATTTCTCCCCGAACAGAAATACGAAAGTGAAGGCGGCCCGTCTTTAAAACAGTGTTTTACCTTACTGCACGAAAAAAGTATCCGTCCCGCCGCCGATCGAATGGCCCTTTTGCGGTGGACGATCTTCAATGTCCTGATCGGCAATGCCGACGCTCATGCTAAGAATCTGGCCATGCTTTTTACGGACCGGGGGCCGCGACTCGCGCCTTTTTACGATCTGATCTGCACGCAGGTCTATCCTGATTTGATGGACAAACAGGCCATGAGGATAGGTGGTGAGAACAGACCGTTCTGGATGATGAGGAAACACTGGGAACGATTCAGCGAATCAATCGGGATCAAGCCGAATCTTGTTTTGAAAACATTAAAGGAAATGTCCGCCGCCGTCCCCGCGGCGGCGCAAACGCTGTCAAGCGAGTTCAATCAAATAGACGGGACGTCCACAGTCATCGAGAAGATACTGGCTGTCATCGAGAAGAGGGCAGAGTCTGCCTGAGGTGTTGAAGGCAGGGCCTTGACCCCTTCCCATCTTACCCCTCTACGAAAAGGAGCGGAGTAATATCTGAAGATTGCTCTTTTTGTTCTTCAATCCAAGCTTCTTCCTGATGTTTTCCCGATGGAAATCAATCGCGCGCTTTTTCGCATCCAGGATTTCCGCGATCTCCTTGGTTGTCTTGCCGTCCTTTATCAGAGTGGCGATCTGAATTTCCCTTTTCGTAAGATTCAAATATTTTGAGGTCAACTTCTTGACAAAAGGTGATGCTATCTCGTCCAGACGACTTTCCGCTATCTGGACGAACCCCTTCTGGACTTCATCCAACGGCGTCTTTTTGAGCTGTTCCAGATAGGGTAGAACCTGCTCCCGGATGTTGGTAGTCACTCGTTCCTTGAGTTCCTCTGTATCCTTTTCGATGGTGTTCAGCAGAACGTTCAAGGTCGTATTGACCTCCTGAAGATTCTGCGCCTTGAGCCTCAACTCTTTCTCCCGTTCCAGCAACGCCTCTTCGGCATATTTTCGTTCCGAATTGTCGAACAAAGATCCCCGGCTCATCAGATAACGGCCATTTTCATCCGATACCACTGTTGCGTTGATGAGGACGGGCAATCGGCTGCCATCCTTTCGAATAACGGTGTACGCATGGTCACGCGCCCAGCCCCGTTTTTTGAAGTCAGAAAATTTCGTCATGAACAGCGCCTTCTCTTCAGCCGGCAGCAGATCGGAAAATTTCATCTTTCCGACCACTTCTTCGCGGGAATATCCAAGCCAAGAAAGTTCCGTCCTGTTGATGCGGAGATAGGTTCCATCCTCTGCGAGGGAATGGTAGCCGCAGGGTGCATTCTCGTAGAGGTCGGTGATTTCTTCTGTGTAGTTCTTCAGTTTTTCCTCCACCTTTTTCTTTTCGGTAATATCCTCCGCGATTCCCTCCAGGTAGGCTATCGTGCCGTCTGGGTTGAGCATCCGCCGGATCGCCATTTTTCCGATCATCATGCTTCCATCCTTGCGAATGTGGGGAATTTCTCCATAAAACCATTCACGTTGCTCCAGTGTGGAAAGAATCAGTGCCCGGTTTTCGATGGTTGTGTGGAGATCTGTGGCCGTGTTGACAACGGACGAAATCACTTCCTCCGGGGATTCATACCCGAGCATTTCGGCAAACGCCTTGTTGCACCGAAGAAAGCCGCCTTCAGGAGAGGTCTGAAACATGCCGATCGAAGCGTTCTCGAACAGATTCCGGTACAAGGCTTCACTGTTCATGAGGGCCCTTTCCACGTTCTTGAGGCGGGTGATGTCCAGAAGAGACACCACGCTTTTGAGGGTTCCCGGTATCATGGCAACCGTCACAGCAACATCCCGAAGTGAACCGAATCGGTCAATCACTTTCATTTCATAGTTCTTGGGGGCCGCTTCCGGATTCACCCTTCTCAGGCGATGATATTCCATCAGCTGTTCAATATCCTCCTGCAGCTTGAAATCCTTCCAGCTTTTCTTTCCTTCCAGCTCATCTCTCGTGTAATGAAACAAGCGCTCAACCTCCTTGTTCGCCAGGGATATGATCGTATCGTCCTCGACGATCAGGGTGGCTGTCCCCGTGTTTTCAAAAATGGTGTGGTATTTATTTTCCGATTCGCACAAAATTTCCTCAACCCGCTTGCGCTCTGCGATTTCCAAATTCAATTGCCGGTTTCTTTCTTCAAGCTGGGAGGTGCGCTCTTTAACCAACGCCTCCAGGTGGCTGCCGTACTGCTTCAGCGTCTCCTCGGCAGTTTTGCGCTCGGTAACATCTTCGGCAAACCCCTCGTAATAACGGATTTTCCCCTCCGCGGTGCGAACGGTTCGACCTCGCAGGTGTATCCAGCACAGGCTGCCATCCCTCCGGCGCATTTGCGTTTCAACGCTTGCATTGTTCTGCTGATCCAGGAGCGAAACAAATTCCGTGCGGCCTTCAGGGTCGGCGTAGAGCTGCTTGCCTGCATCGGTCACCCTGCTCATCAATTCCGACGGCGAATCATAGCCGAAGATCCTGGCCATCGCCGGGTTGGCTTCAAGAAATCGGCCTTCAGGGGATGTACGGTACATTCCTTCAATGGCGTTTTCAAAAATCCCCCGGTATTTTTCCTCTGCCGCCCTGAGAGAATCCACCAGGGTATTCCGATCCGCCGCCAGCCGCTTCAGGTTCATATTATTGAAGCTGAGCTGGGAAAACATCCGGGCAAGCTTCATGAGAAACGCCATTTCGGCATCCACGGATTTTCTGCTGAATCGTGGAGCCGCTTCCAGTGCCGCAAGATACTCTTCTTCAGGAAACCCGTATTTCCTGGCCTGCAACCGGAACAGTTCCTCATCGGGGGGGGTATCATCGAAGAAGAATTGCCCGGAAATGATGTTGGCCATGTGCCTGCCAGCCACCACGATCGGGGTCGCAATCTCCCACATGTTGTTCTTGCACCTGTAGAGCCGGTACTTGCCTTCCGGTATGCCGGAGGACAGCTCAATATCACTTTCGATGCAGTTCCTGCAGGTTTCGGGGTGCATCCGATGGAATCTCCGGCAGATCTCTCCCCATCCCGGGCCGGCCAGCACCCTGCCCTTGAGGTCGACGATCGCCAAGGGGATGCCGGCAAACTTCTGGAAGCTGTCCATCAGGGAATGAATGCTCGGAACATCGATGACAGAGGAAAGCTCCAAATCGCCCAAAGATCCTTCGAAGCGAAGCATTTCCTTGTCCGGTGAGTCTCCTCTCTGTTCGACGGGTTTGTCATAGTGACCTCCGGATTCCGATTCCTGAAGGAGTTCAATCATGGTATCCGAATAGTTGACACGCTGTAGTTTGGTTTTGTTCTCGCCTTTCATAACACGGTATCCTTTTACGTATTGCTGAAAAATCGTTCCCTGCCGACGGCAGGGATCAACAATCATGAAGTTAAAAAATCATCCGAATTCTTTCAACAAAGTCCGAGCACTTCCGCCTGGCGGAACGGCAGACGGCAGCAAGGGAACATGGGCGCATCGCCTTTGTTGATCGTCGCCTTTCCTGGTCAAATCCGCCTGTGGATGGGCGGACGAAAGCGAGGGTACAACGATTTCTTTCTCTTTTTCAAATCAAAAGTTCATCGAAGGGGTGAACCGTGGAGAGGTCTGAAGTCTGGAAAGGCGCCGGGATTTCGACGCTCCATCGGCGCCGGTTTCAGTCAAGCCGCTTCCGGAACCGGGCGACGGCGCCGACAAAAACGGCCAGCCCCAGGACCGCCATGGCGGCAAATTGAGGCCACAGGATCTCCATCCCCACCCCCTTGAGAAAAATCCCCCGGATGATGACCAGAAAATAGCGTAGCGGATTGAGCAGGGTCAGCCATTGAACGGCTTCAGGCATGTTGTCGATGGGGAAAACGAAGCCGCTGAGCATGAAAAAGGGGAGGATCACGAAGAACGTCGTCATCATGGCCTGCTGCTGCGTTCCGGAAATCGTGGAAATGAAGAGTCCGATTCCCAGCGTGCTGAGCAGAAACAGGCAGGCGGCAAGAAGGAGAAGAAGAATGCTGCCCGCCAGGGGAATCTCGAACCAGAAGACGGCAATGGCCGTGACGATGACCATCTGGGAAAGAGAGATCACGATGTAGGGAATCGTCTTGCCGAGAATCAGTTCAACCGGTGAAATCGGCGTTACCATCAGCTGCTCAATCGTTCCCGCCTCCTTCTCCTTGATGATGGCCATGGAGGTAAAGAGGAGGGAGATGAGCATGACGACGAAGGCCACAATGCCGGGAACGTAGAAATTCTGGCTGTCCAGATTGGGGTTGTACCAGGTGCGAACGCGGGCATCGATGCGGCCGTAGTCCATCCGCAGCGGGTGAAGCTCCCTGATCAGCTGCCGGTTCAGCCGGTCCAGGACGAGCATGGTGTAGGCGATCCGGATGGAGGCCATATTGCTCATGGTTCCGTCCGCCAGGATCTGAATCCGGGCGGTCCGCCCTTTCCGGATTTCCGAACTGAAATCGGGGGGGATCTTCACGGCCAGATCGATCTTTCCCTGAAGAAGGAGCTTTTCCAGGGAGGCATCATTTTCCGGCCGGTAGCGGATTTGAAAGATTCTGTTTCCGCTGAAGGAATCGGTGACTTGGCGGCTTTCCACGGTCTGTGACTGATCCATCAGGGCCAGCCGGATGTTCCTGATGTCGTAATTGACCACGTATCCGAAAATCAAAAGCTGAATGATGGGGGTAATGATCAGAAGGGGACGGTTACGCTTGTCACGGAACAGCTGAATAAATTCTTTCCGGACCAGTTCCCGGATGCGCAGCCAGCTCATTCTAGATTCCCTCCCGCTTCAGCGCGAAGAAACTCGCAAGGGCCAAAACCAGGAACATGATCAGCAGAACGAGGAAGGAGAACCACAGCTGGGCAAATCCGAGGTTCTTGAGATAAACGCCGCTTAAAATCCTGATATAGTAGGTTGCCGGGACGAATTGAGCCAGAAGCTGCAGGGGCCTGGGCATGTTGAGAATCGGAAACACAAAGTTCGACAGCAGCAGGGAGGGCAGGTAGGTAACCAGCACGGCGACCTGATTGGCGACGAGCTGCGATTTGAGAACGATGGAAATCAGGATCCCGAGGGTGAGGGCAACGGCCAGGTAGAGCGCGGAGGCGAGAATCATCAGCCAGAAGCTTGATTTCATGGTCACGCCGAAGAGGAACTGCCCCATGAGGACGGCGATAAGGACGTCGATCATGCCGATTATGAAGTAGGGAATGGCTTTCCCGGCAAGAAATTCCCCCGTGTTCAGGGGGAGCGACTTGATGGTTTCCAGGGTGCCGTTTTCGTATTCTCTGGCCACAACAAGTGAGGTCAGCATGGCGCCGACGATCATGAGGATGACGGCGATGTTTCCGGGGATGATGAAATTCCTGCTCTCCAGGTCTTCGTTGAACCAGACGCGGATCCTCCCCTCAAGGGGGGGGCGGATCGGTTCTCTCCCCTGGCGGTTGAGAAAGTCGTCCAGGAGCCGGAGATTCTGGTTTTCCAGAAAGGCGTTTATGTAGCCCCTGGCGATACTGGCATAATTCGGATCGCTGCCGTCAAGAATGACCTGTAGCGGTGCCTCGCGATCCCTGGCGAGGTTGTTCGAAAAGTCCGGCGGAATCACGATGGCCAGGAGGGCCTGCCCCTCGTCCAGATAGCTGTCGACCTCCCGGATGCTCCCTGGATGGGCGACGACGTCAAAATAGGAGGAGGAGTCGAGCTTCCGGATCAGGTCCCGGCTGGCGGGGGTCGCATCGTGATCCACGACGATCGTCCGGATGTGGTTGACATCGAGGCTGAGGGCATAGCCGAACAGGAGGATGAGGAGCAGGGGAAGGGCAAAGGCCAGGTAAAGGCTGCGGACATCACGGAGGAGGTGATAGAATTCCTTGCGGATGACCGCTTCGACCTTTGCCGGATTCATCTCTCCTCCTATCCGGCGATTCCGCCGCCCGGGATGGTGAAGAGCCCGCGGCGGTTGATCATGACGGATTGGGCAATGATTCTCCTGACGTTCCGGGACTCGATGCCCTCCGCCAGACTCATGAAAAAAGGCGGAATGCCGATGGAACCGACGGCCATGAAAAGCGGGACGAAACACGGCCGGAAGGGCTTCATGAGGCAATCCTCTTCAAACGCTGTTTGCGGAGACGCTGCCCGCTATTTCCCGTAGTTCTCCCAGGAAACGAGATGCCAGGGGAAAACCGTAAACGTAAAAAGGCCGGCCTTGACGGCCGGATCATTTTCGGCTATGGAGCGGGCCTCCGCTTCCCCGCCCTCCACTTCGAGCAGGGAGGCCCCGCCGCTGCTGTCCAGGAATGGACCCGCCATCCGGACTTTTCCCTCAAAATAATGCTTCTGGATGTACTCTCCATGGGCCTGGAGAGGCTGGTCGAAGATGTGGCGTCCCGGAATCCAGGCCGGGCCGGGTTTATAGAGAATCAAAAAGGTCTTTTTCATGATCGAATTCCTCCGGAACATAGTTTTGTGACGCTTCAGAACCAGGCGCCAGACCGGTTCCAGCCGCCGGCGTGTAGCAGGTACGGGATCGCCGATTCCTGTTTACGGCGTCTGTTCGCCGCGCCCGGCCATCAGTGCCACGAAGGCGTCATCCAGCGTCGCCTCCTTTTTTCCGGGGCAGGCCGACTGGATGATGTTTTCGGGGCCGTCGGCCGCGACGATCCGCCCCTCGTTCAGCATGACGATCTTTTCGCAGTAACGGGCCTCATCCATGTAGTGCGTGGTGATGAAGACCGTGATGCCATCCCCGGCGAGCCGGCGGATAAAATCCCAGAAATGCCGCCTGGTAATGGGATCCACGCCGGCGGTCGGTTCGTCGAGAAAGAGAATCTCCGGATCGTGCAGCAGGGCGCACCCCAGGGAGAGGCGCTGCCGCCAGCCGGGGGGAAGCGTTCGGGTCAAAACATCGCGGACCGCCTGCAGACGGGTCAATTCGAGAACCCAGGCGATTCGCTCCTTCCACCTGCCGGGGGCGACCTTGTAGACGCCGAGATAAAAACGGATGTTCTCATAGGGCGTCAGATCCTCGTAAAGGGAAAAGCGCTGGGACATGTAGCCGATTGCCTGCTTTACCGTTTCAGGCTGGGAAATGATGTCGCGGCCGGCTACGTAGCCCTCTCCCGATGTGGGGGTGAGAATGCCGCAAAGCATGCGGATGGTCGTTGACTTTCCGGAGCCGTTCGGGCCGAGAAAACCGAAAATTTCCCCCCTTTCGACTTCGAAAGAGATCCGGTCAACCGCTGTAAAGGAGCCGAAGCGCTTTTCCAGGTTTTTTACAACAATGGCCTTATCGTTGGAAGGAGTCATTCCGGAGCTCCTCATCCACTTCCTGTATCCGGGAAATCACTGCCTCTTCCAGGCTGGGAAAGCCGTATCGCATGGCTTGCGGCGAGGCGGTCTCCAGGATCAGCGCCTGGTGCATGATGGCAACCTGGTCGCACTGCTCGCCTTCATCCAGGTAGGCTGTCGAGGTCAGAATGGTCATCCCGTCGTTCTGCATGACCCTCAGCATGTCCCAGAATTCCCGGCGGGAAACGGGGTCGACGCCGTTGGTCGGCTCGTCGAGAATCAGCACTTTCGGTTCGTGAACCAGAACGGAGGCCAGGCCCAGTTTCTGCTTCATTCCTCCCGAAAGCTGGCCCGCCGGACGGTGGGCGAAGGGCAGCAGATGGGAAAAGCCCAGGTAGCGCTCTCTTCTCAACTTCGCCTCCGTTCCCCTGATCCCGTAAATATCCATGAAAAACTTGAGATTCTCATCAACGGTCAGATCCTGATAGAGTCCGAACCGCTGGGGCATGTAACCGATGCGGTCCCGGACCTGCCGCCGGTGGGTCGAAACATCCAGGCCGTCGATGGTGATGGTTCCGGCGGAGGGCTGGATCATGGTGGCGATCATCCGCAGCAGGGAGGTCTTTCCCGCCCCGTCCGATCCCACCAGGCCGAACATGGAACCCGCGGCCACCGAAAGGGAGGCCTCCGAAACCGCGGTCACGGCGCCGAACCGCAGAGAGACCTTTTCAACTCGGATGATCGGGTTATCGGAGCCAGGCATCAGCAGGCATCCCCGCCTTGAGTACGAAATCGGGGTTCGGGAGGGCGACCTTTACGAGATAAACCAGTTTGACCCGCTCCTTGAATGTCTGGATGATCTTCGGGGTAAACTCTCCTTCCGGGGAGATGTAGGAGACCTTGCCCTTGAAGATGCGGTCCGGAAAGGTGTCCACCTTGACATCGACGGCTTGCCCCGGCCGGACCTTTCCGATCTCCGTCTCGCTGACGAAGATCTTCAGATCGACGGTGGCAAGATTGGACAGGGTCAGGACTTCCCTTCCGGGAGAGACGACTTCCCCCGGCTCGACATTCCGGCTCAGCAGGATTCCATCGAAAGGGGCCCTCAGGGTCGTGTAGGCCCTCTGGATGTTCACTTCCTCGAGGGCCGCCCGGGCCGCCTCCGCCTGTGAACGGGCGGCCTGGAGCTCCATCCGGGTGGCTTCGATCTTCTGCATTTCACTGCGGGCCTTTCCAAGCACGGCCTCGCCTTCCCTCAGGGCGGCCCGGGCGTTGTCATAGCGAAGCCTTACGGCATCCCGCTCCTTTTCCGAAACCACCCCCCGCGAAAAGAGCTGAGCATACCGTGCATTGTTCCTGGCCGCATCGGTCAGCGTGTATTTCAGGTTATCCACCTGGGCCGACGCTTTCGCAACGTCCTCGGGCAGCGATGTTCTGTACAGATTGAGGAGAACTTCCAATTGCTTCACGCTGTTTTCGGACCGGTCCACGGCGGCCCTGGCCTGATCGCGGCGGGCGTTCCATTCCGCCGTATCGAGTTCCGCCAGCACCTGGTCCGCCCGGACGGCTTCTCCTTCCCGGATGTGTACGGCGGCAACCCGGCCAGCGGTCTGAAAGGCGAGCTGGGCGTCCGTACTTTCAATCGTTCCGGAATAGTAGGCTTCCCGCCGGCTGTTCTGCCGCTGCCCGAAATAGACAAGCAGGCTGGCGGCAACCACGACGACGATGAGGATCATTGGAATGAGGCGTTTCTTCAGCATGGAACCTCTGGGGATTCTTCCGGCAGACAGGGGGATTGATCGTTCATAAATTCTCCTCGAGAATGGGCGTTTATATAGCACGTCTTGAAAAGAACGTCCATGTTATCCTCTCGCTGTTAATCCCCTCTGTGTCAGTCAATTGACATCGGGACTCCGGTGCCTGTGAGATTCCAGGCCCGCAGGAAGCGGAAAAGCGTTTTTTCTCCTGCCGGCATCTCCGGCCTGCCGGGGAGAGAATCTTCCCGGAGCGTCAATGGAATGGCTTCATGGCGGAACATGCGGGGCCGAGGTCCTGGAGGATTTCCGCGGTTCCGTCGGTTCGTCCGAGGGCTCGTCGAGGTTGGTTCCCGGCGGCCGCCAAGCCCGCCGCGGGGGATTCGCCGAGCCATCCTGCAGCGGCTGAAGGCGGTTGCCGGGACAGGTGAAGCTGGTATAGCCATTGCTTTGATCCTGTGAGGTTCTTCAATGCGTTGAATGATGGGGGAAATCTGTGATCTGCAGTGCAGCGGTTCCGAAAGCATCCGCAGAAGCGGCCATATCGTGCTCTCCGGCTGGGGTTGATGAATGATGACTTTGCCATGGAGGAACTCCGACAGGATGCTCCGGATTGCCATTCTCTTCTTCTGGGTCTTGAGTCTCACCGCCTGGGGGCAGGGCGTCTGCCGGGCGGAAACGGAACATCAGAACAGCCGGGTCAGGCAGGTTTCGTCCTATCAGAAGATGGAGAGCGCCGTTCAGGAAAGGGACAGGCTGAAGTCGAAAGGCATCGAGGCCTATTTCAAGGAAGTCGAAATCCCTGGAAAGGGGACCTGGTACCGGGTCTTCGCCGAAGAAAAACGGCCGCAAAACCGGATGTCCCCGCCGGCAAAGGAAAAAAAGCGACCGCAGAAGGCTGTGAAGCCGGCTCACAGCGCGTCAAGCGCAACGGCCGGGGGGACTGTTGTCCCCATCACGGATCAGAGGGCGGGTGAAAGCGCCCGGGTAGCCAAAGGTGCCGGTTCCGGAATGAAGCAGGCCATCTTCAGCAGCAGACTCCTGCCGTCGGAAAACGGCAGAAAACCGGAAACGCCGGCGGGTTCCAAGGGGGGCGACGCTCCGGCTTCGATCCCGGCCGGGCAGAGCCCTGTCTGCTCCGAATATGAGGCGGCGAAGACGGAATTCGACGCCCACCGGTATCAGCAGGCAGCGGGCATGCTGAACGCTCTCCTTTCGAGTCAGAAAAGCGACGCCGCCCTGTACGAGAGCAGCCTGCGGCTTCTCGCCGATTGCCTCTATTTTCTCGGTGAAAAGGAGAGCGGGAAGTACGGATCGCAGACCATTGAGTCCTACAGGAATATTCTCTGCCATTACCCGGACCCTCGCAGCGGAAATGATGTGGCGAATTTCCGGCTGGCGGACATCCTGGAACGGACGGGGAGTTACGAAGAGGCCTACGAGGCCTATTCGAATGTCCTATCGAAATATCCCGATTCTCCTTACGGGCAGGAAGCGCTCTTTCGGATGGGGAAGATCCTCTATCAGACAAAACGCTACGCCCATGCCATTGATAAGCTGAAGAAATATTTATCGTTATCTCCCGATGGGTCCTATGCGTTCCAGGCGTCTTTTCTCCTGGGTTATTGCCTGCGGCAGACGAATCAAAGGCCGGAGGGGGATGCCTGGTATCGGAATGCGCTGAACAAGTGGAGTTCCTTTGATGGGCTGACCACCGATATCCTGCATGATCTGGGGCTCTACCGGTTTTCTCAGGGGGATTACACGGGTTCGGCAAACCTGTTTCTTCTGTGCTTCAACCTCCAGCCGGACGGTGATCTGAGAAAGAACGCCTTGTACAACTTGGGGAGATCCCACTATTTCGGCGGCCGCTTTTCGACGGCATTGAAAGTGTTCAGCCTGCTTCTGGAGTCCTATCCGAATACCCTGGAGGCGAATGAAGGCATCCTTTTCATGGCGAATATCGGCGTCATGGATCCGAAGGCGGAGTTCAACGCCTGCATGGCGGGACGGGATTACTTCAAAAATCCCATAGAAACCTACGATTGGATGCGGACAAAATATCCCGGGGGCTATCGGGAGGAGTGGCTTTTGTATCAAAAAGGGTACGCCTTGTGTAAGTCCGGCCGCTTCAAGGAGTCCCTCGAACTGTACTGCAGGCTTCTCGATGCCTTTCCCCATGGACGTCTGCATCAGGAGAGCAGGGCCTATCTTGTTCTGAATGCAACCCACCTGATCGAGGAAGCCCGGGCAGGGGGGGATTTTCTCGCCGTTGCGGACCTTTATTACCGGGTACGCAACAAGGTGCCCCTGTCCGCCGAGTCGACGGCAATGTTCTTCAGGATTGGAGACAGCCTGTGGAAAACAGGGCTGAAAGCCGACGCCGTGGCCCTTTTGGACCGCCTGAAGCAAAAGAACAATCAGGCGATGGAGACATCCGTTTCGGATCTCATCATGTTGGAGTCCGACCGCAGCCAGGGGGAAATGACCGATGAAAAATGGAAAGCCCTGCTGGCGGAGCTTGCAAGGAATGGCGGTGACGCGGCAGATGCGGCGAGGCGGAATCTGGCGGATTATTTCTACGGGAAAGGCCGGTACGATAGGGTGATCCCCCTGTATGAAGAACTGATCAAGGCAAAGGGCCGTGCTGATTTTCTTCCGATCTCCAGAAATTATGCCCATGCCTTGAGACATCAAGGACTCTGCTCTTCGGCCGTCAGCCGGTATCGGGAAATTCTGGACGCGTGCCGCGAGGATCCACAGAAATGCGACCAGGGGTTTGTTGCCGATGTCTGCGCGGGTATGGGGGATTGTTATTATGAAACCGGCGATTATCAGAACGGTCTGGCCATGTATTCACAGGCCTTTCCGGGGATCAGGCACAGGGAATCCTCGATGTGGGCCCTCTTTCGGATGGGGCAGAGCTACCATAAACTGAATGATGGGGCCATGGCGGGAAAAAGCTTTGCCCAGCTGAAGGAGCAAAGCGGCGATGCCTTCTGGCCGAAAGTCGTGGATTACTGGGTTGCCGACCAGGCGTGGTCCAGGAGCAATCGCGATTATCTAGAGAAGAATTGAACGTGCGGGAGTTGGGTCATGAACGATATTTCTTCCCTTCAGAAATCCTTTGAAGGGTTCAATCAGGCGACTCTGCATATCCAGCAGGCCTTTGCGCGTCTGGAGAAGAAGTTTGAAAGCCTGAACCGTGAATTGGAGGCAAAAAATGAGGAACTGCTGAGAACGCTTTCCGAGAAGGAGGAGATGAAGGGTTATCTGCAGAATATCCTGGAAAGTTTAACCAACGGCGTCCTTGTGACCAATCTGGACGATGAAATCCAGGTGCTGAACGCCGCTTCGGAAACTTTTCTGGGAAACTCCCAGGAGAGCGTTTTTGGGAAACATCTTCGTGTCCTCTTCGAGGATCTTCCTTCGAACGAATGGATGGATATTTTTCTGAACAAATCCCACCCGAAGGGAAGAAGCGCCCGCATGAGCTTCAAAGACCGCCTTCTTGAAGTAACGGGATCGCCGATCAAATCGGGCGGGCGGAAAATGGGAACCGTTTTTATCCTTCGCGACATCACCCGCATTGAAAAACTGGAAAGCATGGCCAAACGGTCCGAAAAATTTGCAGCCCTGGGTGAAATGGCGGCCAATATCGCCCATGAAATTCGAAACCCCCTGGGAAGCATCGAATTGTACGCCTCGCTTTTATTGAAGGAATTAAAGGGGGACAGGGAAAAGGATCGTATTTCAAGGATTATCTCGTCCGTTAAAAAGATGGACAACAAAATATCCAATCTTCTTCTCTTCACAAAAAACCGCAATTTGATTTTGCAGCAGATTTCTCTTCACCTTTTTTTGAAGGAGCTTCTTGGATTTTGCGAGCCCATGATCGACCGGGAAAACGTCTTGGTCAAAACGGCCTTTTCAGAAGATGAACCCTGGATTGAAGGGGATGTTGAAATGCTGAAACAGGCGTTTTTCAACCTGATCCTCAATGCGCTGCAGTCTCTGGATCAACGGGGGGGGATCCTCTGCTTTCAAACCTGCTACCCGGACCCCGGCCAGGAGCAGGAGGCGGATGAGCCCTTTATCGAAATCACGATCGTCGATTCCGGAACCGGCATCGCCGGGGAGGCGCTGCCCAGGATCTTTGATCCCTTCTTTACGACCAGGGAAGAGGGATCGGGGCTGGGACTGGCCATCGTCCACACCATCATCGAAATGCATCGGGGATACATCCATGTGGAAAGCGCCGAAGGGAAGGGAACGACGGTGCACATTCTCCTGCCCCTGACGGACCGGGGAATGCGCTCCAGGGGTCCGGGGGGTGAAGCGGCGGCGGCCTCCGTCACGAAGGGGATGGACTCTTAGAACGATCCGGATGGGAAAAGAATGAAAGAAACGCACATACTGGTTGTTGATGACGACACCTCCATGAGAATGGCTCTCTGCGAAACCCTGGAAAGCTGCGGATACCTTGCCGAGGCTGCGGCCAACGGCATCGAAGCCCTGGATAAGTTCAGGGCCGGTGCCTTCGAAGCGGTCATTACGGATATGAGAATGCCCGGAATGAGCGGCATGGACGTCTTGAAAAGCATCAAAAAGATCTCTCCGGAAAGCCCTGTGATCCTCATCACCGCTTATGGAACCGTTAACACCGCGGTGGAGGCGATGAAGGAAGGGGCCTCCGATTTCATCATGAAGCCCTTTTCCCTTGAGGACATCGAGTTCGTCGTCAAGAACGTCCTGGCCACCCAGGGCGGAAAGGACGAAAAGGGAGGCCGGGCGGAACGAAAAATCCCGGCTGCCGACCGGGAGATCGTCACACAGGACGGCAGAATGCTGGGCATCTTTGAATTCCTCAAGACGGTGGCCAAGAGCAAATCCAGCGTCCTGATCCAGGGGGAGAGCGGAACGGGAAAAGAGCTGTTCGCCCGGTTCCTCTACCGCCACAGCGATCGGAAGCACATGCCCTTTGTGGCGGTCAATTGCGCCGCCATTCCCGAAAATCTCCTGGAAAGTGAAATGTTCGGCTATGAAAAAGGGGCGTTCACCGGGGCGATGCAGCGGAAAATCGGAAAGTTCGAGCTGGCGAACGGGGGGACGCTGCTTCTTGATGAGGTGACCGAAATGAGCCCGCACCTGCAGGCGAAACTGCTGCGGGTCATCCAGGAGAAGGAAATCGACCGGGTGGGTGGAAAGATGCCCTTTCCCATTGACGTGCGGATCATCGCCACGACCAATGCAGACATCCGGAAAGCCGTTGAAGACAGGGCGTTTCGGGATGACCTGTATTATCGGCTCAATGTCATCCCGCTGAAAATTCCGCCCTTGCGGGAAAGGAGGGGCGACATTGAATGCCTTGGCCGTCATTTCCTGGAGAAATACGCCAATCTGAACGGAAGGCCCTTGCCGGTGCTGGACGACAGCACGTTGAAGCGCCTGAACGCCTACGACTGGCCGGGCAATGTCCGGGAACTGGAAAATGTCATTGAACGGGCGGTGCTGGTCTGCCAGGGGGATGCGGTATTGCCGGAGCATCTTTATCTGGAGGATGTCGGGTCCGATGACCCGCCCGGGGAAAAAATGTCCCGTTTCCGGGAAGAGATTGCCGATGGAATTCCTGAAATCGACTTTTCCAGGGACATGACGATCTGGGAGATGGAAAAGGAACTCATTTTCAACACGCTGGACAAGGTGAAGGGCAACAAAACAAAGGCGGCGGAAATATTGGGCATCAGTGTCAGGACCATGAGAAACAAACTCCAGGAATATTCGTTAAAGGGTTCGGAGTAGCGTTAACCTGGAACCTTTTCTCCAGGATGGTACATGCCTTGCTTGAATCGTCTCTGAACAGAGGGGGAAAGGATGGATTTTTTATTCAACAAGACCTTCGGGATGTTGTCCGGGATGCTTGGATATCGTTCTTCAAGAAACAAAGTGGTTATGTCCAACATCGCCAATATGGATTCTCCTGATTACAGGCCGAAGGATTACGTCTTCAAGAGCACCCTGGACAAGGCCCTGGCCGATGTGAACAGCCTGGCCCTCGCGAAGACGGATAAAAAACATCTGCCTGCCCTTCAGGACGAGATTTCGGACAAGGATTTCAAGGTCGTGGAAACGGGAGACAAGGTGAAGATGGATGACGAAATGACCTCTCTGGCCGAAAACCACCTGATGTACAACCTGACCGTTGAAATGCTGGCGCGCAAGTTCAAGGGGTTGAGCACCGTATTGAAGGAGACGAAATAAAATGGATTTTCTGACGTCGTTTCGCATCTGCAGTTCCGGGTTTGCCGCTCAAAGGTCAAAAATGGATGTCATAGCGAGCAATCTGGCCAATGTCTCTACAACCAGCACGCCCGAGGGAGGGCCGTACAGGCGCAAGATCGCCGTGTTCTCTTCGGAAAATGTGAACAAAAAATTCAGCTTCGGAGATAAGTTGAGGGACGCCGTGCAGGAGGTCTCCCTGAAGGAGGTAATCCAGGACCGGGCGGACGCGAAAAAGGTCTACAATCCATCCCACCCGGATGCCGATGAACAGGGCAATGTGGAGATGCCCAACGTCAATGTCGTAACGGAAATGACGGACATGATCACGGCAAGCAGGGCTTACGAGGCCTGCGTTACAGCCTTTGACGCAACCAAGAACATGGCCCTTAAAACACTGGACATCGGGAAATAACGCCATGCGGGATGAACCCTTTTCCCGGAGACCGCGTCGACGGCCGTTCGATCTGTAGCCGGAGGCGAAGGGAAGAAAGGCAGCCTGAGTTGAAGAGGTGAAGAAATGAACGACTTATCGGTCCAGGGCAAGCTGATGCCGCCGTCCGCTCTTTCGGAGAAGAAGACCGGGGGAGAAGGGAATGAAGGAGCGTCTTCGTTTGGCGATGTCCTCCGCAATACCATACATGACATCAATAAGCTTCAGCATGACGCTGATGCGGCGATATCCAAGGTGCAGGTGCATGATACGGGCAGCATTCATGAGGCGATGATCGCCCTGGAGAAAGCGAGCATATCCTTCCAGACCATGATGCAGGTCAGAAACAAAATCATAGATGCCTACCAGGAAGTCATGAGGATGCAGGTATGAGTGTTTTTCTGCTTCGGCACATGAAAGGGTAAGTTGTTATCGGCATGCAACCTCTTCTGGGTTTCTTTGAGAAGTTCCGGCAGAGCTTCACGGAGCTGGCGCCGGCAAGGAGATGGTCCATACTCATTGCGGCTGGAATCACGCTCACCGCTTTAGCGGCGATGGTGTACCTGGCGAACCGCACCGAATATAAAGTCCTGTTTTCCCATTTGTCCGGTGAAGACGCATCCGCCATTGTAACAAAACTCAAGGAGAAAAAGCTTCCCTACGAAGTGACCTCGTCGGGAGATACGATCCTGGTTCCTCAAGAGAGGGTTTCAGAGCTTCGCCTGGAGCTGGCCGGGTCGGGTCTGCCGCAGGGCGGCGGGGTAGGCTTCGAGATCTTCGACCAGAAAAACCTGGGAGTTACGGAATTCGAGCAGCAGATGAATTATCGGCGCGCCCTCCAGGGCGAGTTGGCGAGAACCATCAAGGGATTGGAGGAAATAGAATCCTGTCGGGTCCATATTGCCCTGCCGAAAGAGTCGCTTTTTGTCAGTGAAGAGAAAAAGGCGACCGCTTCCGTCACCCTCAAGATGAAGCCGGGCCGCTCACTCGGTGCCTCGCAGATCGATGGAATCGTTCATCTGGTGGCGAGCAGTGTGGAGGGCTTGAATGCGGAAGACGTCATTATTGTGGATAATAAAGGCAGCATCTTATCCAAGCTGAAAGGAGAGGCGGGGATTTCCGGCCTGTCCGGTTCACAGATTGAATTTCAGCGCAATCTTGAAAAGGACACGGCCGCCAGAATTCAATCCCTCCTGGAAAATGTCGTCGGGCGGGGCAAGGCCGTAGTTCGAGTGTCCGCTGACCTTGATTTCCGCGTGGCTGAAAAGACGGAAGAATCCTATGATCCGGAATCTCCGGTTGTACGGAGCACCCAGAAGCAGTCCGAGAAAACGGCCAATTCCGGGGCGGCCAATTCGAGCGCGGGGCAGGAGAGGCTGGATGAGATCATCAATTATGAAATCAACAAAACCGTCACCAAAACGGTCATGCCCGTTGGCGAGATCAGGAAGCTCTCCATCGCCGTTCTGGTTGACGGTGTCTACACCAAGGATAAGGAAGGCGCCGAGAGTTATCAGCCCAGGGACAAAAAGGAGATCGAATCCATCGAGAGCCTCGTTCGAACCTCCGCAGGGTTCAACGCCGCCCGGGGCGATCAGGTCGCCGTCACCAATATGCCGTTCAAAAAGCTGGATTCGGAAGAAGGCGACAGCGGTGGCTCCTGGCTTGGAGACGGCCTGGTTCAACACTCCTCGCTGATCAAATATCTGCTTCTTCTGATCGCCGTGATTCTTGCCTTCTTCTTTGTCATCCGTCCCCTCATCCGGGGGCTGGCCGGACAGACTTCCCAGAGGGCCGTCGAAAACCAGGCGCTTCCGGCGGACGTCATTGAATTGAATGGAAGCCCCCCCTCCCTGGATCTGGTGTCTGCCCATGAGAAGGAACTGAGCGAAGTGGAATGGACGAGAAGACTGGCCGTGGAAGATTCCAAGGCTTTTGCGGAACTGCTGCGGAACTGGCTGAAATGAAACGCGGGGAATCCATTCAAGAAAAGAGGACGAGAGGGCTCCGTGGAACGGGAGATCAGGGTGGTGACAAATGGGAAGCATAACGAATGAAGAAAAGGCTGCCATTCTGGTTTTATCATTGGAGGAAGAATACGCTTCCGAAGTGATGAAGCATTTAAAGCCCTCGGAAATAAAACGTCTCGGAAAGTTCATGAGCCGGGTCAGCACCATCTCATCGGATACCATCTCTTCCATTTCCAAGGAATTCTGTTCCCTTGCGAAGGAAAAGGGGAGGCTCATCTCCGTGAGGGACGACTTCACCAGGAACATCGTCATGAAGGCGGTCGGGGAAGCTGAAGCCGAGAATATCCTCAGTGAAGTGTCCAGCGTCCGCTGCGATGACAATCCGATCACGGAAAAGCTCCGGGACGTAGACCCCAAGGTCCTGATGGATTTTACACGATCGGAGCACCCCCAGACCATTGCGCTGATCCTTGCCCATTTAAAGCCTGAAAAGGCGGCGCAGATTCTGGAAAATTTTACGCCGGAAATGCAGTTTGAAATCACCCGCCGAATGGCCACGCTGAAAAGCGTCCCCCAGGAGTATATCGATGAAATTGCGCAAACCCTGGAAAAGGAGATTGTTTCAGGGGCGACGACCAGCCAGGATATCGGTGGGGTCCGTGTGATGGCCGACATCCTGAACAAGATGAACCGGGCCAGTGAAAATTCCATTCTGACGGCCCTGGAAGATACGGATCCGGAACTGGCTGCCGGCATCCGAAACCTGATGCTTACCTTTGACGATATTCTTCAGCTCGATGATCGCGGATTGCAGGAGATTCTGAGAGAAATCAGCAGCGAGGATATCGGCAAGGCCTTGAAGCTCGTTGATGAGGGGTTAAGGGAAAAGGTGTTCCGCAACATGTCGAAGAGAGGGGCGGAGATGCTTAAGGAGGAGCTTGAGATCATGCCTCCCATCAAGGTCTCGGAGGCGGAGGTGAGCCAGCGGGCGATTATTGAAATCGCGAAGAAGATGGAAGCAGAAGGCCGTATCGTCCTCTCAAGGGGCGATGTGCAGGATGAGTATGTATAGGCAGACGAGGATCATCAAGTCGCAGGACGTTTCTTATGTTTCCCAACCGACCGGCGGTGCGATGGATTTTATGCCACTGAGTGTAACGGGGAGGGATCCGGGGGAAGAGAAGAGGGGCTCCCCCGAGGAGACAAGGAAACGGGAAATAGAGACCATCCTTCAGCAGGCGAAGCAGCAGATGGACGAGGTCCGGAAGAGCGCCTACGAGCAGGGATATGCCGCCGCCATTTCGGAGGCGTCCGAGGCTCAAAAAAAGGAGATGCTGAGGGTGGAAAACACCCTGCAGGCCCTTGCAAAAGAGCTCGGAACCTTCAAGGAAAAAAGCCTTGAAACCGCGGAAAGGCAGGTGCTGGATCTGTGCTTTTCAATTGCCGAGATGGTTGTGCACAAGGAGATATCCACCGACCAGAGCGTAATCCTCAACGTCTTAAGAGCGGCCTTTCGCAATATCGTCGAGAGGGAAAACATCAAGGTCAGGCTGAATCCAAGCGATTTCCAATATATGGTGCAAATAAAAAACGATTTCATAAACAGTATGGATGGCTTCAGGAATGTCTTCTTTGAAGAGGATGGAGCCATTGCACGGGGCGGGGCGATGATCGAAACCACTTCGGGGGACGTCGACGCCCGCATCAGCGAACAGCTCAACGAAATAAAGTCCGGGCTTCTGAATCTGCAGGCCCCGTGACCATGCCCCCGTTCCCGTTGAGTACCTGAACCATGCATCTTGAATCGACACAACGGACGCCCCGGAATCCCTGCCTGGATTTTTCCAGGTACAGGCGTGCTCTCGGCAGAATTTCGCCGATCAAAGTATATGGCAAGGTGAGTGAAATTGTCGGCCTGGTTGTCGAGGGCAACGGCCCGGCGGCTTCCATCGGAGAGCTCTGCGCCCTCCTGCCCCCTGGACAGAAACCGGTTATTGCCGAAGTCGTGGGGTTTAAAAAGGGCAAGGTGATCCTGATGCCGTTGGAAAACATCCAGGGGCTGGGGCCGGGATGCAACATCAAGTCCCTGGGCAGGAAGGCGGCAGTGAAAGTCGGAGAAAGCCTTCTGGGACGGGTGATCGACGGATCGGGAAGCCCGATCGACAACAAGGGTCCGATTGAGGCGGAAGAGGAGTATCCTCTGTATGCCGAACCCATCAACCCCCTCGTGCGGGGAAGAATCTCCGATCCCATCGATTTCGGCGTAAAGGTTCTCAATGGGATGTTCAGCTGCGGCAAGGGGCAGCGGATGGGGATTTTCGCCGGGTCAGGCGTCGGTAAAAGCGTCCTGATGGGGATGATCGCCCGTAATACCAATGCGGACATCAACGTGATCGGCCTGATCGGCGAGAGGGGCAGGGAGGTCCGCGAGTTTCTCGAAAAGAACCTGGGGAAGGAGGGACTGGCCCGCTCCGTTGTTGTGGTGGCTGCATCGGATATGCACCCGCTCATCCGCATGCGGGCGGCTTATGTGGCAACGACCATATCGGAATACTTCCGGGACCAGGGCCGCAATGTCCTGCTGATGGTGGATTCCTTGACGCGGTTCGCCATGGCCCAGCGTGAAATAGGCCTGTCCGTAGGGGAGCCGCCCACCACGAAGGGGTATACCCCCTCCGTTTTCAGCCTCCTGCCCAAGCTCCTGGAGCGGGCGGGAAAGGTGGAAGACCGGGGAAGCATCACGGGGTTATACACGATCCTGGTCGAAGGAGATGACTTCAATGAGCCCATTTCCGACACGGCAAGGTCCATTCTGGACGGGCACATCTATCTCTCCCGGGATCTGGCCAGCAGAAACCATTACCCCTGCGTTGATGTTCTCAACAGCGTCAGCCGCGTGATGATCGACATCGTCACTGAAAAGCACAAGAAAGCGGCGAATCAGATCTTGAACATCCTGGCGACCTATAAAAAGGCTGAGGAACTGATCAACATCGGCGCCTATGTTCATGGAAGCAATGCGGAGATCGATTACGCCATCCGCATGATCAATCCGGTCAATGCTTTCCTGAGGCAGGATATTCATGAGCGGTTTGATTTTGAAGAAACCACCGGGATGATGGAGAACCTCTTCGCGGCGGAATAGGGGTGTCATGTTTAAATTCCCATTGCAGACGGTTCTGGAATACCGGACGATTCTTGAAGAGAGGATGCTGATTCGCTTTTCTGAAGCGGTTCGCCGGATGGAAAAGGAGCAAAAACGTCTCGATGCGCTGGTTCAGAAAAGGGCAGACCTCGTCGGCACGCTGAAGGGCCTGCAGGAAAGCAGGACATCCGTGGAAAAAATCGCCATTCTGTTCAGGGGGATCGAAACGTTGCACGAAGAGGAAAAAGGGCAGAGGGGGATCCTTTCCGAGGCATCGGTCGAAGTCGAGGCAAAGCGCCAAGACCTTCTGGAGGCCGTCAAGAAGAGAAAAATGCTTGAAACGCTGAGAGAAAAAAATCTGGAAGATTATGAGCGTTCCTTAGCGGACCTTGATCGCAAGGTCATGGATGAAATGGGAATTCTCCGGTTTGATGGAGCCGAGTCATGAAAAAGGCCTTCTATATTCTTCAAGCCTTCATCCTTTTGGTTTTTCTTGTCAAGATTGCCACCGTCTGCGGCCTGGTGACGTTCATGGAGCTTCCGCACGGATCTGTGCTTTCTGAACGGAGCGCACTGGCGGAGCCAATGCGCCAGGGATCGTCGGAAGCGGCCGTCAGGGATGTCGTGGATGACGAACTGGCCCCGTCGAGAACTCTGTATACGGCTTTACAGGGCCGGCAAAGGGACCTGGACGGAAAGGAAAGCGCCCTCAAGGCCGAAGAGGCGAAGCTGCTGTCGTTGAAGAAAGAAATTGCTGAAAAAATAGACGTTCTGCTCAATCTTGAACAGAAGCTCAATTCCACCATTACGGCCAACAAGGAAGCAGAGGCCAAGCGGTACAAGGACTTGGCCAGAGTGTATGAGGCGACCCCTCCGGCGAAGGCGGGGGCCATGCTCGAAAAGCTGGACCTCAAAACGGCGGCTGGGATCACCATGCACATGAAGCGTGACAAAGCCGGTGTCATCTGGGGTTTCCTGAATCCGCAGAGGGGGGTGGAGATTACCAGGGAAATCACCATGGCCACGCAGAAGGCTCCGGAATGACCCTTGCGGAAATTGTCGTACAACCGCCCCGGCCGCGTCAGGGGGCGCTACCATCCAACCGGGAAGCCTCGGACCGCCTCTCCTGGTCCGAGCCCCTATCCAAAAGGCCCATGCCCCTCCCCGCGTCTCTTCTTGAATCAATCCCTGGAAACCCCTCGATCCGCCTGTGAAATCGGAAAATCTGTTCAAATCCGTCGAACGCTTCTGATGCTGGAAGGAGATTTTCGGCCGGCCTTGACATTCGGGGGAGGTTTGATATCATCAGGCCGTTTTTACCCAATCTGAAAAAGTATTCTACTTCGCGGAATTTATGTCTTTTGCTGGCGATTTGTCATATCGGAGCTGGGTCGAAGTGGACCTGGACAGCTTTACACGGAACTGGTCGGAACTGCGGCGGCTTGTCGGGCCTTCGGTCAAGATCCTTCAGGTGGTCAAGGCGGATGCTTACGGCCATGGCGCCATCGAGATCTCCCATACGGCGCTGAAGAACGGAGCCGCCTGCCTCGGTGTGGCCAATGCCGACGAAGGCGTACAGCTCCGGGTCAGCGGGATTACCGCCCCGATCATCATTTTGAGCCCGTCCACGAAGGGGGAGATCCGCGAGATCATCAAATACGGATTGACCCCGTCTCTGTCGGATCTTATGTTTGCCGGGGAATTCCAGCGCCACCTTGAAGAGGCGGGCGTGACGGCGCCCGTTCATATCGAGATCGACACGGGAATGGGCCGGGGCGGCATCCTCTGGAACGAAGCCCCCGCCCTGATCAGGAAAATTCTCGCGTTCCCGAATATCGTGGTTGAGGGCCTCTTTTCCCATTTTGCCTCCAGCGAGATCTGCGTCAATTTCAACGAACAGCAGGGGACGCTTTTCCTCGCGCTGGTCGAGAAGCTGTCCGCGGAGGGGATTTCGATCCCGATCAAGCATATGGCCAACAGCGGTGCGATTCTCAATTACCCGCGGTTTTTTCTGGATATGGTGCGTCCCGGCCTTATGTCCTACGGGATTCATCCGGCGACCCAAACGGAGGGGAAAGCCGACCTCTGTCCCGTCATGAGCTTCAAGACCCGGGTGATTCTCCTCAAGGAATTTCCCAAAGGGGCGGGGATCGGCTATAACCGGACCTACATAACGGATCGCCCGTCCCGGATTGCCACCCTTCCCGTAGGGTATGGCGACGGATACGGAATCATCCTGTCCAATCAGGGCGAGGTGCTGATTCGGGGGAAGCGTGTGCCTGTCGTCGGAAGGGTTTCCATGGACATGGTCACCATCGATGTGAGCTCTCTTCCCGATTGCCGGATCGGCGATGAAGCGGTTCTCATGGGGCGGCAGGGCGGTGAGGAAATTTCCGCCAACGACATCGCTTCGCGAATCGGGACCATCAGTTACGATATTCTCTGTACTCTGGGCAAGCGGGCCCCCCGGATTTTTGTGCAGCAGGGCCGAGCCGAAGCCGTCGAACCGCGGCTGCGAAGGATCTTCATCCCCCAGGAAGAGCGGTCCCTGGCGAGGATCGACGGGATGATCCGCCAGTGCTTCCAGGTCAGGGCGCGAAGCGAAGAACTGGGTGACGCCATTTTTTACGAAATGTTTGAGGCGCTCTTCGGAAAAAATGACCGGCCGTTGGAGCTGCGGACGAATTTTCGCTATGATATCACCTTATCCGAACCCGGGGGTGAACAGGCCGGGGAAACGGGGCCGGCAGCCGACGGGTTCCGCGTGACGACCCATATCGAATATACCAAGGTCTTCCGGAATCCCGTCTTTCTCATCGGCTGCGCTCTGGATAACGGTCAGCTCTCCGCTTTTTTTGATGATCCGCTCTGTGAATATCGATGGCTGCTTCAGGATGGCGGCTCCGGAGACGCGGATAAGGATTTCAGGGTGAACCGGGTGCGGATCGACGAGGAGGACATTCCGGTCATCCGAAGGGAGAGCACAAACCGCGGCTATGAAGTCTGGTGCGGCGGCGAGCATCTCAAGGAAAGGCTCGGTCAGCAGGTCAGAGTGGAACTGGAGGTTGTCACCCGCTCATCACGGGGCTGCAGGTTCTTCCCCGTCTATCTTGTTTACCCCACGCGCGGCCTGGAGATTAACTTCCGCTATGAAGGGACGCCCGTTTCCACCGTCCAGGAAATCTGCTTTTTCGCCGGAAAGCACCCCTATCCCGAAATTATCCGGGATCCTGGACGTTGCGTTTCGCTGCGAATTCGTGATGGTGAATGGATCTTCCCCAACAGCGGGGTGACCTTTCTCTGGGACTATGATCCATCGAAGTAGGCTGAACACGCATCAACAGGGTTCCGGTTCAGGCAGGAAGAACGCTTCAGCGCGGAAGGGCGGATCAGTTTGAACAGCACGGCACCAAGAATATCTCCGGAATGAAGAGAGGCGCTTACATGGAAAAGAAAACGGTGGGGTTGTTTTTCGGCGGGTTGAGCAACGAGGCTGACATATCCGTCATCTCGGCAAAAAATATCATCAAGGCCTTTGATTACAGCAAATACAACCTGGTTCTGGTTTACTGGCACAAAAACAACAAATTCTACGTGCTGGAAGACGCCGAGGAAGCAGGTCATCCTTCGGAAGAGCAGGAAATAACCATGGGCGATTTTTCAAGGCTCTTTGATGTCGCCCTGCCGATCACCCATGGCAAATACGGGGAAGACGGGGCATTGCAGGGGCTCTTTGAAATCCAGAAGGTGCCCTATTGTGGATGCCGGGTTTTGAGCTCGAGCTTATGCATGGACAAGGCTGTCTTTAAAACGTTTCTGATCGGCCATGGTATTAGCCAGGTCCCTTTCGACTTTATGGATCTGCGGGGCAGGAAAAAGAGCGATGTCGATCAGTGGGTGGAAAAAATCAAGGGCAGTTTTGAATTGCCGGTTTATATCAAGCCGTCCAATTCCGGTTCGTCCGTTGGAATTACGAAAGTAACCGATTTTAACGAGTTGAAAAAAGCCGTCAGGGAGGCCGCCCGGCACGACGATAAAATCCTGGCCGAGCAGGGGCTTGTAAATCCGAGGGAAATTGAAGTGGCCGTGCTGGGCAATGATGAATTGATCATTTCCGAGCCGGGAGAGCTTTTCCTGGGCGGGGCCTTCTATGATTTCGATGAAAAATACAAGAAAAACAGAACCCGGGTCGCCATTCCGGCCGATCTTGAGGCTGGCGCCAGGGATGAAATCAAAAGCACAACGGAGAAGGTTTACCATCTGTGCGACTGCAAAGGCTTTGCCCGCGTAGATTACCTCCTGTGCGACGGCAGGATTTATCTGAACGAGATCAATACGCTGCCCGGTTTCACCGATATTTCCATGTTTCCGATGCTGATGAAACGTTCGGGCATCAGCTATAAAAACCTGATATCCAGAATTCTGAAGTTGGCGCTCTGATCATTGTTCCGTGGAAGAAAAATTGCGCTTTGACACCGGGAACGCATCGCATGTTGCTTCCGGATATGACTTCAGAATCTTTTCTGTCAAGGGACCGGATAAAAGAAGCGAAATCTCTTCATCGACATATTGACAATTTGAAATTTATGCTTATAATTTGACGGAATTTATATGTTGCATCAGGGAGTTAAGGGATATCATGAGGGACCGGTTTTTCAATCCGTCGCAGATGTCTCTGGCGAAAGCCGCTTTTGACCACGCGGAACAGCTCGTGGCGAATTACTACCGGTTCGGGCGCCGGGCATTTCAGGCGTACCGCTATGATATCCGGACCTTGGCCGAGCTGGAAACCCATGAGATTCAGGATGGGGCCTTTGCCCACCTCTGTCGGTATCGCTATGAAAAGAAGAGGTTTCCGGATGTCTCGCGAAGTTTTCACTTTTATCGCGTCTGCCTTCAGGACAACCGGATCCTGGATGCCGTCGAACGGGCAAACTCCTTTATCAAGTTCGCGCCCCTGATGCTGTATATTGCGGCGCACGAACTGGTTCATGTCATCCGCTTCGATGAAGGCCTTTTTGATTTCGAGGCGCCCCAGGAAGAAAAGATCCGGGAGGAGGAAATCGTCCATTCCATCACCCGACAGATCATGCAGCCGGTTGTGCATCATGATCTCGGCCTCGTCCTTGATTGTTTCAGCAGCCAGTACCAGATTGGAGATTTATACAATTAAGTTATAATACATGGAGGTTTAGGGTATGCCGATTTATGAGTACAAATGCCGGAAATGCGGGAGAGAATTTGAAGTCTTTCAGAAAATCACCGAAGCGCCGGTACAGCAGTGCCAATACTGCCAGGGAAGTGTGGAAAAAATGATTTCCCTTTCTTCCTTTCACCTGACCGGCTCGGGATGGTATGTAACGGATTACGGCGGAAAGAAGTCTTGTGCTCTGGAATCCAGGCAGAAAGAGTCGACCGGCAGCTCGTCCAGTGACACAGCGACCTGCAGCGGCGGCGATTCATCCTGCTGCGCCGGCTGCAAAGCCGCCGAATAGAAGGCCGCGCGAGAAATCTTCGCGTCTCCAAGTGAAAAAAAAGCATCTAATCCTGAGAGATTAGATGCTTTTTTTGTGGATTGACCGGCTCGATCGAAAAGCCTCCAATTCGAGGCATGTACACTGTTTAGCGGGTCATTTTCCTCTTCAGGATTGCGAGACCTGCGAGACCGGGTCCGAAAAGAAGGAGCGCGCCGGGAAGAGGCACAGGTGCCGCCGTTTCCGTGATCGTCAGCTCCACGCCTGCCACGGAACCCCAGTTTTGACCTCGGGACTCAACGACATAAAGGCTCACAACATCGTCTTTATCGACCGCCAGGTCATTGAGGGCCTGGCCGGCTACCAGGGCATCCAGGAACGTCAGGGCATTCGCTTCGCCATTGTGGCTTGCATGGCTGATCGTTCCTGTCGCAAGAAGGGTGCTGCCGAGGTAGAGGGAAAAGTCGTTGCTCCTGGACACGCCCGCGTGGTCATACCAGATGCACCCGGAAAGGCTGATGGTCCCTGCTTCGGGTGCGGTCCATGTGAGGATGGACTCACCGTATGTTCCACCATTGGAGCTGTCCCAACTGTGCGTGTAGATGTTGTTGTCCGTCCCCTGCCACCACGCAGGCAGGAAATTGCCCCAGGAATTTCCCATGGCAAAGAAATCCATTCCAGCCGTCATGGGGCTTCCCGTGCCCACCTGATGCTGAAGAAGTTCGGAACCTTTCCATACCGCCCAGGTTCCATTGGGGTTGTCGATTTTGCTCCAATCGGTTGCCAGATCATAGGTTGTGGCGCACAGAGCGATCGACGGCGCCAGAAGTAAGGTCAGGAGCAAAACAAGTGCAAAGAATTTTCGTAAACCAAGCCGTCTCATCATTCATCCTCCCTGTTTTTTGACTTCAAAAATGATGACGAACTACACACCCATATCGCGAATTAATCAATACCTGAAAAACCGTATTTTGGGGTGCGGATTTGGCTTACAGGGAGACCCGATTGGCTGAGGAGGGTTCCTCCTATTCAACGATGATCCGGCCGGCTGGGGCGGACAAGACCTCGCCGACGATGGCCGCTTCGGCCAGGCCGGCGGCGTGCAGACGGGCGAGACAGGCTTCCGCCTGGTCGGCAGACAGCGCGAAGAACAATCCGCCTGAGGTCTGCGGATCGAAGAGAATGTCGGATCTCCATTCCGGACAGGCTGGACTCAGATCCATCAGGGGCATCCGGAAATCTCGATTCCGGTAAAGGCCTTCGGGAAGGATGCCCATTTCGGCCAGTTCCCGGATTTCGGGGAAGAAGGGAACCCGGTCGGAAAAAATCCGGATGCCGATGTCCTGCCCCTCGATCATTTCCGCGAGGTGGCCGAGGAGTCCGAAGCCGGTGATATCCGTGCAGGCGTGGACGGCCGGGGTTGCCTGGATGATTTCTGCGGCCTTTTTGTTCAGCGCCGCCATGGAGGCGATGGATCCGGCAATCAGGGCTTTCGAGGCGATTCCGGCTTTTATGGCCGTACCGGCGATCCCGGTCCCAAGGGGTTTGGTGAGGATGAGGCGGTCTCCGGGGCGGGAGCCGGTATTGAGCAGGACCTTATCCGGATGGACGGTTCCCGTTACGGAAAGGCCGTATTTGAGCTCCTTGTCCTCCACGCTGTGGCCGCCCACCAGCACGACCCCCGCTTCCCGCATCTTGTCCAGACCGCCGAGGAGGATCTGGCGGAGGATGGAGATGTCCATGGTTCTGATCGGGAAGCAGACGATATTCATGGCGGTCAGCGGCAGGCCGCCCATGGCGTACACGTCGCTCAGGGAGTTGGACACGGCAACCTGGCCGAAGGTGTAGGGATCATCCACGATGGGCGTGAAGAAATCCAGGGTCTGAATGAGGGCCAGGTCATCCCGTAATTTGTATACACCGGCATCTTCACCGTGCTCCATTCCCACAATCAGGTTGGGATCAGAGATCAGGGGAAGATCGCACAACGCTTCACTCAGGTCTCCCGGACCTAATTTGCAGGCTCAACCGGCTCCCGAGACGGTTGTGGTCAGTCGGGGCTTCTTGGGATCCTCCATGAACCATATCTCCA
>MVRU01000028.1 GCA_002067745.1 Syntrophus sp. PtaU1.Bin005
GCGCGCCTCCAGCTCTCCCAGGGTCTTCTGCAGCATCGCCTCCGCGTGCTTTCGCTGGCTGATGTCATGGTTGATTTCCAGGATGGCCAGGGGTTTTCCCTGCTCATTGCGCCTTAAGCTCCACCGGCTCTCCACCAGGATCGGACTCCCGTCCCGCCGGATCTGGTTCAGTTCCCCCTCCCACTGGCCACAGGCGATCAGGGTTTCCTCTATGTTCTTCAGGCTCTGCGGGAAGCTGGTCCTGAGAAGGGTATGGATGTTCTCGCCCCGAACCTCCCTGCGGCTCCAGCCGTACTTTTTCTCCGCACCCCGGTTCCAGAACAGAATGTGGTGATCCATGTCCAGAACCATGATCAGGTCCTCGGCCAGGTCAAGCAGTTCCGCCTGCTCCCGGAGGGCATCCGCCTGCTTCTTCAGAATATCCGCGGAAGCCGCATCGACGGGCGGAGCGGACAGTTCCTGATCAAAGAATTTCTGATACAGCACATCATATTCGACGATTTTTTCCTGGCGCATCCTTTTGTCAGGCCCCATCGTTCAACTCCGCCTTCCCGTAAGAAATTCTTTGTGATATGCTCAGTGTGCATGAATGGAAACAGGAAAAACGCTATAATGATTTTTTTTCATAGATCAAGTGATTTCACAAATTGTCGCTTTATTTTTTTCGTCCAGGGCACATATTAAGGAAAATTCGGATTGCCCGATTGCCGGAAGTGACGACGGGAAGCGGACCAATGCCCCCAGCGGCGGGCGCCGGCAAACGTCGCCCCCCCTGTTCAGGGAACATTTCAATGCTCCTCCGCCGGCTCAGGAAAGATCCCCGGGATGAAATCAACGCTCCAGATGGATGCTGTCTCAATAAAGCGGTTTAAAAAGCGCCGCCGATTGTGATAGACTGAACAAAATTCTCAACGAGGTGATGATGATGAAGATGCTGATGATTGTCTATGCGGAAACTGTTGATCAAGACGTTATGGCCGCCTTGGCGCAGGTCGATATCAAGAAATTCATCAAGATGGAACGCGTCATGGGAAGGTCGCCCGAAATCGAAAACATGGCCCAGGAAGGCTCGATCTACTGGACGGAGAAGTACATCCTCCTGATGCTGGCCGTCAAGGATGAAGAAGTTCAAAATGTGACGGACATGTTCCGCAAGCTGAAAAAAGAGCATCCCGTAAAGGGGGGCTATCACGTGTTCGTGGTTCCGATGGAACAGCTGCTTTAAGCGAAAAGGATGCAGGTCCCCCTCTGCTGGAAGAGGGGGCACCCAGCCGTGTCATCAGCTGATGGATAATGAGGAAGAGGGGTGAAAATCCCCCGCTGCCCCGCAGCCGTGAAGGGAACGAACGCCAAAGCAAGCCACTGTCGGAGCCGAACTCCGATGGGAAGGCTGGTCAGTAGGTCGCCTGAAGCCGGAATACCGATCCATCAATAAACTCGCGGGAGTTAGAAGATGCAGACATTTCCCTGGTTACGTCCGCCTTTTTCCCCTCCGGGAAAATGCCAATTCCCACGATATAACAATTAGTTAGCGTTTTACCGTCCCCCGGCGGATCTTGCGGAGAGCCGAGAATGCGGCCGCCCTGTTGGAGGAACGGAGAATGTCGGATTTCGTGAAATGGAATCGGCGGTCACCCTGAAGAAAGTCCTCAGAACAAGCCTGCTGCTCCTTGCGGTCCTGCTGGCCGTCTCGGCGGCCTCTCTCCTGTGCGGACCCGCGGAAACAGGCGTGCTTTCGAAAATCCGGGAGGGGCTGACAAGCGGACGCATGCCGGCCTTTGTCCTGACCCCTGGGGAGAAGACCATCCTGTTTTCTCTGCGCCTGCCCCGGATTGTTTTCGCCGGCCTGGTGGGGGCGTCGTTGTCCACGGCGGGGGTCCTTTTCCAGGCCCTGCTCCGGAACCCCCTGGCCGATCCCTATATTCTCGGAATATCGGGCGGATCAGCCCTGGGTGCGATTGTCGGAATCTTTGCCGGCCTGGGCTCCCTGCCCCTGGGAACCCCCGTTCCGGCCTTCCTGGGAGCCGCCTTCACGGTGTTCCTGGTCCTGGCGGCGGGAGGCTCGAAGAGGGGATTTTCCCCCGGGACCCTGCTGCTGGCCGGCGTCATCGTCAATGCCTTCTTCTCCGCCCTCATCATGCTGGCCCTGGCCCTGAGCAGCCATGCCGACCTTCAGAAGATCACCTTCTGGCTCATGGGCAATCTCAGCCTGGCCGGTTATCCCGAAGCGATGCTGACGGCGCTGGTCCTTGCAGCCGGCTTTGCCGTAGCCGTGCTGAACGCCCGCTCCATCAACCTGATGTCCCTGGGCGAGGAGACGGCCCTCCATCTTGGAGTCAGCGTGGGACGGATCCGGATTCTCCTCCTTCTTTCCGGCTCCCTTCTGACGTCGGTGGCCGTGGCGTTCAGCGGCACGGTAGGCTTTGTGGGGCTGATCATCCCGCACCTCATGCGGATGCTCCTCGGAGCCGATCATCGGCTGCTCCTTCCCGCATCCCTGCTGTTCGGGGCCTCCTTTCTGATCGCGGCGGACACCCTCGCCAGGACCCTTGTCCCCGACATGGACCTGCCCGTCGGGGTGGTGACGGCGCTGTGCGGGTCCCCCTATTTTCTTTACCTGCTGCGGAAAGGACGGTTTTCATCGTGGTCGTTTTGAACCTTGAAGACATCCACTTCCGTTACGAAGCCGCCGGCTGGGTGCTTCGGGGCCTTTCCTGCACCGTCGAGAAGGGGGAATTTCTGGGCATTCTCGGACCTAACGGATCGGGAAAGACCACGCTGCTGCGAATCTGCAACGGAATCCTCGCCCCTCACCAGGGGACGGTAACCGTTTCCGGGGCGGATATCCGGAAGATCCCCAGAAAGGCCCTGGCCCGGACCATGGCCTTTGTAGCCCAGGATTCCCCCGAACCGCCTCCCTTCACGGTGAGCCAATGCGTCCTCATGGGGCGGGCCCCTCACCTGGGAAGGCTGCAATTCGAAGGGGAGCGGGATTTCGCCGTCGCCCGCCGCGCCATGGAAGTCACCGGAACGCTTTCCCTGGCCTCGCGGAGCATGAATGACCTCAGCGGCGGAGAAAAAAAGCGTGCGCATATCGCCCGGGCGCTTGCCCAGGAGCCGCAGATCCTTTTCCTCGATGAATCCACGGCTCACCTGGACATGAAGCACACGGCGGCCGTTTTTGATCTGCTGAAAGGCCTGAACCGCCGGAAAAACCTGACGGTGCTCGCCGTGACCCACGACATCAACACCGCGGCGCTTTACTGTGACCGGCTTCTCCTGCTGAACCGGGGGAGTCTCCACGCACAGGGGCGTCCGGAGGAAGTGCTTACTGAGACCAACATAAGAGAGGTGTTTGAAACCCCGGTGACTATCGGCCGCAATCCGGAAACGGGATTGCCGCAGGTCTCACTGTTGCCGGAAAGTCTGTCAGATCAGAGGAAGCCGGTCAAAGCCGGCGCTGCCCCGCAACTGTAAGCGGAACGAAATCCACGGAATGCCACTGAATTTCACCGGAAATTCGGGAAGGCGTGGACGGTAGGCCAAGCCGCAAGCCAGGAGACTTATCTGACGGAAATCTCAATTCAGCCTGACCGAGGGGAAAGGAGGTTCGCATGATCCGCACACAATTCACGATATCCCCCTGAAATGCCGCCGTTTGAAGCGTCGGAACGACCCGTGGAATCTGGTGAACAACCGTTGAAATTTCAAAGGAGCAGGGGAAATGAATCAAAGGATTACGGCTATTTTGTTGTTTGTCTTGAGCGGACTCTGGTGTTTCTGTCCGCAGGTTTTCAGTCAGGGAACCGCTGACGCCGAACCCATGGAAGAGATCGTCGTCACGGCGACAAGGGACGCGGAGGAGGTCCGCTCGGTTCCCGCCAACGTCAGCGTTCTTACGGCCAAGGAGATCGAGGAATCCGGTGCGACGAGCCTTGTGGAGGTTCTCAGGAAACTGGAAAGCATTCAGATCCGGACCTACAGCGGCAACCCGTCGCAGGCGTCCATTGACCTCCGGGGCTTCGGCGGGGACAACCCCTCGGGTAAAACCCTGGTTCTGCTCGACGGTAAAAGGCTGAACAACCCGGACATGAACGCCATCAACTGGCTTCAGATTTCTCTGAGCAACATCGAACGGATTGAAGTCATCCGCGGCGCGGGCAGCGTCCTTTACGGTGATTCCGCCATCGCCGGCGTGATCAACATACTCACGAAGAAGGGCGAAGGAAAGCCTGAAGTGTCCGCTTCGTTCACCGCGGGCAGCTACGGCCTCTACAGCGGACAGGCGGGAATCCGCGGCTCGGAAGGGAAGGTTTCCTACTCCCTCAACGGCGAAAATTCGGGGATGCAGGGTTACCGGGACCGGTCGAAGTACACCTCGCGTGGGGCGGGCTTTCAACTGGGCTACGACGGCAGCGAGGCATGGAACGCCTCGCTGGCCTTGTCCTACAACCGTACGGATTTTCAACTTCCGGGATCCCTGACCAGGGCCGAATACAAAAAGGACAGGAGGCAGTCCGGCAATCCCGATGACGACGGGGAAAATCAGGACTTCCATGCGAACCTGACCCTGGAAACCCTTTTCGGCGATGCCGGGAGCTTCTCCCTCCAGTTTCTCTACGGCGCCAAGGAGATCATCTCCAGCTACAGGTCCATGTCCTCCTATTCCCGGGTAACCCTGGACTCCTACGGAATGACGCCTCGCTATGTCCTGGACAGGAACATGTTCAACCACAGGAACAAGCTCCTGGTCGGACTGGATTATTACGACGAAGGGCTGGACAAGGACGGCTATGCGGACCGGGGACAGGATGAAAGGATCAATACCGCCGAACTGTCCCGCAGGAGCCTGGGGGTCTATGTCCGCAACGAGTTCCATGTCCGGGAAGACCTGATACTGGCCCTCGGCTATCGAACGGAAAGGGCCAGAATCAAGGGAAAAGAAAGGCTGGCGGACGGAACGCTCGTCTTCGATGACGATAAGACGCATGATGCCAAGGCCTTTGAATCGGCCCTGACGTGGATGATCGGAGAAAAATCGAAGGCCTTCGCCAAGTACGCCACGGTGTTCCGTTACCCCTACCTTGATGAACAGGCCTCCTATTACGGGTATGGCTGGGACGCCTTCAATACGGATCTCGACCAGGAGACGGGCAGGTCTTACGAGGTGGGCGTCAACCTCGTTCCAATCCCGAATCTTTCCCTGGATCTGACGCTCTACCGGATCGACATGGAAGACGAGATCGCCCCGGACCAGAACTGGGTCAATCAGAATCTTGACAAAACCCGCCACGAAGGCATTGAACTGGGCGCCTCCTATCTCTGGGAAAAGGCGACCAGGGTCTACGCCCAGATGTCTTACCGCCGTGCGGAATTCCGCAACGGACCGAATGCCGGCAAGGACGTACCGCTGGTTTCCAATCTCCTTGGAACCGCCGGGGCGATCCTCTATCTCCCCGGCGGCTTTGAGCTGAACCCGGAGATCCACTACGCCGGAGAGGCCTATCGGGGCGGAGACCTCAGCAACAGCGAGGACAAGATCGACGATACCACCCTGTGCAATCTTTTCCTCTATTACCGCCCGACGCTGAAGAAGCTTAAGTTCTCGGCCTTCGCCGGCGTGGAAAATCTCACCGACGAGAAACCGGTGCTGATCTATTACAACGGCTACTACCCCCTGCCGGGCATAACCGTCAAGGGTGGAATATCCTTTAAATTTTAGCCTGTTTGAACAGGATTTGGGAGAGGGAGGTCAGAAAGGGGAGCGCTATGATGAGACACCGGGCAGCAATGAAAATGCTCCGCATCGCATCCATCGTGGCCGCCCTGGCCCTCTGCCCCTTTGCCCATGCCGCCACGGTAATGGACGAAACAGGCAGGAGGGTCTTCGTTCCAGATGCTCCGCGGAGAATCGTTTCCCTGGCGCCGGACATCTCGGAAATCCTTTTTGCCCTGGGTCTGGAGAAGGAAATCGTGGGCGTATCACAGTTCAGCGACTATCCCGATGCGGCGAAGGGCAAACCGAAGGTGGGAAGCTATGTGTCCCTTTCCCTGGAACGCATCCTCTCCCTGTCGCCGGACCTGGTGATCGGCACTACCAACGGGAACCGCAGGGAAGCCGTCAATCGGCTGGAGCAGGCCGGGCTGAACGTCTACGTCGTTAATCCGGAAAGGTTTTCCGACATCTATCGCACCATCATCAATCTCGGGAGGATCACCGGGCGGGAGACAGCCGCCAGGCAGCTGGCCGATTCGATGAGAAAAAGGGCGGAGCGCATCGTATCCCGAACGGCTTCCTGCCCGCGGCCGAAAGTCTTTGTCCAGATTGATTCCCATCCCCTGGTTACCGTGGGCGGGAGCACCATTTATTCGGAGTTGATCGCCATGGCCGGAGGGCACAACATCGCAGCCCGCGCACCGGGGAAATATCCCCGCTACAACCTGGAAGCCCTGATTTCGAAACAGCCGGACGTTATCCTGCTATCTCCCATGGTTCAAAGGGCGTCCCGGAACGGGGATCTGGATTTCTGGAGCCGCTGGCAGAGCATCCCCGCCGTGCGGAATTCCCGGATACACCTGGTGAACGCGGACCTGACCGACCGGTTTTCCCCGAGAATCGTCCAGGGGCTGGAAGAAATCGCGGGAATTCTCCATCCGGAGCGAACGGGCAGGCAACGGCCGCGGGAATGTTCCGGCCGGAGGAGATGAGCAGACGGCGATGAAGCAGGAACGGAACATAACCGCCAGAACGGCCTTCGGGAAATCCCCCCGGCCGGCCCCCCCCGGGGGAAACCTCCTCTGCGCCCTGATGGCGTCCTTTGTCGCTCACGGCCTGGTGATCCTCCTGATCGCTGCGGCGGGCGGTCTTTTTTCCGTTCCGGCAGACACCGGATCATTGAACAGGCTGAACATTACCCTGGTCTCCTGGGCGAACGCCCCTTCCAGCTCTTCGGCACACCCGGGTCAGGAAGAGTCCGCCGGGGCCGCTGCTGAGGCTGCCGGGAAAGGGATCCCCTCCGTCACGGCCGTTTCGGAAGATCACAGCGATGATGGCCGGCCTCTCAACGCCCCGCCGCCGGAAAAACCGGCAAAAAGGCTTCCCCGCCCCGCCTCGCTGCCGGGAAAGGCGCAAGACTCGGGCGCAGAGAAAACAATTTCAATCCCGGCAGGCCCTGACCTGCAGACCCCGCACGCCGGGACGGCCCTGTCCGTGTCGTTTCCGGCCGCGGAAAGCGGACGGGACGCCGCGTCGATGTCTTCCGGTTCCGGCATGGAGCGGAACCTCGAGCCGTCCGGCCGATTCCACGCAATTTCAGGCTCCACCCTTTCCCGTTACCGGCAAACCCCTCCCCCCATCTATCCGGCCTCAGCACGGCGGAAGGGGTATGAGGGACTCGTTCTTATCTCCGTGGAGATCCTGGAAAACGGGGCGCCCGGGCAGCTGCTGGTGAAAAAGTCCTCGGGACATGTCATCCTGGATCAAGCGGCTCTTGAAGCGATCCGGAAATGGAAATTCGTCCCGGCGGAGAAAAACGGCCTTCCCGTCCGCTCCCGGGGGGATGTGCCCATCCGGTTCGTTCTCCGGGATGCCCGCTGAGGATCGCCGTGGGCGCCTTTCAGGACCCCCCGGCGACACGTCCGGGGGAAATCCGTCAACCTACTTGACTTTTCGGTTCCGTTGCCGTTATTAAGCCCGGTGCAGGGCCGCCCCTACCCGGACGTGTCGCATCTTCCGGTCCGGGAGGAACGCAGCGGCACAACGAAAGGAATTCCATCGTCGACGACCGGGGCATGCAGGCAGAGCCTGGCGGCGATTCAGGACAGCTATGAAGACAAAGCCCTTTTCCTCTCCCTTTCTTCGATCCTACGGCTTCTCACTGCTGCTGCTCTTCTCCATTGGAATCGGCTCCGGGCTCGGGCTTCTCCTTAAAGAGGATGCGGCCCTCCTCAAGCCGCTGGGCGATATTTTCCTCAATCTCCTCTTCACCGCCCTGGTGCCCCTCGTGTTCTTTTCCATCTCTTCGGCCGTGGCGGGGATGACCAACGGTCGGCGGCTGGGCAGGATCCTCTTCTCCATGCTGGGGGTCTTTGTCCTGACGGGCGCAGTGGCTTCCGTATTCATGATGATCGGTGTTTCCTTGTATCCGCCGGCCGCGGGCGTTTCCATCACACTTCAATCCGCGGGAAAGCTCCAGTCGCTGGACACGGCGGACCAGATCGTCAGGGCCTTCACCACGCCCGATTTTCCCGATGTCCTGTCCAAGAAGAACATGTCGGCCCTGATCCTGTTCGCCATCCTGATCGGGCTTGCGACCTCCTGCCTGAAGGAGAGGGGGCGGGCCTTTGCCGATTTTCTGACTTCGGCCAGTGACGTGATGATCAAGGCCATCGATCTGATCATGTATTACGCCCCCGTGGGCCTGTGCGCCTATTTCGCCTATCTCACGGGTGTTTTCGGACCGAAGCTCCTGGGTTCTTATTTCCGGGCCATGACGCTCTATTATCCCATAACGTTTTTCTACTTCTTTGCCGGCTTTTCGATATACGCCTATCTCGCCGGGAAAGGCCCGGGGGTGCGGACCTTCTGGAGAAACATTGTTCCCCCGGCCCTGACCGCCCTGGCAACGGGCAGCAGCGTCGCCGCCATCCCCTCCAATCTGGAGGCCGCCAACCGAAGCGGCGTCCCGAAGGACATATCCGAACTCGTCATCCCCATCGGCGCCACCATTCACATGGACGGTTCCTGCCTGGCGGCCGTCCTGAAAATCGCCTTTCTCTTCGGCATCTTCAACCTGGATTTCTCCGGAACGGGGACGCTTCTGACGGCGCTGGGCATCGCCCTTCTGAGCGGAACCGTGATGAGTGGAATCCCCGGCGGCGGTTTTATTGGCGAACTGCTGATCATCTCACTCTACGGCTTCCCCCTGGAGGCCTTCCCCATCATCTCCATGATCGGCGTCCTCGTCGACCCCCCCGCCACCCTGGTCAATTCCGCCGGAGACAACGTGTGCAGCATGATGGTCGCACGGATGCTCGGGGGGAAGAGATGGATGAATACCGTCGATATTTAAACATTTTATATCGCTTGACAAGAAAGAGGTACTTACCTATAGTCCGCCCGTGCTGGGCACACGTTAGATCTTTTCCCCCGGTTTTCAATATGCAACGCATTTTTCTTCAAACTGCCCCGCGAAATCTTTTTCAGGAGGATGCTCCACCATGCCGAAGCGCGACGATCTCAGAAAAATCATGATTATCGGGTCCGGACCCATTGTCATCGGGCAGGCCTGCGAATTTGACTATTCCGGCACCCAGGCCTGCAAGGCCCTGCGGAAGCTCGGCTATGAAATTGTGCTGGTCAACTCCAATCCGGCCACGATCATGACAGACCCCGGAACAGCCGATGTCACCTACATCGAGCCCCTGAACGTCCAGTCCATGATTGAAATCATTGAAAATGAAAAGCCTGATGCCATCCTCCCCAACCTTGGGGGGCAGACGGGCCTGAACCTGACGGCCGAGTTGGCCAAGCTGGGCATTCTGGAAAAATACGGCGTCCAGGTCATCGGCGTCCAGGTGGACGCCATCGAGCGGGGCGAAGACCGGATCGCCTTCAAGGAAACGATGACCCGCCTGGGAATCGACATGCCCAGGAGCGAGCCCGCCTATACGGTGGAAGAGGCGGAGAAAATCGCCGCCCGGCTCGGCTATCCCGTCGTGGTCCGCCCGGCTTACACCATGGGAGGAACGGGAGGCGGCCTCGTCTACAACTCTGAAGAGCTCAGGACCGTTGCCAGCCGAGGCATTTCAGCCAGCCGCGTTGGTCAGATCCTGATCGAAGAGTCCGTTCTCGGCTGGGAGGAGCTGGAGCTGGAAGTCGTCCGCGACGAGAAAAACCAGATGATTACCGTGTGCTTCATCGAAAATGTCGACGCCATGGGCGTCCACACGGGGGACTCCTACTGCACGGCTCCCATGCTGACCATCGCCCCGGAGCTCCAGGAACGGCTCCGGAAATATGCCTATGCCATCGTGGAGGCCATCCAGGTCATCGGCGGAACGAACATCCAGTTCGCCCACAATCCGGAAACGGGGCGGGTTGTCATCATCGAGATCAACCCCCGGACCTCCCGCTCTTCCGCCCTGGCCTCGAAGGCCACCGGATTCCCCATTGCCTTGGTTTCCTCCATGCTTGCAGGGGGGCTCACCCTCGATGAGATCCCCTATTGGCGGGAGGGGACCCTCGACAAGTACACCCCATGGGGTGACTATGTCGTGGTGAAGTTTGCCCGGTGGGACTTCGAGAAGTTTCCCGGCGCCCAGGATAAACTCGGCACCCAGATGCGGGCCGTGGGCGAGGTCATGAGCATCGGCAAGAATTACAAGGAGGCCTTTCAGAAGGCGATCCGCTCCCTGGAAAAGGGCCGTTACGGTCTGGGATTCGCGGCGGATTTCCATGAAAAAAGCCTGGACGACCTGCTGGAGCGGCTGTCGGAGGCTTCCAGCGAACGGCAGTTCCTGATGTACGAGGCGATCCGCAAAGGCGCGGATGTGGCGATGCTCTCCAGAAAGACCCACATCAAGCGCTGGTTTATCGAGCAGATGAAGGAACTGGTCGATCTGGAGGAAGAGATCCTGAAATACAAGGGGAAGGCCCTTCCCGATGAACTGCTGGCCAGGGCGAAGAAAGACGGATTTGCGGACCGCTACCTGTCACAGATCCTCAACGTTCCGGAGCCGGAGATCCGCAGGCAGCGCTCCGCACTGGGCGTCGTCGAAGCCTGGGAAGCCGTCCCCGTCAGCGGCGTGGAAAACGCGGCCTACTATTACTCCACCTACAACGGCCGGGACCAGGTGGCGGTCAGCGACCGGAAGAAGATCATGGTCCTGGGCGGCGGCCCCAACCGCATCGGCCAGGGCATCGAGTTCGACTACTGCTGCGTCCACGCGGCCTTCGCCATCCGCGACGAGGGCTACGAGTCCATCATGGTGAACTGCAATCCCGAAACGGTCTCGACGGACTACGACACCTCCAACAAGCTCTATTTCGAACCGCTCACGGTGGAGGACGTCCTGAGCATCTACGAGAAGGAAAAGCCGGAGGGGGTCATCGCCCAGTTCGGGGGCCAGACACCGCTGAACATCGCCGGCGAACTGGAAAAGGCGGGCGTCCGGATCATCGGGACCTCGCCGGAAACCATCGATCTGGCCGAGGACCGCGACCGCTTCCGAAAGATGATGCGCAGGCTGGGGATCCCCATGCCGGAGTCCGGAATGGCCATCAACCTTGAGGAAGCCCTGGTCGTCGCCAACCGGATCGGCTATCCCCTCATGGTTCGCCCTTCCTACGTGCTGGGAGGCAGGGGCATGGAAGTCGTCCATGACGAAGAGATGCTGAAGCGATACGTAGCGGCGGCGGTGGGGGTCACCCCGGAGCGCCCCATCCTCATCGACAAGTTTCTGGAAAACGCCATCGAGGCGGAGGCCGACGCCATTTCCGACGGGACGGACGCCTTTGTCCCCGCCGTGATGGAGCATATCGAGCTGGCGGGCATTCATTCCGGCGACTCCGCCTGCGTCATTCCGCCGATCAGCATCGCCCCCAAGCACATCGAAACGATCAACGAATACACCCGTACCATCGCCATCGAGTTCAAGGTGGTGGGCCTCATGAACATCCAATACGCCATTGCCGACGATGTCGTCTACATCCTGGAAGCCAACCCGCGGGCCTCCCGCACGGTTCCCCTGGTTTCCAAGATCTGCAACATCTCCATGGCCCGGATCGCCACCCAGGTCATGCTGGGAAAGAAGCTGTCGGAACTCAACCTTTCCAACCGGACGGTCCCCCACTTCGGGGTAAAGGAAGCGGTCTTCCCCTTCAACATGTTCCAGGAAGTCGATCCGCTCCTTGGACCGGAGATGCGGTCCACCGGCGAGGTCCTCGGCCTGGCCGACTCCTTCGGGCTCGCCTTTTTCAAGGCCGAGGAAGCGGCCCAGTCGGTTCTTCCCGGAGAAGGAACGGTCCTCCTGACCGTTGAGCCGCGTGACAAGGGCGGAATCCTCAGCGTCGCCAAGAAATTTCAGGAACTGGGTTTCCGGCTCATCGCCACGAAGGGGACACAGGAGTATCTGGCAGACCACGGGATCGAGGCCCAGACCATCCTGAAGATGCACGAGGGAAGGCCCAATATCGTCGACAGCATCAAAAACGGAGAGATTCAGCTCATCATCAACTCGCCGAGCGGAAGGACGAGCGCCTATGACGACTCCTACATCCGCAAGGCGGCGATCAAATACAGGGTCCCCTACATCACAACGATCGCGGCGGCGGCGGCGGCCGTCAAGGGGATCGCCACGTTCAGGCAAGGCCATGGCCGGGCGAAGTCCCTTCAGAGCTACCATCATGATATCAAATGATTCCCGGTGCTCCCCCTCCAGGGGAAGCCGAAGGGAGGAACGAGGCAGGAAGGGCAACCCCGCCGGGACCGTGAAAGCATGTGCCGAAGGGGCGGCCCCGGGTCTCTCCGCCGCCTTGAAGCAGGCGGAACAGCAGATTGAGCGGTTCCGGGAATCCGAGCGGAACCTAAAAAAATCCCGACGAACCCTTGTCGAACTGGCGGGACAGCTCACCGAGCGCGTCAAGGAGTTGAACTGCCTCTATGAGATTTCCGGCATCATGGGGAAGCAGGGCCTGACCCTGGAAGAGGCCCTGAAACGGACCGTGGATGTCATCCCCGGAGCATGGACGTATCCGGAAATTGCCTGCAGCCGGATTATCCTCAACGATTTGGAGTTTCAAAGCACCCCTTTTTCCGAAACAGTCTGGAGACAGTCGCAGCGGATCCTGCTCCAGGGCAGACAGGCGGGTTGCCTGGATGTTTTTTACAGAGAGGAAAGGCCTCTACGGGATGAAGGGCCCTTTCTGAAGGAAGAGCGGAGCCTGATCGAGGTCATCGCGGAGCGGATCGGAGAAATGGTCGTCCGGAAACGGGCCGAGGAAGCCCTCCAGGAAAGCCAGTCCCAGAACCGGGCGCTTCTCGACGCCATTCCCGATTTGATGTTTCAGGTCAATGGGGAGGGCGTGCTCCTCGGTTTTCACCGGGGACAGTTTGATCTCGCCCGGTTCATCACGCCCGACATCCTGGGCCGGAACCTGTACGACATCGAAGAGCTGAAACCGGTTCTGCCCCGACGGCTCGTGGATCAGATCATGGCCTATGTGCGCCATACCTTGGCAACGGGAGGGGTTCAGCTTTTTGAGCAGAACATCCCCCTTTCCGGAGAGCGCAGGGACTTTGAAATCCGCATGGTCCGATATCCTCCGGACAATGTCCTGGCCATTGTCCGGGACATCACCCGGAGAAAGCGCCTGGAACGGGAGATCCTGGAAATCAGCGGCAGGGAGCAGAGGCGGATCGGCCAGGACCTCCATGACAGCCTGTGTCAGCATCTGGCAGGGATCGGATTCATGGGAAAGGTCCTCGAGAAGAACATCGCCGGACACCGGGACCTGAAGCCTGCCGACGTATCGGAAATGGTGGGACTGATCGATCAGGCCATCACAATGACGCGGGGGTTTGCCCGTGGCCTGAACCCCGTCAGGCTTGAGGCGGAGGGTCTTCGAATGGCCCTTTCTTCACTGGCCGCCAATGTGGAAAAGCTCTTCGGCATTTCCTGTCCCGTCATTTACGAGGAAGAGATACAAATCCCCGACCCTGAGGCGGCCACGCATCTCTACCGCATTGTGCAGGAGGCCTTGAACAACGCCATCAAGCACGGCAAGGCGGATACGGTGACCATCGCCCTCCGCAGGCGGGAGGACACCGTCGTCCTGACCGTTTCCGACAACGGCTGCGGCATCCGGAACGCGGTTCATCAGGGAAAAGGCATGGGGCTGAATATCATGGAGTATCGCGCCTCCATGATCGGGGCCTCCCTGGAAATCGCCGATGGCGAAACGGGGGGAACGAGGGTGACCTGCTCCTTTCCGAACCGTCGAGGAGATTGATTTCGACATGAAAAAAAAACGGGTACTCGTTGTTGATGATCATCCGATCCTCCGCAAGGGGCTTTCCCTTCTGATCAATTCGGAGCCTGACCTGAGGGTCGTTGCCGAAGCCGATAACGCCCAGCTGGCCCTGGAAAAAATCGAAGAGGACAAACCCGACCTGCTCATCGTCGACATTTCCCTCCCGGGAATCGACGGCATCGAACTCATCAAAACGGTCAGGCTGACCCATCGAAACCTGCCCGCTCTCGTGGTTTCCATGCATGATGAGTCCCTGTTCGCCGAACGGGCGCTCCGTGCGGGGGCAAGGGGCTACATCATGAAGCAGGAGGCCCTGGAAAAGGTGCTCGTGGCCATCCGCCGGGTCCTGGCCGGGGAAATCTTCGTGAGCGAAAAAATCGCCACCTCCATGCTCGAAAAGCTGGTTGCCAGCGAAGACAAAGCGATCCGTTCTCCCATTGATCTGCTGAGCAACCGGGAACTGACCGTTTTCCGGATGATCGGACAGGGTTACAAAACCAGCCAGATCGCGGAAAAGCTGCACTTGAGCGTCAAGACCATCGAATCCTACCGCGCCCACATCAAGGAAAAGCTGAAGCTGGCAGACGGCACGGATCTTCTCAAATGTGCCATTCAGTGGGTGCAGAACGCCCCCTAGGCATCGTCCGCCCAGCCTTCCTCCCCCCCGGAAGCTCTTTTTTTCGATGGGAATCCTTGTTCCATCTCTATCGTTCCTTCCTCGCCCCCCTGGTAGGCGGGCAGGATTCCGTATGACATCGCTTTCTGCTTTTCATGCCATCCTAAGGCAAAACAGCCCATGCTTTACTCCATTACCTTAGATAAAAATCAAGATTTTACCGGATTGAATAACTACTATGATCGTGTAAAGTATATCCATCGGATGGATTTCATCTTCCTCTTTGAGAAAGAAACAGGAAAAGGAGGTGTGAAGGAAGCATCACCGGAAAGAGGATTTAGTTGGCGAAAAGACGCCATCGTGTCAGAAGGTTAACCATGTCATTCAATAGATCAACCAGGCGGTAAGGTTTCGCCACAGGGAGGGAAACATGAACAAGGCAAAAATTTTAGTCATGGCATTGCTTGCGGCTTTCATCATGGCGGCAATGGTGCCAGGCGCAGGTGCGGGACCGGTGTATATCGATCTGTCCACGGCAACCGTTGCATCCGGGGAAGAGACATCTCAAGCTGAAATTGACATGATCATCCTTCCCCTGATCGCTCCGGCGGTTGAGTTATACAGGGATGAGATCGGTGTTGAAATGGGGATGCTGGCCGGGTCCTACGAAACCACTTACACGTATATGCCGGAACCCGAGAATGCGGTCATAAGCTACACGGGGGGCACCATCATCGGTCCGGTGGCTTATCTCCTTGCCAAGGACGGCGCTGTGCCCGACACAAACCCGGATACCCATGCCTGGTACCTCTATAATCTGACGAATCTGGGGTGGACCGGCACGGAAGAGATCACCATTACCGGACTATGGCCGGACCAGGGAAGTTTCTCCCATGTCACCCTGTACGGTACGCCTGTTCCCATTCCCGCTGCGGTGTGGCTCCTGGGCAGCGGCCTGCTGGGGCTTATCGGAGTCGGTCGACGGATGAAAAAGTAATTTCCTGACTGCAGGGAAGGACGAAAGGCAAAAAGGCTGTTGATTCAACATCAACAGCCTTTTTTTATCCAGGAATACGGCTTGGCTGCCATCGACCATCTGTGGCCGGAAGAGGAACGGCCATGTCAAGACCCGCAGTACGAGCCGCTATCCGGACCGCAGAGCTCCGGATTGGAATGCGGAAATGACCGAAGCGGGAAATAATCATCTCTCCAGGCACACTTGGACGAACCGGATTGAACAAAATCGTCATGGGATTTGCATGGAATTTGTCCTGAACGATCGATTGGAGGAGACGGCGACGTGAATCCAAACAGGACGGTGATGCAGGCCGGCTTTTTTTCGCAGTTGATCAGACTATCATGAGAACGGATGGGAGAGAGGGAATCGTAACGTGAAAAAGATACGTAAATGGACATTCTTGGCGGCACTGTTTGTGGTTTTTGGCTTGGCACCGGGGCAGGCTCAAGCCGGGATGATGACCTACAGCCTGGGAACAGCCTTTACCGGCAAAGTGGACCCGAGATCCCCACTCACCCCCAACGGCTGGCTCATGGCAGCATTTGATGATGGTGGAGGCTCCGGGTCGGTGATCCTGACATTGACTTCCGGCCTCGGCGTGGCCAGTGAATTCATCAGTCAGGTGGATTTCAGCGTTCATCCGGCCATCGATCCGAGCGGCCTGGTGATCACAAGGACTGGGGGAACCTCCGACGGCACCGTGAGCAGGATCATCGCCACGGATCAGGACAAACAGACCGCCGGAGGCAGCCACGGCTATGATATCGAACTGCACTTCAAAAAGGCTTCCGTCAACCGTTTTGACGGTGTCGGAGAAACCGTCATCCTGACGCTGACCGGCAGTGGTCTTACAGTGGAAGATTTCGACTTCTGGAATGCGGGAAAGGGGGACAGCGCCCATGTTGCGGCGCACATCCAGGGCATTCCCACCCTGTGGCCCGACCCTGAAGACTCCACCTGGATCAAGGATCCTTCTCCGGTTCCTCTTCCAGCGGCGGCCTGGCTGCTCGGCTCCGGCCTGCTGGGGCTTGCTGTAATCAGGAGAAGCGGCGGCCTCTTCAAAAGACAAGGTTTCTGAAACAGGCGTTCCTGAGAAAAGCCTCTGCAGACCATGCGGGGGCTCTTCTCCTTCCGGATCTCTTCATCAACATCGGGCGGGCCATCTCCCTGCCCTCTTCTTCCCTCCTGCTCCATCCCGACGGCGGCTTTCAACTCGTCTATTTTCAAGCGTTTGCGATTTCCATGTGTCTTGGACGTTCACCAGAAAATTCCGCCCGGGAAGATACCCGAAATTTTCAGTGATTGATTTTTTTTTAACAATCCGGTATTGATCAGGGTCATATGTGAAGTTTTTCATACAGGGCTCACGGGACAAACGTTGACAGGCCCCAAACAGCAGAACAGGGCTCCCTTAGAGTTATGGGGCGTGTGTATTCAGTTTTTTTAACGGATCATTTACTTTAAGGAGGTGTTTAATGAATCGAAAACGTTTATTTGCGGGATTCAGCAAAAAATTAACCTTGATCGCCTGCCTGCTTGCTCTTCTTCTGTTCGCATCCAATGCATCGGCTTATCTTTCCTCGTACTCCTTCAATCTGATTTACGCCAGCAAGGACCTCAATGGCGGCATGATGGACGATTATGCGAAGGTGACGGTGAATCTCCAGGCCATCGATGAGGCGACGATCGTCGTCGAAGCCCTGAACGGTTACAGGCTGCAGAACCGGCTTGGTGTGCAGCTCAACGCGTTTCTTTTCAGCACGTCGAACTTAAGCGCCGGCGAATTGGCCAAGGGAGAGGAAAAGAACTTCAGTGAATTCGGAGAGTTCAATGCAGCCTTCAGCAAGCTGGGAAAGCTGGATTCATTCAGTTTTGACGTCACGAACACCACCGTTAATTCCGATTGGACCGACGCGAAAGAGGTCCTTCACATCAACGATCAGGGTTACCTGGCAGCCGCGCACATCGTACCGGAGAACGGCGAATCAGGCTATGCCGCCGGTGACGGAAAAGCCGTCGTTCCTCTTCCGGGAGCGGTCTGGCTTCTTGGAAGCGGCCTGGTCGGTCTCGCGGCATTCCGCCGACGCAAAGCATGATGTTTCTTCCTTCCGCTCCCGTTGATTCTGAACAAGGAGCTGAAGGATTTGGCGTGGCAGGGCGCTTTTGAATTTCCGCCGTTTTCTTTACCGCCTGCCGAACGGAACCGGAAAGAGGAGCCTCTGCAAACCCTGCAGAGGCTCCTCTTTTTGGTTCCGCACCATCCCAGCGGCCCCGGTACGTTTTTTTCCGTTCTTCACCCTGGCCGATCCTCCGGAAGAACCGCCTGATCCGCTCTCATAACCAGGCGCATTTAAAAAATTCCCGCAGGTCTTCCCCCGTATTATTTTTTCAATATTGATTATTGACACTATAAAAAAACGCGGATATACACTATGCAAAAATCAGCTTTAACCTCATTGTCAAACATGGGTTTTTCGGGTTTTATGGGGTCGTTTTTTCTCATAAAGGAAGAAAGGACGTGACGGAGGGGGATCGTCATTCGGCATGGCGGCCAAAATTCCGGATCCAGACGCATTTCGCGGATGGCCGGTAGGCGGAGGCTGTGACATGGCGTCAAGGTCCGCCCCCGGAACAACGCGTAAGTCCCATTATTTCAAATCGCGCAGAACGTGCCCGCGGCGGAAAATCCTCGCCATGGGCCGTGTATATGAATTTCACGAGGCCTCTCCGACCGATGCGGAAGTGGTCTTAGAAGCTATACGTTTGAAGAGTTTGCAGTGCATTATTTCTTATATGGAGGTCCCAAAAAATGTCCGTGGTCGGCGATGTTATCGACAAGATTAAACAGCAGGATCCTTATGAATTTGAATTTCATCAGGCGGTGGAAGAGGTGCTTTTCACTCTGGAGCCAACAGCTCTGAAACATCCGGAGTTTGTCAAGGCTAAAATCTATGAGCGGATCGTGGAGCCGGACCGGGTGATCTCCTTCCGCGTTCCCTGGACGGACGATAGAGGTGAGGTGCATGTCAACCGGGGATACCGGATTCAATTCAACAATGCCATCGGTCCCTATAAGGGGGGGCTGCGCTTTCATCCCTCCGTTAATCTCAGCATCCTGAAGTTCCTTGGTTTCGAACAGATCTTTAAGAATTCACTGACGACCCTTCCCATGGGCGGCGCGAAAGGCGGCTCCGACTTCGACCCCAAAGGAAAATCGGACTACGAGGTCATGCGCTTCTGCCAGTCTTTCATGCGTGAGCTTTTCCGGCACATCGGCCCCGATACGGATATCCCGGCGGGAGACATCGGTGTAGGAGCCCGGGAAATCGGTTACCTCTATGGCTATTACAAGAAACTGGCCAACGAGCATACGGGCGTTTTGACCGGCAAGAGCCTGGATTACGGCGGAAGCCTTATCCGGCCCGAGGCGACGGGCTACGGCTGCGTCTATTTCGCCGCGGAAATGCTCGCCTGGCGTGGCCTCACCTTCGAGGGTAAAACCGTGGCGATCAGCGGTTCCGGAAATGTCGCCCAGTACGCCATCGAAAAAGTCACCAGCCTGGGAGGCAAAGTCATTACCCTGTGCGACTCCAGCTCAACGATTGTCGACGAAGCAGGAATCGACCATGCAAAGTGCGAATACATCATGGAATTGAAGAATATCCGCAGAGGCCGCATCAGTGAATATGCCGATAAATACGCCGCATCAGCATGCTGCTACATCGGAGAGAGCGTCTGGGATGTGATCAAGAATCAGGGCATTCACGTCGACATCGCCCTTCCCTGCGCCACCCAGAATGAAATCGACGCCAGCCATGCGGAAGCCCTTGTGAAAAACGGCTGCATCTGCGTCTCCGAAGGCGCCAATATGCCCTCCACCCCGGAGGCGATCCGCATCTACCAGGACAATGGCGTCATCTACGGCCCCGGCAAAGCGGCCAATGCCGGCGGCGTGGCCACCTCGGGTCTGGAAATGAGCCAGAACAGCATGCGCCTTTCCTGGCCCCGTGAAGAAGTCGATACCCGGCTGCTTCAGATCATGAAAAGCATCCACACCGCCTGCCTTAATGCGGCGGCGGAATATGGAAAAGAGGGGGACTACGTGCTGGGCGCCAATATCGCCGGGTTCATGAAAGTGGCCAACAGCATGCTGGCCTACGGAGTGGTGTAACGTCCCCTTTGCCTTGAGGCGCGGTCCCGCTTGAGCCGCTGGCGGCTAGAGGCGGACTGCCCCTTTTGGCATCCCCTGCGTTCCCGAGGAGCGATTGCAGATGGTTTTGGTCACATCCTGCAATCGCTCCTCTGTTTTCTGATGCGTATCGAGAGGGGCTCGGCGGCTCATCGGAACCATTCGGTGCGCACCCGCCCTTTGCGGAAAGATTCCCCCAACCGGAACACGTTCCTATGTTCTCCATCAAGCCCGCTCAAAGACCAATCCCTGCAGCGATAAGAAAATCGCATGATCCTCTGTAAGGATTTATCCGATGAAGGACTCCATTTCGTCTTAATACTTTTCAAAATAGCGGTATCATGAAGATATCTTTTTGATGAGCCGATTCGCTCCCGAAGGCGGCCCGGGGCAAGAGCTGTTTGCTCTCCCTCCGCTCCAAACACGTTAACGAGAAAAATGTCTTCATCCGGATACTTTCGACCTGTCATAAATGACATAATATATTAATAATACAGAAGTTATTGACATCCTGCAAAGAAATAGCTATAGGGTGACTCTCATCTGACGATGGATGGGTTATCAGGTAGAAATCCAACATTGTGCACTCCGATCTGCCGATTCTTAAAGAGGTTCTCCATGGACGGCTGGCAACGGGCATTGCCGGAAACGGCGGAACCTCCCGGATTTGGAAAGGAGAAAGCGATGAACGGGGATTACATATCGAAAGGAGTGTAGAGTCATGGATGTAAGCAGAAGAGGATTCCTGAAGATCGCCGGCGGCACTCTGGCAGTCGGAGGCATCGGCTTCAGGCCTTCTTTGGCGCATGCTGAACCGCTGAAGATTCAGTATGCCAAAGAGACGACGACGATCTGTCCTTACTGTTCCGTAGGATGCAGCATCATCGTTTCCACCCGGAACGGAAAAGTGGTAAACACGGAGGGCGATCCGGACAGTCCCATCAATCGCGGCTCCCTTTGCACCAAGGGCGGATCTATCTATCAGATGGCGAACAACGAAAACCGCCTTGGCAAACCCCTTTACCGGGCACCCTACGCTACGGAATGGAAAGAGGTGGACTGGGAGTGGACCTTGGACCGCATTGCGGAAAATGTCAAGAAAAGCCGCGACAAGAGTTTCCGGGCCACCAATGACAAAGGCGAGGTCGTGAACCGGACGGAAGGAATCGCCTCCGTCGGCAGCGCCGCGCTGGATAACGAAGAGTGCTTCGTTTATCAGAAATTTCTGCGGGGGTTGGGGCTGGTCTATATCGAACACCAGGCCCGTATTTGACACAGCCCTACTGTACCGGCTCTGGGAGAGTCGTTCGGACGCGGCGCAATGACGAATCACTGGATCGATATCCGCAACAGTGATGTGATCTTAATCATGGGCAGCAACCCTGCCTCCAACCACCCCATCGCTTTCAAGTGGATCACCGCCGCCATGGAGAAAGGGGCCAAGGTCATCTGCGTGGACCCGCGGTTCACGCAATCGGCGGCAAAATCCCACATCTATGCACCTCTCCGTTCGGGGACGGACATCGCCTTTCTCGGCGGGATGATCAAGTACATTCTCGACAACAAGCTCTACTTCGAGGAGTACGTCAGGAATTACACCAACGCGACCTTCCTCGTGAATCCCGACTTGAAGCTTCCCGGCGACAACAACGGTGTCTTCTCCGGCCTGACGGACGGAAAGTACGACAAATCCACCTGGTCTTACCAGACGGAAGGGGACGGACGGATCAAGAAGGATCCCACGATGCAGGACCCCAACTGCGTGTTCCAGCTCCTGAAAAAGCACTATTCCCGCTACACGCCCGAAGTGGTCAACCAGGTGACCGGGACACCGGTTGACAAGCTGATCGAGATCTACAAGCTCTATGGATCAACGGGAACGAAGGATCGTTCCGCTGTCGAGCTCTATGCCATGGGATGGACCCAGCACACCGTGGGCACCCAGAATATCCGGACCATGTGCATGATACAGCTCCTCCTGGGCAACATGGGCGTTCCCGGCGGCGGCGTGGCGGCCATGCGCGGCGAGTCCAACGTCCAGGGATCCACGGACCATGGACTGCTGTTCCACATCTGGCCGGGTTACCTCGGCACCCCCAAGGCGTCGCTGGCAACCCTGGCGGCGTACCTGGAAAAGGAGACACCGTCGACCAAGGAACCCAACAGCCTCAACTGGTGGAAGAACAAACCCAAGTATGTAGCGAGTTTCCTCCGGGCCATGTACGGAACGAACGTCACCCTGGACGAGGCCTACAACCTCCTCCCCAAGATCGACGACGGGGCCAACTACTCATGGCTCAATCTCTTCGATCAGATGTACAAGGGAAAGTTCACGGGTTTCTTCGCCTGGGGCATGAATCCCGCCTGCAGCGGCGCCCATTCCAACAAGGTCCGCCAGGCGATGACCAGGCTGGACTGGCTGGTCAATGTCAACCTCTTCGATAACGAGACCGGCTCCTTCTGGCGCGGACCGGGAATGGATCCCAAAAAGATCAAGACGGAAGTTTTCCTGCTGCCCTGCGCCGCCTCCATCGAGAAGGAGGGGAGCATCATCAACAGCGGCCGCTGGAACCAGTGGCGCTACAAGGCCATCAATCCCCCGGGCGTGGCCCTTCCCGACGGGGACATCACATCGGAAATCTACTTCAAGGTGAAAGGGCTTTACGAAAAGGAAGGCGGCCCCAATGCCGATGCCATTACCAAGCTGAGCTGGAACTACGGCCCGAAAACCTTTGACGGCCACTTCCACTTCGATCCCCACGCCGTGGCCAAGGAGATCAACGGGGTCTTCCTCGAGGACAAAACGGTGGAAAATCCCACGAAGCCCGGGGAATTCAAGGAATTCAAGAAGGGTGATCCCGTTCCCACCTTTGCCTGGCTGCAGGATGACGGGTCCACGTCCTCCGGGTGCTGGGTCTACTGCGGCTCCTACACGGACAAGAACATGTCCGCACGCCGCGAGGGGAAGAAAGATCCGACCGGTATCGGCCTTTACCCCGAATGGGCATGGGCCTGGCCGGTCAACAGGCGAATTCTCTACAATGGCGCCTCCGTCGATCCGGAAGGAAACCCCTGGAGCGCAAAGAAGGCGGCTATCAAGTGGAGCGGCGACAAGTGGGTTGGCGACGTCCCCGACGGCGCGGGTAACCCCGGCTCCGGGAGGCCGCCCTTCATCATGAAACCCGACGGCGTGGCCAGCATCTTCGGTCCTGGTCTGGCGGACGGTCCGTTCCCCGAGCACTACGAACCCCTGGAATGCCCGGTGGAAAAGAACGTCCTGTCACCCCAGAAGAACAATCCGACAATCAAGCGGTTCGACAAACCCGGCGTGGGTTCCGATCTGGACGTCTATTCCGGTGTCGATTCGTGCGATCCCAAATATCCATTCATCTGTGCGACATACCGCATCAGCGAACACTGGCAGACCGGCGTTCTGACCCGATGGTGCCCCTGGCTTGCCGAAATGCAGCCGGAAATGTGGTGCGAGATGAGCAAGGAACTGGCAAAAGAGCGGGGAATCTCCAACGGCGACAAGGTCATTGTCAGCTCCCCAAGAGGTCAGGTGGAGTGTGTGGCCATCGTAACCCCCCGTTTCAAACCGTTCAACATCGACGGGAACATTCTCCATGAGGTGGGCATTCCCTGGCATTTCGGATGGATCACGACAAAGGATCGGTCATACAACCCCGGCGACAAGAAGGCGGAAGTCTTCACCAGGGGTGACGCGGCCAACCTGCTGGTGCCGACGATCGGCGACGCCAACACGACGATCCCGGAAAGCAAGGCCTTCATGGTCAATGTGGTCAAGAAGTAAGGGGGGGAAACGAAAATGGCTGAATATGTAAAACTTATCGATGTATCTAAATGCACCGGCTGCCGGGGTTGCCAACTGGCCTGCAAGCAGTGGAATGCTCAGCCGGCGAAACAGACGGAAAATCACGGAACCTATCAGAACCCGCCCGATCTTCAGGCCAACACCTGGACGCTGATCCGCTTTCAGGAAATTGAAGAAAAGGACGGAAAACTCAAATGGCTGTTCCGAAAGGACGGCTGCATGCACTGCACCGATGCCGCCTGCGTCAAGGTCTGTCCCAGCGGCGCCCTGTACGTTACAGACATAGGGACGGTGGGCCTGAACCGGGATCTGTGCATCGGCTGCAAGGAGTGTATCTCTGCCTGCCCCTTCGACATCCCCCGGTACGACCGCAAGACGGACAAGGTCTACAAATGCGACCTCTGCCTGAGCCGCATCAAGGCCGACCTGATTCCCGCCTGCGCCAAGGCCTGCCCCACGGGGGCCATCACCTTCGGGGAAAAGGGCAAGATGATCGAAAAAGCCTATGCCCGGGCCAAGGAACTGGGCGGAGACGCCAGCGTCTACGGCGACAAGTTCGTCGGCGGCACCCATGTGATGTACGTCCTGGATGAAAAGCCCGGGGTCTATGAACACCTGCCGAAGAGCCCCAGCGTTCCGCTGTCCGTCATTCTCTGGAAGGACATCATGAAGCCCCTGAGCCTTCTGGCTGCCGGCGGCGTCATCGCCGGTTCATTCCTGCATTACATCATCCACGGGCCTAAACTTCCCGACGAGGAGACGGGCCAAGAACAGAAGGGAGGGGAATAACCATGAGAAAAGGATTAATTCAGGCCACGGACTCCTTTGAACGGATCGTGCACTGGAGCCTGGCTGTTTCATGCCTGATTCTGTGCCTGTCGGGGCTTGGAATGATGTTCCATTCCCTGAATTTTCTCGGAGAACCCTTCGGCGGCTTGAAGTCGTTGAAGTACATCCACAATATAACGGCGCTCTTCTTCATCCTGGCCCTCTTCTTCACGGTCAGCATGTGGTGGAAAGAGGCGGGGGTCTTTGTTTTTCCCGAGGACCTGGACTGGATCAAGTGCGCCGGCGGTTATCTTTGGCATGTGGACAAAGTGCCCGAGGTGGGGAAATACAATCCCGGCCAGAAGATGTTCTTCCTGGTTGTGGCAGCCGGCGGAGTGGCGATGATCTTTTCCGGATTGATCATGCTCTTTCCCCTGCACATCCCGGCCATGATCGTCCGGCTGATGTACCTGATCCATGCCGCCGGATTTGTGGCGATCTTCGCCTTTTTCTTCATCCACCTCTATCTTGGAACGGTGGGATCTCCCGGTTCGCTGCCGGCGATGCTGACGGGCTGGGTCAGCCGGCCCTGGCTGAAAAAGCAGCACGCCAAGTGGCTCAAGGAAATGGAAGAACACGGAACGCTGGTGGTTTACGGGGAGGAGAAATCGTCTTCGCACGGCCATCACGGATAAACCACATAAACCACTTCTCTCTCCAAACCTGAAAAGGGGAAGGACCCGACCTCAAAAGGCGGGTCCTTCCCCTTTTCTTTTCGGCGTACGGTTACCGGCCCGGACAAATCCAGGGGGATTTTTTCAGCATAACGTCAGGGATCAAGCCCTCATACGCTTCGACAACTCCAGGACAAGTTCGCGAATATCCTTTTTCTTCAGAAGGGCCTCCGGCGATGCCATCCCATATCGAGAGGCCATCGCCCCGAGAACCTTATTCGCCTGATCGCTGACGACGGGATCGACGCCAAAGCGAAGCAGCTGAATTTTCCTGAACAGTTCGTCCTCATGTCCCGCCCTGGCCGTCAGCAGAGTCCGCTCGATCAGCTTTTCGACGTCAAACTGCACGACGCTGCGCAACACCACACGGTCCCCGCCGCCGTAACGCCCCAGCAGGATGTCGAACTGCTGCAGGGTCCATCCGTCGATGCTTCCCATATAGCCCGCCGCAATCCCTCCCACCATGAGGACAAAATGCCTTTGGTCCCAGTGAAGGCACTGCTTGATAAGGCCAAGAACGGCGCTCCTTTCTCGTTCCGTAATTTCGATATTCCGCGCAAAACCGTCTCGTTCATCGGAAACGATCTGGGCCAGAATCAAAAGAAGTATGGCCCCGCCCCGAATCATATTCTCAGGGAGCATGGCTTTTTCCGCCCGCTTGAGAATCTTCCGGAAGTGGAAACGAATTCGCTCGGTGAGCTCATCCGTAACGCTCCCCCAGCGGTAAGCCTGATGGAGGCAAAAGCCAATCAGCCCGCTTGCCCGGGTCGTCATTACCCGGATCAGCAGGTCCACGTCACCGGTTGTCTGGACGCTCAAGTGCGTTGCCACGTTGTGCGGCAATCTCGACAAGACCGCTCCACTGATAGAATGCCACTCTTCGGAAGAAAGGCCCGCCCAGTTCAGAAGATACCCCGTCACAGCCTCAGCCTCGAGGCATTCCGCGGGATCTGCCACGATTTCATAAATTTTCACACGATCAAAGACGAAAATGTCATTGATCAGGTTTGCAATATACGCATTGACCAGCTCATAGCGCGCATCATTGTCAAGGGTCAAGGACCAGACGTAAACGATCAGGCTTTTATTCACCTTGGTAAGGACCTTCAGAAGCATCTTGTAATCATTCCTGAAGACCTTGGGGGCGTTGATCAGGTCATACAGGAGCGTCCTCAGCAAAAGCCATTCGCTCACATCCGCGACACTTCTGCCGTTCAGCCGACCCGTGCGCAGCAGACAGGCCAGCTGCAGATGATCGATATTGTCGTTGCGCAGGACCTCGATCAGCTTGCCGTAATTGATGTTGCTCCTCATCAACGTGGTGTTGAGATTCTGGATCCCGCTTCGCAACTGCTCATAATAAGCGCCGGTTTTTGCCCCGTCGGGAGATTCGTTCAGAACTTTCAGCCGTTCTCCGAAGGTTTCCTGGGCGGAATAGTCCGTCAGGAGGATAAAATCATTGACGAGCTCCAGGCTTTTCCTGCCGGTCATGCACTCCAGCAGATGCCGGCTTGGCCCTTCTTCCGTGGGTCGAGGCAATCCGCAGAGGCTCCAGACGCTCTGCCGTTCGACAGACTCGTCAAAGCTGATGAAGCGCTTCCAGGTCTTCATCATGGCCAGAAGGACATTTTCCCTCCTGTCGCCCTCTCCCGCCGATTGAAGGATGGCGAGCATGACCGCATATCCAAGGCTTAGATAAAGCGCCGGTTTCCACTGGGTCTGATCGATGAGGGGAGAGACATTGATGACAATCTCCTTTCCCTGAAGCTCCAGCATCTCCGCACCGGGCGGACCGCCGGGGACGACCCGGTAACGTTGCGTCCACAGATAATCCACGTACCGGAAGGCGTAACTCTTCGCCACCTTGTGGATGAACCCTGCAACCTCTTCCAGCCATTCCGGGCTTACAAGCCCTGCCGCGGAGGCAGGGGAAACATCAATCTCCAATCGATGCTCGTCATTGGCGGCGGAAATCCTGTCGAACCATATGCCCGTAGGGTGGATGTGGTAAATGTTCGGCTTGTTGAAAATGTCCAGCGAGGCCAACAAAAGTTCCGGTTGATCCAGATACGCGTCGATGACAATGTCTCTCAATTCGCTCTTCGGCACCTTCCGATGCTGCATGGCCAGGGAGGAGTACCTGAAGACCGCCGAGGAAAAAAGTTCCAGGTTCTCGGAATGGGCAATGGGGAGCTTCTTGATCGAATAAAAGTAGGGGATAAAAAGATTCCAATGCGCCTCGACTTCAACCTTCTCGCCATCTTGCCTGAGCTTTAACAGGGCCGTCCGGCGGGCAATGATACGGACGGTCATATCCAGCGGCGCGCCTTCCGACCAGACCTGTGCAAGCAGATGCTTTAAACGCAGCTCTCCCAGCACCCTGACGGCCTCGGACAGGGTTGCATCCTTCCCGGGAAACGAAAACGGATCAGCCGTGCCGATCCGGGTAAAACTATTCTCGTTCCTGTTCCTGCGAAACGTAATATCCGGAAGGTCCACGCTGCTGGCCGTGGCGGGATACGTTGCATACATCGGAGATCCGGCATGCGCTGCAACCGCCTGCTGCTCAGAAGCAGCCTTGCTTTCCGGACGTCGGCCCTCTCTCATTCCTATTCCCCCTTTTCTCGCCTGTACCTTCGCACGGTTCGAAAGATCCGTCAAGATTTGAAAAAGGCTGATTTTATTCTTTTTCCGGCTGGCAAACCCCGGGCGTCAGGCCGATACCGCCAGCGGCCGGCATTTTGCCGATCCTGACCGCCTTCACCGGAGGCCGGGTCCGCAGCCGCCTCCGGACCGGCGCCGCTTCCGCCCCATGAGAATCATGAATTCGCACGATAAATTCTTCCGTATTTCTGTGGATTTTTTTTGGGAACATGCCCTAAAATGGCCTGTCTTCAATCTCACTCATGATGGAGAAGAGGGCCATGACTGTTCGATCCCCATGAACTTCAGGGCGACCAGGCAGGAAAGAGCAAAGCGGGCATGAGCCCTGCAACAGGTGCTGCATCCAGAATTCGAAACCGAAGCCGACAAAATCCGCGCCTTGATCCGGGGCGGCCATTGGAAGACACTCTTTAAAGCTATGGGCATCGCAGCAGACATCGTCATTATCGTCATTGCCTCCCTGGCGGGAGGGCTGGTGGCGAAACTCTTCCGGCAGCCGCTGGTCCTGGGATACATCCTGGCCGGCATCTTTATCGGGCCGCACACCGGGGGCATCAATGTATCCAATCTCCAGGTCATCGAAAAGCTGGCGGAAATCGGCGTGGCCCTGCTGCTTTTCGCCCTGGGGCTGGAATTCTCCCTGCGGGAACTGCGGCCCGTCCGCAGAATCGCCCTTCTGGGAACCCCCATCCAGATCCTCCTGACGATCGGCTTCGGCTTCGCCATCGGCTCCTGGCAGGGGTGGGATTGGAAAACCTCCCTCTGGTTCGGGGCGCTGATCTCCCTGTCAAGCACGATGGTGATCCTCAAGACCCTCATGAGTCAGGGCTGGATGGGCACCCTTTCCAGCAGGGTCATGATCGGGATGCTCATTGTTCAGGATCTGGCCGTCGTTCCGATGATGATTGTTCTTCCGCAGTTGAGCCATCCCGAAACCGGCCTGCCGCTGCTCGCCCTGTCCATCCTGAAGGCGGCCTTATTCCTGCTGGGGATGATTTTTCTCGGCACACAGCTCATTCCCTGGATTCTCCGGCGCATTGCCGGATGGAAATCCCGGGAGCTGTTTCTCCTGTCCGTGATCGCCCTCGGCCTCGGCATCGGCTACGGGACCTACCTGTTCGGTCTGTCTTTCGCCTTCGGCGCCTTCATTGCGGGACTGGTTCTCAGCGAGTCGGACTATGGCCATCAGGCCCTGAGCGAAATCATACCTCTCCGGGATGTCTTCAGCCTGCTCTTTTTTGCTTCCGTCGGAATGCTGCTGGATCCGGCTTTTTTATGGTCCCACTTGAAAACCGTCCTGATCCTCGTGGTCCTTGTGACCGTGGGCAAGGGGCTCATCTTCGCAGGCCTGAGCCGGCTGTTTTCCTACCGCAACGTCATTCCCCTGGCCGTGGGCCTGGGGCTTTTCCAGGTGGGTGAATTCTCCTTCGTCCTGGCCCGGGTGGGCCTGAACACCTCTTCAATCAGCTCCGAACTCTATTCACTCGTGCTCACCCTTACCGTGGCCACCATGTTTCTGACTCCCTTTCTTTCCAATCTGACGTCGCCGATCTATTCCTTCTTTCGTTCGCGGACGATTCGGGAGCCTCTGCAGACCATCAACCTGCCGGAGTCCGGAATGTCGAATCACGTGGTGATTGCGGGAGGCGGACAGGTCGGCCTGAACATCGCCAGGATCCTGCACCGGTTCGGCGTCGAGTTCGTCGTCATCGAGATCGATTTTCACCGGTTCGAACAGCTGAAAGCCCTGAATTTCCCGGCCATCTTCGGAGACGCCGGCCAGGCCTCCGTCCTGGAAACACCGCAGATCCGCCGGGCAAAGCTGCTGCTCATCACCGTACCCTCCGCCGTTGTTTCTCAGGCCATTGCGGCCCAGGCCCACACCCTTCATCCCGAGCTGAAAATTTTCGCCAGGGCGATCAGCATTGAACACATGAAAGACCTTCATGCCCGGGGCGTTTACGAAGTGGTCCAGCCGGAATTTGAAGCCAGCCTGGAGTTTACGCGTCAGGCCCTGCTGCACTTTGAATTTCCACCGGATAAGGTGCAGTCCCTTCTGGATGCGATCCGCTATGAGCTTTACGCCCCCCTCTATGATTCCGACAGTTCCTACCGGACACTCTCGCAGTTGCAGAGCGCTTCCCGGCTGCTGGAACTCAACTGGCTGCTGCTGAAGGAAGGAAGCCCCCTCATCGGCCGCTCCATCGAAGAGTTGCGCATCCGCTCACTCACCGGCGCTTCCGTTGTCGCCGTGATCCGCAGTGAGGCCCTTTTCCCGAATCCCACCCCGGATTTCCAGTTCCAGGATGGGGATTTCATCGGCGTTCTGGGGGATTCCAAGCAGCTGCGTGCCTTCCAGGAATGGGATCAGGGCAGTCCAACCGGTGCAGAAACGATCTCTCCCTGAGCCGGATCGTTCCGAGCCGGCCGGACACGCCTCTCAAGGTGGCCGGAACCTCCCTGTGTACGCTTCCGGCAGGATTTTGGTTTCCAGGAGCGGGCGGCCCTATTCCGGCTCTTCCTCCTTCAAGCTCAGCAGGATCTCGCGGACCTCCGGGAGCGCCGTCCCGCTCACAAGCACCTGAACAATATCCCCCTCTTCGAGAACCGTTCCGCCGCCGGGCACAAAGAAGCTCCCGTTGCGGCTCACCAGGACAATGAGCGCATCGCGGGGAAGCCCCAACTCCACCAGCGGCCGACCCGCAACGGCGGCATGGAAGGGGATGACCAGTTCTTCGAGCCTGGTATCATCCCCCTCTACAGGCGCATACTCGATAGGATACCGCTGTTTCCGTTCAAACGGCGCCTGGAGCCCGAGCAGCCGGGAAACGGCGGGGATGGACCACCCCTGAAACAGGGCGGATGTGAGAACGATAAAAAAGACGACATGGAAGATGGACTCCGCTTCCGGGATACCCGCCAGCAGCGGGAAGGTGGCAAGAACGATCGGGACGGCCCCTCTCAAGCCGACCCAGGAGACCAGGACCTTCTCCCTCCACTGAAGCCGGGCAAAGAGCAGGGAGATCAGGACGCCCACGGGACGGGCGATCAGCATGAGGAAAAACGAGCAGGCAAGGCCGACTCCGATCACAGGGATGATCCTGGAGGGGAAAACCAGCAATCCGAGGGTGAGAAACATGGTGATCTGACTGAGCCAGGCAAAA
>MVRU01000029.1 GCA_002067745.1 Syntrophus sp. PtaU1.Bin005
TCGCCACCCTCATGGCGCGGTTATCCCCTCACAGCGGAGCAGCGAACTCTTCGCATCCATTACCGAGGAAGCCCGGCAGCGATTTTTTCGGCTTCAGGGAAAACGGCGGATAGAGAGGGAATATCTGGCCTACGACAGTACGTCCATCTCCAGTTATTCCAAATGTCTCAGGCAGGTGCGTTACGGGAAGAACAAAGATCACGAACTCCTGGAACAGATCAACCTGGCTTTGCTTTTCGGGCAGGAATCCCGTTTGCCTTTCTATTACCGGAAACTGGCGGGAAACATTCCCGATGTGAAAACCCTGAGAAACGTTCTGGCCGACATGAACACCCTGGGGTATGAGAAGATCAAAGTGGTCATGGATCGGGGCTTTTTCAGTGCGGCCAACATCAACGACCTGTATCGGCATCATATCAAGTTTCTGATTGCCGCCAGGTTATCGCTGAAGCTTGTGCAGACCCATTTGGAAACCGTTCGGGATAAGATGCGCAACTGGACCCATTATCATCAGGACTACCAGCTTTACGCCTATTCCTTGCCGGTTACATGGAGCTATGTCCAGGATCGACCCTATCGAGGGGATAGGCTCAACGCGGATCGCCGTATGTACCTTCATCTGTATTATTCCCCTGATCGGGCCCTGGAAGATGAAAAAGCCTTCAATAGTCGGTTGGCCAATTTACAGGCAGAGCTGGAAAGCGATCAGCGCCATCCTGATCACGAGAAGCAGTACGCCCAATATTTCGAGGTAAAAACCACGCCGGTTCGAGGCATGAAAATCATTGCCAAGGAAGAGGCCATCGCGGCGGCGAAACGCAACTACGGTTATTTCGCTCTGTTGAGCAACGAAATCAAAGACCCGATTGAGGCCCTTTCGACCTACAGGAACAAGGACCTTGTGGAAAAGGCCTTCGAGAATCTGAAAGAACGGCTGAATCTCCGCCGCCTGTCTGTTTCCTCAGAACAAAGCTTAGACGGCAAGCTCTTTGTGCAGTTCATCGCCCTCATCTTTCTATCCTACATCAGCCGTAAAATGCAGATGAACAACCTGTTCAAAGACTATACATTGCAGGAAGTTTTAGATGAACTCGATATGATTGAGTGCTTTGAAGTGCCGGGGAAGAAACTACAGCTTGGTGAAATAACGAAACACCAAATGGATCTCTACGATAAACTGGGGGTTACCCCCCCCGCCTCGTTACAATGATCCGGGAATTCAGGGTTAACATATTCCGCTGATTTTTCCCGGTTAAGGGAAAGCCGTAGTTCATGGGAAGTGACAACCTGATCCTCCCCTTGATACTGTCGCAGTGATTCAAATTTTTTGGCGTCCACGCTCGATTTCCTCCGTCAGCTTTTGGACCTGTTCATGGTCCAGAATTATGAAAAGCGTTGCGTAATCCTGAATTTCCTGATTATCCCGGAATGTTTCCCGGACTCTATTCATGACCCCAATTTCCTCAGCCAGGAAGTGGATGTAGTCTAGGTTATCCTCTTCGATGGCCTGGTATATTTCATTGACCACGTCTCTTTTCTGCAGGGGTCTCTCGCTATATTCACGCTGCTTGGCAAGCTGTGCCTCCGACAGCCTGTCATAAGCCGCTGCGCCGTTCTGAATCTCTCGAAGCTCACGTTCGGTATAGATTCGCTCATCTACCATACGGCTTTACTCCCTCCGCCTGATACGGTTATTTCCTGGATCTCATCAGTCCATCGTTCGTTATTCAGCCATACCCCCGGCTGTGGCCATTCAGGGCAGAATTGACCGGATTCTTTCAGATGTGCCTTGTGGATTTTCTGTTTTTCGACGGCCGATAGAATGGTTTCCAGTAGGTTTGAATCTGGATTGATTCTTTCCCAAACCTGGATGGCTCTTTTTTTGGCCTCGTGCTTCGGGTAGGCGGAATAGAATCGATCAAAGTCCGTGTTTGATTCAGACTTAATGTGTTTTTTTTCTTTTAATTCTTCTCTGTGTTCCTTGCCTGTTCCTTGCCTGTCACCTTCGCTGTTCCTGTTTTGAATATCAGATTGGTAAATATGCCAATTTACAATATAAATAACCGAATAATGGCTGTTACTTTCGATGTTCAAAATTTCGAGTTTTTTTAATTTTAATATTCGCTTCCAAACAGTTGAAGGGGACATGTGAAGTTTTTCTGCTGCTGATTCCCGGCCGAAAATAAAACTCCCTGCTGATAACTTTACTTCCGTAAATCCACGACCTGTTTTGACAGTGACCCACTTGTCGCGGTAATTTGCGCGAAAGAGACACCACAAAAAAACCTTGAGTAGCCCTTCATTTTGGAAAACCGCGGAATATTCCAAGCGACGCCAAACGTTTACATATCCCCGGTTCATCGCTTCGCCCCCCCCGGTAACTGATAAGCCCGGCAATCATCGAAACGTGCGGACATGAGTTCTTGAAGTTCATCGTCAGGGCGTGGCCCCAGGTGCACTTGACCGTTTGAGTCTGCCAGTTCCGACAGTAGCAGCATAAGATTCGCCGCCGCTGGATCTTTCCGAAAAAGACGGTCATAGTCGCGTCGGAATTTACGACTCAAGGTAATTTTGATTGCCATTTTTTTTGCTCTCAGATATTCTCCGGTTGTGACAAACAGAGCAACCGCGACGCAAAGCGGCCTTATACTCCTCATCAGTCAAAACAAGCATCTGTCCGTCCGTGTGGATTTCAACTGCCCCGCTGCGGTGCTTATTAATCATCGGGCCACTGCCGCAAAATTTTCAGCGCATTCCCGGATTTCGCCGACTCGCCATGCGGAACAACGCGTTGAAAGTTTTACTGGTTTGGGGTATCGCCCCTCTCGGACCCCCGCTAGGAATGTCGAACGCGACAATGAGAGCACTCGGAGGACTTCAGGGAGCCGATAGAACGCCCAGTCGGGTTTTTGGATCAATGATGTGTGCATTTTGTTTTTCTCCTTCTCTTTAGATGGTGACACGATGACTCGAATCGGGAAATCGTATAAAATTGGAAGAAAAACGAAGATTTCGAATTCCTCCAACCTCTGTTGACCGATTTCGCCGCTTTATGGGGTTAGGATATGTCGAAAAGATGCTATGGGGTAGTGCAGGAAAACGCAGGATAGAGAGAGGAAAACGCAGGATAGTGAAGGTTACGAAATCAGGTGGATAATTTTCGCGCAAAAAAGCCTTGATCATTTTTCGAGCAAGGCTTACTTTCTTTTTCAGGTGGGATACTTTTAATTTTGGGGGTATTTTTGGGGGTATCTTAAAAATGGTACTTTCACTTTATAATGATATATCATATATTTACGGCGTTTATTCGATAGACCTCATCACCAGATCATCGGTTCTGGAAGTCCGCAGATATAAAAAACCCGTTAGAAATGACGGGTTTTTTATTGCCGTTTGAAACGCGTTGGTTGTTTCCTGCATGCGGATGCTTCGAACGGGCCTTTTGACCCTGGAAGCCATGGCCCCTCAGAGATGGGGATCGCCTTCAGCTAACAGGAAATCGTCGGGAGTCAAAAAAATGAATTTCCGGATCAGAGTTTTGGTCTCGTTGCTTCTGATGTTCGGACTCTGGGGTTGCCTGAACGTGGAAACGACGGTCCGGGTCAGAGCTGACGGCAGCGGGACCCTTGAATCGAGAGTCCTGATGAACCAGCAGGCCAGCCAACTGATGCAGGGCGGGACGAAGGGAGGCAGCCGTCCACTGGACCTCCTGGATGAGGAAAAACTCAGGAGAAACGCGGAAAAGATGGGAATGGGCGTGCGGTTTGTTTCAGCGGAACGGATCACCTCCCAGCAGGGAAACGGGTACCGCGCCCTGTATGCCTTTGAGGACATCAACAATCTGAAAATTCTCCAGAATCCCGATGAACCGACGGTTTCGGGCCCCGGGGCCATAGAAGGCCCTCTTCCGGAGAAGATCTCCTTCTCCTTTCAAAAGGGCAGCCCTTCAACCCTGACGATCCGGATACCCAAACCGCAGGAAAAGCCGAACTCCACAAAGAGTCAAACAGCCAGCGAAAAACCGACGGGTGACCCGGAACAACAGGACATAACGAAAGAGTCGGTTGAAGTGTTCAAATCCCTGTTTCATGGATTGAGAATGGTGTTTGCCGTGGAAGTCGAGGGCTCCGTGCTCGCCACAAATGCAACCCATCGGGAGGGCTCCCGGATTACGCTGATGGAGATGGATTTTGACCAGTTAACCTCCAATACAGACCTGTTCCGGAACATTGTGAAGGCCGACAGGAAAAACCCGAAAGAGCTAACGGAGATGCTCCGCACTTTTCCCGGCATCACGGCAGAGACGCAGGAAACGGTCACCGTCGAGTTCCGGTAACCAGCCGGCTTATGGCCGGCTCCACGTATCCGCACTCAAGAGTGCTGCAGGAATCCGGGTTCTGACGGGCTTGGCCCGCGGCTTCCCCGGGAACCTGAGGGCGCAAAAGGGGAAGCCGGCCTGAATGCCGCGAAGTCTCAGAGCATTCCGGCGGCGGCAGAAAGCCGGTAAATGCCCGTCTTCCGGACCCGGAGCCGGAGATGACGTCCCCGCGTTTGTCAACGGCAGAGACGCCCATTTTCTTTGTCCTTGACAGCCCCAGTCCCTTCCTCTATCTTAAACTGAACGCGTTTTCTTTCATTTCCATTCCAACCAGGAACTCACCCATGTCACTGATGAACGATCCCTACTTGTCCCCGTATCTTCCCGCAATCCGGCGCCGGCTGGAACAAATCCGCACGATGGAGCAGCGCCTTACCGAAGGGCGGATCCGTCTGGCCGATTTTGCCTCGGGTCATGAGTATTACGGCCTGCACCGCGAGGGAGACGACTGGATCTTCCGCGAATGGGCTCCCAATGCCACCGCACTTTTCCTGATCGGCGACTTCAACGAATGGCGCGAACGACAGGAGTTTTCTCTTCAGAGAATCGGGGAGAGGGGGGACTGGGAAGTACGCCTTTCCAACCGGATGCTTCGCTCAGGCCAGCTTTACAAACTCCTGGTCCGCTGGCCGGGCGGCGAAGGCGAGCGGATTCCCGCCTATGCGCGCCGGGCTGTCCAGGACGACTATACGAAGCTTTTCACCGCACAGGTTTGGGAGCCGGAACATCCCTACCCCTGGCGCCATCCCCTCTTCCGCCGGCCGGCGGAGGCCCCCCGGATCTACGAAGCCCATATCGGCATGTCCCAGGAGGAGGAGAAGGTCGGAACCTACGCGGAATTCCGGGAACGGGTTCTGCCCCGCGTGGCTGACGCCGGCTACAACACCCTTCAGCTCATGGCCATCCAGGAGCATCCTTACTATGGCTCCCTGGGCTATCACGTATCCAGTTTTTTCGCCGCATCATCCCGTTTCGGCACGCCGGAGGAGCTCAAGGAGCTAGTGGATGCCGCCCATGAGATGGGGATAGCGGTCATTATGGATCTCATCCATTCTCATGCCGCCAGGAACGAAGAGGAAGGAATCAGCCGCTTCGACGGGACTCTCTACCAGTATTTCCATGAAGGCCCGCGGGGGGATCATGCCGCCTGGGACTCCCGCTGCTTTGACTACGGGAAACCGGAAGTCGTTCACTTTCTTCTCTCGAACTGCCGCTTCTGGCTCGATGAGTATCACTTCGACGGATTCCGCTTCGACGGTGTGACCAGCATGCTTTACCTGGATCATGGACTGGGAAAAGCCTTTTGCGGATACGAGGATTATTTCAATGCGAATGTGGATGAGGATGCCTTGACCTATCTCGCTCTAGCCAACAGGGTAATCCATATTGTGCGGCCCGATGCCATCACCATTGCAGAGGATGTGAGTGGGATGCCCGGCCTGGCAACCCCTCCGGAGGAGGGCGGTTTCGGCTTCGATTACCGCCTCGCCATGGGAGTTCCCGACTACTGGATCAGGCTTTTGAAGGAAATCCCGGACGAACACTGGCCCATGGGTCACCTGTACCACGAACTCACCAATCGGCGGGCTGACGAAAAAACGATCAACTATGCGGAATCCCACGACCAGGCCATTGTGGGGGACAAAACGATCATCTTCCGCCTCATCGACGCGGGCATGTACACCCACATGAACGTTTTTGAACCCAATCTCCTGGTAGACCGGGGAATTGCCCTTCACAAGATGATCCGCCTGATCACACTGGCCACCGCAGGCAATGGCTACCTGAACTTCATGGGCAACGAATTCGGTCACCCCGAATGGATCGATTTCCCCCGTGAGGGAAACAACTGGTCTTACCATTATGCACGCCGCCAGTGGCACCTCAGGGACGACGCCAACCTTCGTTACCGCTTCCTTGCGGAGTTCGACAAGGCCATGATGCACCTTGCGGACCAGCATGACCTTCTGAATTCCCCGGGACCGCACCTGATCCTGGAAAACCAGGAGCACCTGCTTCTCGGTTTCCACCGGGCAGGGCTGGTCTTCCTCTTCTGTTTTCATCCCCATCAATCCTTCACTTCTTATCCGGTTGACCTGCTGCCCGGGAAGTACCGGCTCATCCTCGACAGCGATGCACCTGAATTCGGCGGCCACGGCCGGCTTGAGCCCGGCCAGGTTTACTTCACCACCTCCCGGCCCCAGCCCGGGGGGCCGACAGGGCATTATGCCAGCCTCTATCTTCCGACTCGATCGGCCCTGGTTTTGCGGCGGATGGATTAAATGGTCTGAAGCGGATTGGGAGTTGAAAGGAAGGGTTGGAAGATAAAAAAATGGTGGATGGAAAAGGAGGGAGCCAAAAACCATCCACCATTATGGACACTGAAAGGAATCATCTTGTAAGATCCGCTCTCAGATCACGAGACGAGAGCAGTGGGTGGGAAAGGAGGGGAGGAAACAACCACCCACCGCTCTATTGAAATGGTCAAACGAGAAACACTTACTTCCGCTACTTCGAGAGGAAAAAGTCCATCAAATCGCTTTTCTGGTTTTCCCCTATCTCTTTATCCTCGGAAAGATCACTTTCCGAAAGAAAAAACTCGTACTCATTTGCGACAGCGGCCTGATTCGAGTCACCGGACAGCTTCTTCCGCTGTTCTTCACCGGGCGATTTTTCTTTTGTGCACTCCTGACTCATGGAACAACAACCAACCGCCTGTCCTACTCCGCGTTAACCGGACACAGTTTCAGAAGCGAGAACCCCTTGGTCGTTCACCGTTCTCTACAACATTTCACGCTTGACCATAACTATTGCAAGAGCAATACCAAGTTCAATTCCATCTTTCTCTCCAGATCGCCATCCAGAAAGCCCGAGAAATTTACATATATTATCAATGATTTACATTTATCTGCGGAATGGATGGATTGGATGAATACCGGGAAGGAGTACGTACTACGCTATTCGGGCAGGACAAAAAGTGCGATATCTGCCTTTTAAAGGCAAAGCGGCAGGGCGATATTCAATTTATACGTGTATATTGAAGTAGTTACGGTGCGTGCACATATCGCACGGATAGCGTGCTTTTATCGCACGCTCGGGGACTTTCTCTAACCGCGGCTGTGCGAAAAACGCCCTTTCTGCGGCTGTTGTATGGCCGCCACTGTCCGCCGAAAGCATCTGAAATCCGATGTCCAGAAGTTTCCGGCATTCCCGCACCCGGATTTCCGGATTTCTCGCCCCCATCACGACGGCAATGAGGCGGGTGTTGCCCCGGCGGGCCGTTACAATGAGATGATACCCCGCCGCCCGGACGAAACCGCTTTTCAGCCCGTCCACACCGGGATATTTTTGCAGAAGGGCGTTACAGTTGTGCTGGGTGATGTTCTTGTAACGATAAAACCGCATGGAATGAAGGGCCAGGGAGCCCGGGAAACGGTGGAGATAAGCATTGGCCAGGATCAGCATGTCCCGCGCCGTGGTGTATTGCCCTTCCGCCGGCAGACCGTTTGGGTTCCGGAAGGCGCTGCTCTTCATCCCGAGCTCGGCGGCCTTATGGTTCATTCGCTCGACAAAGCGGTCGACATTTCCGGCGACATGCTCCGCCACCGCCACGGAGGCGTCATTGGCGGATATGACCGTCATCCCCTTGATCAGGACTTCCAGAGGGACCCTTTCCCCCGCTTCAACATACATTCTCGACCCGTCCGCCTGCCGGGCGGCGGAACTGATCAACACAGGATCCATCCAGCAGACCTTTCCCTTGCCCATTGCCTCGTAGGTCAGAAAAAGAGACAGCACCTTGGTCAGGGACGCGGGCTGCAGGGGTTTGTCCGCATTCTCCTCATAAAGGATCCGTCCGTTGTTCATATTCATCAGGATGGCGGACTGGATTTCGGGGGCGCTGCTCTTGCGGCTGTTCCTTTTATCCTGAACCTTTCCAGGCGACTTCTTTGCCTTTTTGAGAGCCGTTTTGGCGGCGGGAGCCTTCTTTTTCTCCTCGTTGCGGGCCATCGATTCCGCGGGATAAAAGAAAATCATCATCAGCAAAAGGGAAAGCAAAACGGAAAACTTCTTCATCCTTCAGGTACTCCTGTTTCTCTGTTTATCAGCTTCGTCTCAGCGTACCGGGCCATCCGCCACGCCTGCGGCCTCTTCCTGCCCCCATGACGCCGGAATCTTCATCGGCGGCTCGAAGGGCCGGCCGCCCGGCCTGTTCCACTCTGATCACATCGCATTTTCCGGCTGGTCGGGACGCTGCACGAGAGACTGATCCCAGTTTCGTCCGACGGTAATGTCCACCTTCAGAGGCACCTTCAGCAGAAAAACCCCTTCCATCTCCTGCCGGACCAGATCCACCAGCAGATCCTTCTCTTCCCGGGGCACCTCAAAAACCAGCTCATCGTGAACCTGCATGGTCATTGCCGACCTCATCCCCCCTTCCCGGAGGCGGGCGGCGATCTTCAGCATGGCCATTTTGATCAGATCAGCAGCCGTGCCCTGGATCGGGGCGTTGATAGCCATCCGTTCGGTCAGCTGCCGCACAGCGGCATTGCTGCTGTCGATCTCCGGAAGATAGCGGCGGCGGCTCAGCAGAGTCGTCACATACCCCCGTTCCCTGGCCGACGCGAGAATTCTGTCGAGATAATTCCTGACACCGGTGTATCTGTTGAAATAACCGTCAATGTAAAGCTGGGCCTGTCTCTGGGAAACGCCCAGCTCTTTCGACAGGCCGAAGGCGCTCATCCCGTAGAGCACGCCGAAGTTGATGACTTTGGCCTGCCGGCGCATTTCCGCGTTGATCATTTCCGGAAAGACGCCGAAGACCTCCGCGGCCGTCCGGCTGTGGATGTCTTCACCGGCGATAAAGGCGTCGATCAGGACGGGGTCTTCGGACAGGTGGGCCAGCACGCGCAACTCAATCTGGGAATAATCGGAGGAGACGATATAGCAGCCCGGCGGTGCAATAAAGGCCTGGCGGATGCGCTTTCCCTCCAGGGTGCGGACCGGGATGTTCTGGAGGTTGGGATTGCTGCTGGAGAGCCGCCCCGTTGCGGCGACCGCCTGGTTATAGGAGGTGTGGATCCTGCCTGTCCTCGGATTGACCAGCAGAGGCAGGGCATCGATGTAGGTGGATTTCAGTTTGGTCATGCTCCGGTAGGAAAGGATCTCAGCGGGCAGTTCATGGTTCAGGGCCAGGTTGCTCAGCACATCGACATCGGTGGAATAGCCTCCCTTGGTCTTTCTGCCCCTGGGGAGGCCGAGTTTGTCGAACAGGATCACCTGCAGCTGCTTGGGGGATGCGATGTTGAATCTTTCCCCGGCCAGGGCGTATATCTTTCCCTCCGACAGGGCCAGGAGAGATTCCAGTTCCTGAGACATTTTGTTCAGCAGCTCCAGATCGAGGAGAACGCCCTTTTCCTCCATGGCGGCCAGCACCGGCACGAGGGGCATCTCCACCGACTCGAAGAGCTGCCGCATCCCCGCTTCCTCCAGTTTTGCCGTCAGCCGGGACGCAAGATCCCGAACGGCCTCCGCCCTGCGGCAGGCAAACTCCGCGAGGCTCTCCACCCGAAGGGAAGCAGGGGACAGCGCCTGGGATCCGCTGCCGGTCAGGTTCCGCAGGGAGTCAATCCGGCGCTGCAGATGGTCCTGTGCGACCTCGGAAAGCTCGAAGCCCCGCCGCGCCGGGTTGAGGATGTAAGCCGCCACCATCGTGTCCAGGAGAGGGCCCGTCACCTCCATTCCTTTCAGGGACAGAACGATCAGGGCCGTTTTGATGTCGTGACCCGCCAGAGTCACGTTCCGATCGGCCAGAAACGGGGAAAGAACAGACCATACCCGCGCCTCCCGGGACTCGCGGGATTCCTCCTCTCCGGGAATCGCCAGCGGGAGATAACCCGCTTCTCCGGAGGCGCGCCCCAGGGCCATTCCGATCAATTCAGCCCGCATCGGTTCCAGATGGGACAGCACCATCTCCAGCGCCAGCATACCGCCCTCTTTCAGGGGCGACAGGAAAGCGCCCAGGGCCTCGGGGGTCTGCAGAACAGGGTATGCCCTTTCCCCGGGGTCCTCATGGACGCTGAATTGCTCAAGCAGGGAGGAGAATTCCATCTCCCGGAACAGGCGGGTCAGGGCCTCCCGGTCCGGTTTCCGGAGACGGGCCTCTTCCAGGTCGAAGTTCAGCGGCACATCGGTGCGGATGCGGGCCAAATCCCGGCTCAGCAGGGCCTGATCGGTGTACGCCCGGATGCTTTCCCGAAGTTTGGCGTTGTGCAAGCGATCCGCATTCCGGATGACCTCTTCAATGCTCCCGTAATCTTCTATGAGCCGCCGGGCGCCTTTCGGCCCGATTCCCGGCACGCCGGGGATGTTGTCCGAGAGGTCTCCCATCAGCCCCAGGATTTCGGGAACCTTCTCCGGCTCCACCCCGAAACGCTCCCTGACCGCGGTTTCGTCATACGTCCGATCGGTCATGGTGTCGATCATCGTTACTTCGGGAGAAATCAATTGCATCATGTCCTTGTCGCCCGAAATGATGACGACCTTCCGTCCCTCTCCGGCAAAGCGGCGGGCCAGGGTTCCGATCAGGTCATCCGCTTCGATTCCCTGCTGCTCCAGGATGGGGATGCAAAAACCGCGGATCATCTCCTTGACGGAAGGGATCTGGGCAATCAGGGCCTCGGGAGTCGGTTTCCGGGTCGCCTTGTACTGGTCGTAGGTCTCGTGGCGGAAGGTCGGACCCTGGAGATCGAAGATCACGATAATGTAAGGCGGAGCATGCTCCCTCAGGAGCTTGATGAGCATATTGGTGAATCCGTAAACGGCGTTGGTCGGAAAGCCGCGGGAATTGGAAAGCTCCCGGATCGCATAGAAAGACCGGTAGAGATAGTTGCTGCCGTCGATCAGATAGATGGCGTCACTTCCCTTGTTTTTCCCGTTTTTCCCTGTCGGCATAAGAATCCTGACTGTTCAGCCCTGCTGAGTTTTCGTCTTCCATACCATAGAAACCCCTCCTAATCCACCCCTAGCCGCGCTCTCGCAAGGCAGGGCTTTCGGTCCGGGTTCCTTGCATTTCAGCCCCGCCGCCTTTTTCCATGGCGGTCATCCAGGGCGTTCGGGCTGACGACGGGGCCTGCGGTTATTCTGCATCGTGCGGAGAGAACGTTACATGGAGCTTCTGGCCCTCCTGGAGAGCGCCCTCCATGCCGACTTCATTGCCCCATTCATCACGAACGGCGGCCTTCTCCCAGCTCTCCCCGAACTGAGACGCCAGCAGGGCATGGCGGACCGTCATCCCCTCCATGAGGAAAACGGCATGGCCGTTGACATAGACTTTCACGGTGCGGAAACCTCCACAATGCGGTTTTCCGTCAGCGGACGGATTTCATGAAGTGTCCGGATGGTGTCGGCCACGATATCACGCAACCAGCGGCTGGCGTCATTGTAGACCAGCTTCGAGCCCTGCCGGCCTCCTTCGGCCGGATGGGCGAGATCTTCAGCCGAGACGACCTCCCCGAACACCTTGTAACCGTCGCCGCCCGCCGCCAGAAAATCATGGGTCGCCACCGTGTACTCCCGCCCCGACTCCAGCTCACGCCCGCCTACGGTTATCCTTTGTATCCGCCGCCCCGGCGGCTTTAAAGAATCATAGGCAACCGTCATCCCGGAAATCTGGGGAAAGGCGCCGTCGCGCGCTTCCACAGCCGCCACACCATGCTCCAAAGCCTCTCGAAGCTTATCTCCCCGCAGCCGGAATGCCACGACATAATTGTTGAACGGCAGAGCCGAATGGAGGTCCTTCAACACAATCGGACCTTTCCTGATGCTCCTGCGGAGGGTCCCCCCGTTGATCAGGGCGACGTCCGCCCCCGCGGTGCGACGGACAACGTCCGCCACGAAACTGCCGAAATTGGTTTCCCGATATCGCGCCTCCGCGGCATTAAGGGAAATCCGGGTCCGGCCGACCACCTCGCTCAACAGGGCCTCCATCCGCTGCGAATAGCGACCGACGAGCGACGCCACCGGCCCTTCGGCGGGACGGCCACCCGGTTTCACATCGACCAGGCGGGCGCTGTAAGCCGTTACCCTGCCGTCCTTGAGGGTAAGATCCAGGACACCCAGGGCCTTGCCATGCTCCCAGGCCTGAAGAACCGGCGCATTGCCGATTCCGGGGGGATTCGCCACCCGCGTGTGGGAATGGCCGCCGATCACGGCATCCACGCCGCCGGCTACCTGCTGTGCCAGTACCCGATCGGCATCATGCCCGAGATGGGTCAGAACGATCACCACATCGGTAGCCTTGCGAAGCTCCGGCAGGTCGGCCTCCAAAGACGCTCTCGGGGAGAGAAAGGTCAGTCCCACGGCATTGGCCGGATGGGTGCACAGGGGGGTGCGCTCGGTAACCAGCCCGATCACGGCAACTTTCACACCACCGATTTCCTTGATCACAAAAGGCTTCAACCCCGGAATTCCCCGGACATTCGCCGCCAGGACGGGGAACGTCGCCTCACGGATCCTCTCCTTCAAAGCCGCCTGGCCGAAATCCAGTTCATGGTTGCCCATAACCATGCCGTCGAAGGCCATGGCGTTCATCAGTTCGATGACCGATCGCCCTTGAAAAAGATTGGCCCAGTTGTCCCCCTGGATCATGTCGCCCGCCGCGAGCAGCAGGGTAGGAACGGCTGGATCGGAGCGGAGGGAGCGGATCTCCGCATCGAGGAATGCCGCGCCGCCCCAGAGTTCATCGGAACCGTAGGGCCTGTATGGCGCCGCAAAACCGTGAAAATCATTGACATGCAGGATCCGGATCTGCCTTTTTTCCCCGGCATCGAGCCGGCAGGGAACACCCAGAACGGAGAGGCTAAACAACACAGAGGCAAGCAGAATCAGCAGGAGAAGCTTTTTCATGTTCCGTTGAAACGATCTTTTTCTTTATGATGGCGTAGAGGGCCTTCCTTCCCAGTCTTGCGCGGGAGGCGTCTCCTCTTCCGGCGGGGGCTCATCGAACAGAAATTTGGCGTCGATTTTGAAGGTTCGAGCGGCCCGGAACGTCATGATGTTTTCGATCCCCGTTTCCTCGGAAAGGCGCTCGATCGTCCCCTCCAGCTCCTCTTCCGATGGGGCGATCAGGGTAAACCAGATATTGCAGGCATGGCTTCTCCCGTAGTTGTGCGTCACGCCCGGAAGGACATTGACCCGGCCCACAAAGAGGGGCACCCGCTCTTCGGGAACCCGGGCGGCACACAGGCGACTGGCAAAACCGAGCCTTGCGCTGTCCAGCACGGCCCCGATCCTCCGGATCACACCCTCGTCCTTGAGGCTTGAAATGCGGCGCAGCACCTCATCTTCTGAAATCCCCAGCTTTTCCGCCACGGCCCGGAAGGGTTCCGCCTCCAGGGGGAAATCCGTCTGGAGCAGATTCAGAAGATGTTTATCGAGGGCATCCATGCCGCTTTCTCCGTCCTAAATGAGGGGCTACGAATCCGCCCCGCGCGGTGCCCCTTTTCCCTTCGGTTCATAGACGCAGAAGGGCTCTTCCGCCAGGTAGTCGCCCGTCAGCTCATGCGCCCGGGCGCGGCAGCCGCCGCAGACCCGGAAAAACTCGCAGCGGCCGCACTTTCCGCTGTATGATTCCGGATTTCGCAATTTCTGAAACACGGCGGAATTCTTCCAGATCCCCTCGAACCCCGTCTCCGTGACCTCTCCGCAGTTCAGTTCCAGATAGCCGCAGGGCTGCACCGATCCGGTGTGGGATATGAAACAGAAGGAAATCCCCCCGAGACACCCCCGGGTCACGGCATGGAGGCCCCTGTGGCCTTCAGGCGGCGGCTGGCTTCCGGCGCCGCCCCTCTGGCGGAGAATGCGGTAATAATGGGGTGCACAGGTGGCCTTCAAGAGAATGGGGCTGGTCAGGCTCGCCGAATGAAAGGCCTGGAGGGTGTCCTCGTAATCCTGTGAAGAAATGGCCTGGCCGGCGAGGTCCCTCCCCCGGCCGGTGGGGACCAGCAGAAAGATGTGATGGGCCGCGGCCCCAAGGCGGACGGCCAACTCCATCATGGCGGATAGGGAATGGCGGTTGGAGCTGGTGATCGTCGTGTTGATCTGAAACTCCATTCCCGCCTTTTTCAGGGCTTCAATGCCCTCCAGCGCGCCGGCGAAGGCTCCGGGCATCTGCCGGAAGGCGTCGTGGCTGGCGGCATCCGGCCCGTCCAGGCTGATGCTGACCCGCTGAATCCCCGCCTCACGCATCCGCCGGGCGATCTCCTCCGTCACCAGGGTGCCGTTGGTCGCCAGGACCATCCGCAATCCCAGCCCATCCCCGTAGGCGGCCAGTTCGTAGATATCATCCCGCAGGAGGGGCTCACCCCCCGTCAGAATGATGATCGGCCGGCTGAAGGCTGCAATCTCTTCCAGAAGCTTCTTCCCCTGTTCCGTGGAAAGCTCACCGGGATAGGGGCCCCTCTGTGATGAGGCCCGGCAGTGGATGCAGGAGAGATTGCAGCTCCGGGTCACCTCCCAGGCCACCATCCGCAGGGTTGAGGGAAGAAGGGGGGCGCTCATCGCTGCAGAACCCTGGCCGCTTCCATGGCGAAATAGGTGAGGATCATGTCCGCACCGGCCCGGCGAATGGCCGTCAGGGATTCCATCATCGCCTTCTCCTCGTCAAGCCAGCCCAGCTGAGCCGCCGCCTTGATCATGGCGAATTCCCCGCTCACGTTATAGGCTGCCACGGGCAGGTCGAATTCCTCCCTGGCCCGCCGGATGACATCGAGATAGGGCAGGGCCGGCTTGACCATGAGGATGTCGGCACCCTCCTGCACGTCAAGGTTCATCTCCCGGATGGCCTCGTCCCCGTTGGCCGGGTCCATCTGGTAGGCCTTCCGGTCCCCGAAGCGGGGGGCGCTTTCCGCCGCTTCCCGAAAGGGTCCGTAAAAGCAGGAGGCGTATTTCGCCGAATAGGCCAGAATGGGAACGGTTTCATACCCCGCTTCATCGAGCCCTTCGCGGATCATCCCGACCTGACCGTCCATCATGGCCGACGGCGCCACCATGTCCGCCCCGGCCTTCGCGTGGGAGACGGCCGTCTCCGCCAGAACCTCAAGGGTCATGTCGTTGTGGACCTCACCCTTTTCGATCATCCCGCAGTGGCCGTGGTCCGTGTATTCGCACAGGCAGACATCGGTCACCACGAGGATATCCGAGACCTTGTCCTTGATCCGCCGGACCGCCTGCTGCACAATTCCATCTCTGGCGAAGGCCCCGGAGGCGGCCTCGTCCTTTTTGTCCGGAATCCCGAAGAGCAGCACCGCGGGAATCCCCAGTGCCCGGCATTCCTGCACCTCCTTCACCAGCAGGTCTACGGAAAGCTGAAAATGGCCCGGCATGGAACCGATGGGCTTTTTCACGCCCTTGCCCACGGTGGCGAAAAGGGGGAAAATGAGGTTGTCCACGGACAGGCGGGTTTCCCGGATGAGCTTCCGGAAGAGTTCGTTCTTCCGGAGGCGCCGCGGTCGATATTCAGGAAAATTCATGGGTTCGTCACCTCGCTTTTTGAGTTGTTCCGGATCTATCCTGAAATTCAGGCCTTGTCCGGCGGCGCGATCTCCTCGTCTGTCAGATAACAGGCCGGATCGGGGGCCCAGAGATCTCCCGTCACCGCCTCCGCCCTCGCCCGGAAGTTTCCACCACAGACTTCAAGCCAGCGGCAGGTGGCGCAGCGGCCCTTCAGATGGGGCTTCTTGTCCTTGAGCTTCATCAGCAGCCCGTTCTCCTCATCGGTCCAGATCCTGCTGAAGGGTCTGCGGCGCACGTTGCCCAGGGAAATGCCCCGCCAGAACTGGTCCGGATGGACCTCGCCGTCCCAGCTGATGCAGCCGATGCCGTTGCCGGAGCTGTTCCCTTCATTCATCTGCAGAAGTTCCATCACCTCCGCCGCCCGCCGGGGGTCCTCTTTCAGCAGCCGCAGGTAAAGGTAAGGGCCGTCGGCATGATTGTCGACGGTCAGCACTTCCTTGGGCAGCCCCCGCTCGAAGAGGTCTCGGGTCCGGTCCAGGATGAGATCCACGGTTTGCCGGGTTTCCTCTGCGGAGAGATCCTCGGCGACCAGGGCGGAACCGCGCCCGGAATACACGAGATGATAGAAGCAGACCCTGGGAATGTCCTCCGCCTCCAGCAGGTCGAAGATGTCGGAAATGTCGGCGGCGTTCCGGCGGTTGATCGTAAAGCGCACCCCGACCTTGATCCCCTCGTCCCGGCATATTGAGATCCCCTTCATGGCCGCCGCGTAAGCGCCGGAGACGCCCCGGAAGAGGTCATGGGTCTCGCGCCGGCCATCGAGGCTGACGCCGACATAGGACAGGCCGATCTCCTTCAGCACCGCCGCCTTTTCCCGGGTAAGCAGGGTCCCGTTGGTGGACAGCACCGCCCGCATGCCCCGTTCGACAGCGTACCGGGCAAGCTCCGGAAGATCCTCCCTCATCAGGGGTTCGCCGCCGGAAAAGAGCAGGACGGGGCTGCCGAAGGCGGCCAGGTCCTCGATCATCGCCTTGGCTTCCGCCGTCGTCAGCTCATCGCTGTACTGGATGTTCTGGGAGCTGGAGTAGCAGTGGACGCACTTCAGGTTGCACCGCCGGGTCATGTTCCAGACGACGACCGGGCGCTTGTCCTTGGAAAACTGGAGCAGATGGGAGGGCAGCCGGCCTGATTCCCGGTTGTACCGAAGCACATCCGCCGGTTCGACCGCCCCGCAGTAAAGCTTGGAAATACCAATCATATCTCAACCTTATATCGCCTTCTGCTTTTTGGGGGAGCGGGAGCGCCCCCGGCAGAAGCGTTCATGTTTTCGAAGTTGTCCTTCGCTCGTTTTTACGGCCCTCAGACAAGGGGAATAATTTTCGGAGCCGCGGCAAAGGTGAACAGCTTGGCTTCCGCCGCCGTAAAGTAGAAGGTCACAAAAAGTTCGTCATCCGCCCCCTTGGGATACATTCTCAGCAGATCCGGCATCTCTTCGAAAACCTGGGCCTTGGCCTCACGGCTGTCGTCAAAGGCGATCCGGCCCCGGATCCTCAGCCAGCTGTCCTTTCCCATACCGGAAATCTCGATATCCGGATTCTGCACCAGCTGCCTGTACACGTCCTTGCTTTTGTTCGTACAGAAGTAGAGGGCGCCGTTTCTTTTCATGACAAAACCGAAGGGGCGGACACGGGCTTGATTTCCCTCGACCGTGGCGAGGTGGAAAACCGGATTGGCCTTGATGAACTCCAGAGCAGTCTCCATAGCTGACCTCCTTGAACGTTGTTATGCTGGCTTGATTCCTCAAGCCAGATGCCACTGCATTCTTAACCCGCATTCACAAGTACGTCAAGGAACTTTGACCGATCGGGTCGCGTCCGCGAGATTGACGATCCGGCCCAGAAACAGGATCGTCCCGGTCCGGTTGTCCCGGATGAGAAAGAGAAAGGGATGGTCGGCGCGAAACACCGGGGACTCCCGGATCGCCTTCGTCACCATGGCGACGGCTGTCGCGGCGGCGGCCTCCGTCCCCTCTTCGTTCACCTCGACAAAGGCCCGGTGCTTGATCTGAGAAATCCACAGCTCGCCTTTCCGCCAGCCCATGCCGCGGAAGTCCGCCCTGCCGGAGGCGTCGAAGGCGTCCTTCATGCCCAGGGCTTTGCACGGGGGCACGAGGTCGTACCCCGTCTCCAGCTTGAACTTCGGAAGATAAAGCTCCGTTTCTCCGGCGGGGGAGGCATCGAGCTCTTCCAGCCACTGCTCCAGGTTTTCACCGGTCAACCGCCTTTCAAGGCGGCCCAGCCCGTCCGCCTCGGCGGGCAGCAGAACGACCATCGACAGGGTGTTCCCTTCGTAAGGGATGGAGGCGGCCTGGAAATCCGGCTTCCTCAGGATCGAAACATCGCCTTTCCGGAACATGAAGGGAACCGTCACCTCATGGCCGGGCGACACCCTGAAGGGGGCGTCGCGGGTGTCGCTTTCCCGAAAGCGGCTCTCCCACCGGCCCTTGAAATAGACGGCATTCAGGAGGACGCAGACCGAGTTGGGATCGAGTCCTTCGAGGATCTTCTCGATCTTCCCTTCCGTTTTCTCCCTGACCCAGCCGTTGATTTCGTCCACCCCGCCGGAGAACAGCTCCGCGTCGAAGTTTTCTTTCAGCAGGGTCTTGAAATCGCGGCTCACATCGCCCCCGGAAAGGCACAACCCGTTGGCGATGCGGAGCTTCTGGCCCGCCCGGCAGGCATTGGCCGCCAGTTCACAATTGAGGCGCCTGAAGGCCGAAGGCAGCTGCTCCGGCTCCATCTGAAAGAAAAGGACTTCCGCCATCTCCCTTGCCGTGTTCTGCCGCGCCCCGGCGTAGGTCATGCCCATCGCCGAAGAGATGCTGAAGGGGGAAAAGAAGAGATTGCCTTCCGTGCTCCTCAATTCCCCGTAGAGTTTTCCGGCAAAGGCCGTATTGCCTTTGACCAGAGGTTCCATAGGCACCCCCTCAGCGTCAGCCAAAATCACCGGAGCCGCCAGAAAAATCGCCAGCGCTGCGCCAAAGGGGAGCAACGAACAAAAAGCCTTTCGAATTTTTCCCATAGGGTTCCCTTTCTTCATGGGCAGGATGTCTCCAGTTCGCCCGTTCCTGCCCAGGTGATCCTTCGTTTTTGTGGTTAGACAGGTCCGGACACCCCTTTGTTCCCGACCCCCTCCTTTTTCAAAACCCCGGACGGCAGCGGCGAAGGGCTCAAGCGCCGCTTCTGCCCTGACTGACCCGGACCGCACAGGAATGCAGAACGCCCTTCAGGTCGACCAAGGGATCCGTTCCCGCGATTGTTTTCCTTTGACTGTTGAAGCAGCAAGGATCTATCCCCACATGCGCAAAGAGAGGGCCTGTACCGAAAAGGACGTCGAATCTCACCAACTTCTGGCAGGCGATCCCTTGATCAATGACCTCAAGGGGGCGTGAGCCGCCAGGGAGAAGTTGCCTTTGTCAGGTCTGAAAAATCATGCTTCGTATTTCAATGTTCCCCCGGTCCCCGGATGCTGAAGAGCCACCAGCGGGGCTCCTTCTTTCCGCGGCGGGGCTGTCTTTCGAAGTAGATTTTCAGGACGTCCCCGGATGTCGTGGCAACCTCGAACCAGTGTTTGCGGACATACCGCTCGGGGCTGCCGTGGCGGCACGTTCCCGTTTCGCGCCAGGTGCGGAGAACCGCGGCGATTTCAACGCTCCGGCCCCGCCACAGGAACTCCCGCGGCAGACCGGGCTCCCCGGCGGCCATCCGCGAGGTGTCGCAGGTGGAAACGACAGGGATCAAGGCTTCACTGATAAACCGCTCGCTCATGATCCAGAATCTCCTGCAGCTCCGGATGGGGAGCTGCTTCTGAATAAGCGGCCAGGGTGCCGCCCGCCGGTTCGGCGAAGGCGCGCCTCGGACCAAACGGCAGGCCGGGTCCTGCCTGAAGGGGCGCAAACGGAGGGGCCGGGAGCGGAAGGCCGGGGTTTCTCCGGCGCAGCCGTTACCGGTCTCTGCCCTTCCCCGAATCGGAGATTTCCACCAGCTCCAGGGGATAGGGCTGAAGAAAGGTCTGCCCCAGGAGATAGTTATTCTTATACCGGATGGACCAGGCCCGTAGGATGTGAAGCAGGACGCTCAGGGGAATCCGTTCGTCCCGGTACTCTTCGATGCTCTCCAGGAAGAAGGCCTTTTCCTCCTTCGAGAGCACTTCCGAGAACCCGCCGAAGGCGTGCAGCAGGACATTGATCATCGCCGTAAAACGCGGCGGGTGGGCCAGCGCCCGTTCCAGGTGCTCTTCGTAGCTGGTTACGACCGTCTTCCAATCGGCTTTCTCGTGGTTGGCGACGATTTTGCCGGCAAGGCGCATCTGTGCCTGGTTGTACCCCATGAGCAGGAGTTTCTGGGCCGAATGGAAATTCACCAGCCCCTGGATGGTCCCATTGGCCTTCACCTCGCGAAAACGGGCGAAGAGAAAAATCCGGGATAGAAAATGCTCCCGGATCGAAAAATTGCGGATCCGCCCTTCATCCTCAACAGGCAGCCCGGCAAAGCGCTCCTGGACGGCGTCGCCAAAAAACCCGCGCCCCTTGAAAGTGCGCGCCCCCTCTTCAAAGCCGTCGTGGATTTTGGCGTCTCCCACCCCGCAGGAAGGCGAACGGCTTTTCAGAAAAAATCCGTCCACTTGCGCCAGGGAATCGAGGAAGGTCTCGACGAAGCTCTGCATCGGCCCGGAAAAATCCTTTCCCGTGGCCGGCTGATACAGGGCCTTTTTCCCACTGTCGAAGACGATCCGGATGGGCTTGCGCGGCACGCCCAACCCGATCTCCACTTCGGGGCAGACAGGCAGGAACGTCACATGGGCCTTGAGCTTTTCCACAAAGGGCGTATCGATTTTCGAGCCGTCATAGCGGCAGGAATCAAAGCCCAGGCATTTGCTGACCACAACGACGGGTTTCGGAAAGTTTCCCGGCATGGCTGTATCCCTCCTAACGGACCCTGCGGTCCTTTATCGAGCAACAAGATATGAACAGAAACTGGAGAATGCTCCAGCATTCAACCTCTGGCAAAAAAGTCTTTGAGCGACTCCACGAGGCCCGGAACGGTGTACGTCTCCTGTAGGATATCCACGGGCAGGCCGGCTTTCCTGGCGGCGGCGGCCGTCACGGGTCCGATGCAGGCCACCCGGATGCCCGCTGGGATGGGAAGAAAATCCGTCCCCATGATCTCCAGGAAATTGGTCACCGTGGAGGGGCTCGTAAAGGTGAGGACATCCACACGCCCCAGGGCGATCTGCTCCGCCAGTTCCGCCGCCTTCCGGCCGGAGTTCACCGTTCGGTAGGCCGTCACAACATCCACGGAGGCTCCCCTGCGGGCCAGCTCATTCGGAATGACATCGCGGGCCTTCTCCGCCCGGGGGAGGAGAATCCGCTGCCCGGAAAGGTCGTAGCGCTCGAAGGCCGCTACGACGCCCTCGGAGAGATAGGTCTCCGGGACCAGGTCGACGCGGAGGCCCTGGCCTTCAAGAACCGCCGCCGTGGCGGGACCGATGGTGCAGAGCCGTATTCCCTTCAGATCCCGCAGATCCTTGCCGGCGGCCCGCAGCCGCTCCAGGAAATGATGGACGCCGTTGGCGCTGGTGAATATCAGCCAGGCATACGTCTCCAGGCGCTGGATCGCCGCATCCAGTTCATCCCAGCTTTCCGGGGGGGCGATCCGGATGGTGGGGAACGAAACGACCCGCGCCCCGGCATCCCGCAGCAGGGCGGCCATGGAAGCCGCCTGGGGTTCAGGTCGGGTGATCACGACGCCCTTTCCGAAGAGGGGCTGCGTCTCGAACCAGTTCAGATCTTTCCGCAGGCCGACGACTCCGCCGACCACCAGGATGGCCGGCGGCTTGAATCCAGCGGCTTCGGCCCGTTCGGCGATATCGGCCAGCGTGCCGGTCAGGGTCTCCTGATCCACCGTCGTTCCCCAGCGGATCATGGCCGCCGGGGTGTCCGGTTTTTTACCCCGGGCAACCAGGCTGGCCGCGATCTGGGGCAGATTGCGGACCCCCATGAGAAAAACCAGCGTACCCATGCCGGCCAGGGACTTCCAGTCGATCTCGCTCTGCTCTTTCAGGGGATCTTCATGGCCGGTCACGAAGGCCACGGATGCCGTGAAGCGGCGATGCGTCAGGGGGATTCCCGCATAGGCAGGAACGGAGATTGCCGACGTGACGCCGGGAACGACTTCAAAGGGGATGCCCGCCCGGGCCAGCTCTTCCGCCTCCTCCCCGCCGCGCCCGAAGACAAAGGGATCGCCGCCCTTCAGACGGGCCACCACACGCCCCGAACCGGCTTCCTCCAAGAGCCTTTGGTTGATTTCCGCCTGCGACAGGGTATGCCGGCCCCCTTCCTTTCCCGCATAGATGAGCCGAGCGTCCCTGCGCGCCATGTCGAGAAGTTCGGGGCTGATCAGATGGTCGTAGATCACCACCTCCGCTTCCTGGAGGCATTTCGCTCCCTTCAACGTCATCAGGCCCGGATCTCCCGGTCCCGCACCAATAATATAGACTTTTCCCTTCCTGCTCATAACATGATCATCTCTGCTTTCTTTCGTTACCGGGGCCTGATCAAATGAGGCCCGTTTCAGGGCTGCCCGCTGTTCAACGCAGACAGAAGAATGCGCCCGCCCCCGTCCAGAAGGGCATCGGCCAGTTCTGTTCCCAGGTCGGCGGCGTCTGCCGCCTTTCCCTGAAGTTCATGGCGGATCATCTTTCCCTTCTCCAGGCTTCCCACGAGCCCCCGGATGGTCAGGGAGCCCTCCCGCTCCTCGGCAAAGGCAGCCACGGGCAGGGAACAGCCGCCGCCCAGGCGCCTCAGAAAGGCCCGTTCCGCCGTCACCTCCCGCCGCGTCCGTTCGTCTTCCAGGAAGGCGAGGCCGGCGTCCAGATCCTCTTCGCCGCAGCGGGTTTCCAGGCAGAGAACCCCCTGCCCCACCGCCGGCAGCATTTTTTCCGCCGGGATAAACTGCGTCACCTGCCCGGCCCATCCCATCCGGCGGATGCCCGCCGCAGCCACGACGATTCCGTCGAGATCCCCCGACGTCACCTTCCGGATCCGCGTGTCCAGGTTGCCGCGGATCGGCAGGATCTCCAGATCGGGCCGCCAGGAGCTCAACTGAACGATCCGGCGAAGGGAGCCTGTCCCGATTCGCGCCCCCGCAGGCAGCTCACCGATCCCAAGCCCCGTCCCGGAGATGAGGACATCCCTCGGGTCCTCGCGCAACGGGACCGCGGCAATCCTGAGCCCCTCAGGCAGTTCGGCAGGCAGATCCTTCATGCTGTGGACGGCCAGGTCGACGGTCCCGGCCAGCAGGGCCTCTTCGATTTCCTTAATAAAGAGTCCTTTGCCTCCGATCCTGGCCAGGGGCACATCCTTCTGGATATCGCCGCTGGTCCTGATCACCACCACCTCAATCCGCATCGCTGGATAGTGACGCTGCAGAAGCGCCGCGATCTGCCGCGTCTGAGTCAGGGCCAGGGCACTCCCCCTTGTTCCGATGTTCAGTTTCTCTCGAATGTGCGTTCCCCTCCCCTTCTATTTTTCCAGCTTGAACAGCCGCCTCAGGGCGGCGGCGTACGCGAGGCCGTTCCGGTTCCGGCTCTCCTCCCGGAGGCACGCCGTGGGTTCATGAAGGATTTTGTTGACGACGGAAGAAACCAGGCTTTCAACATGATTCTGGTCGCTTTCGCTGAGCGCCTGTCGCCACGAGGCGGACTTTTCCAGTTCGGCTTTCATGATCCCTTCGATCTTCTCCCGGAACCGCACGATGGTGGGCACCACTTCCAGGCTGGAAATCCAGTCCAGGTGGTTCTGAATCTCCTCCTCGAGGATGATCTCGGCCTTGGCCGCTTCCCTCTCGCGGAGGTGGCGGTTTTCATCCACCAGCTCCTGAAGATGATCGATATTGTAGAGATAGACGTTGTCAATTTCCCCGGCCGACGGCTCGATGTCCCGGGGAACGGCGATGTCGATAAGAAAGAGAAAGCGGTTTTTCCTCCGGTGCAGGGCGGAGGCAACCATTTCCCGGGTCAACACATAATCGGGCGCGCCGGTGGAGCTGATCGCGATGTCCACTTTTTTCAGAACTTCCGGAATCTGCTCCAGGGAAACAGCCGTTCCCTCGAAGAGGCCGGCGATTTCCTCGGCCCGCGCATACGTCCGGTTGGCGACGAAGATGGTTGAAATACCCTGCTTCAACAGGTGGCGGGCCGCAAGTTCCGACATCTCCCCCGCCCCCACCAGAAGGATCGCCTTCCCCTCCAGCCTCCCGAAGATCTTCTTCGCCAGTTCAACCGCCGCAAACCCGACGGACACGGCATTGTCGGCAATGCCCGTTTCCGTTCTCACCCGCTTGGCCGCCTGGAAGGCATGGTGGAGAATCCGGTTCAGCATCATCCCCGTCGCCTTTTGCTCCACAGCGACGCGATAGGCCTCCTTGACCTGACCGAGAATCTGCGCCTCTCCCATGACCAGGGAATCCAGGCTCGATGCCACGCGGAAAAGATGGCGCACAGCCTCCGCATCGGAAAAGGCGTACAGGCAGCGCTCCAGTTCAGAAAGGGTAATCTTCGCCCGCTCGGCGAGCAGGGCCTTCAACCCTTCCCCGGCCTCCCGCTCCGCCTGGTCCGGCGTGCAGACCAGCACCTCCACACGATTGCACGTGGCCAGATAGAGGGCTTCCCGAACCGACGGCATCTGCCGGAGCCGCTCCAGGGGATGACCGGAATTTTCGCAGGACAGAGAAAGGCGCTCCCGGATCGCCAGGGGAGACGTTTTATGACTCATGCCGATAAGAAGAATGCCCATGATTTCAAACAAACCGGTGGATCGTCGGGAAGAGGTTCTTTCCCACAAGAAAGGCCGTCAGGAAAAAGAGGAAGGCCAACAGCGAAAACACGGCGGTTTTGTGCCCCTTCCAGCCGATGGCCAGGCGCTGGTGAAGCAGCACGGCATAAGTCCCCCAGACGGCCAGGGTCCAGACCTGTTTCGGATCCCACTGCCAGGAGCTTCCCCAGACCACTCGAGCCCAGAAGGCCCCCATGAGGACTCCCAATGTGAGCAGGGGGAACCCCCAGAGAAGGCAGAGGTGATTGATCCGATCCAGATCCCCCAGGGAAGGGAGGATTGAACTGACGCGCCGGGCCTTTTTCCGCTTGAGGAAATGATCCTGCAGCAGATACATGGCTCCCGCACATGAGGCCAGGGCGAAGAGGGCCTCTCCGGTTAAGGAAAGGAGAACATGCACCGGCACGAGGGTCCCCTTCAGAACGGCGGGCATCACCGCCACGGACCCGATCCCGCGGCTGGCATAGATCATCATCAGCAGCACAACGGGAGAAACGAACGCCCCCAGGACCACCGTCCGGGTCCGGAATTGAAAAAAGATGAAGATCCCGGCCATGATCCAGGCGAATAAATTGAGGACTTCATGGTAACCCAGGATCGGGATGTGCCCCCTTTCAACGATTCTGAAAAGAAGAAACAGGGAATGAAAGCCGAACGCGGCGCTCATCAGCCAAAGGCTCGCCCTTGCAATCCGGACCCGCTTCCCCAGAATGGAAGTCACGTAGCCCAGTGTACTCAACAGATAGGCGCAAAAGGCCGCTTTGAAAAGAAAGGGTGTCATGGCTCGTTCCGTTCCAGATCCTCCCCGGCAAGACGGCGGATTTTCTCGTCGGCTGCGGCCCGGTCTCCCTTTCGCAGGTGCTCCAGGATGTCTGAAAAGACAATGGCCTCGAAAACCTTTTGATTCTCCTCGGAAGGATGTCCCTTCGCCAATCTCCGCTTCCGGAGCTCCCCAAGCATGTCAAGGAGCTCCCGGTACTCCGGCCCGTATTGGCGCTCCAGTTCCTGGCGCAGGCGTTTGGCCAGGGCAGGGCTCTTTCCAGCCGTGGAGATGGCGACGCTCAAATCCCCCTGTTCCGCAATGGCAGGAAGGATGAAATCGCAGCGCTCCGGATCATCCACTACATTGATCGGTATCCCGCGCTTCCTGCAATCCTGCATCACCTGCTCGTTGACGGCCCTGTCGTCTGTGGCGCAGATCACCATGAACGCGCCATCCAGGCAGGATGGGGAATACCGGCCAACCTGGCATTGGATCCGCCCCTCCTTCTGCAGAGTTTGCAGCCCCCCGGAAAGGCATTCGCCGACCACGCGGACAGCGGCGTCACATTCGAGAAGCCGCCGGACCTTGCGTTCGGCAACGCCCCCACCACCAACGACAAGGCAGATTTTCTCTCTCAAATCAAAAAAAACGGGATAGTATTTCATCTGGAAGACAAACCCTGATACCTGCATTCTATTAAGAACGGAGAGTGAACGCTATCATGATGGCCATGAAATTTCAAGCCGCTTGAAATATCGACGGAAAGGGGTTATAAATCAGCACGCTTGTTTTGCCGGAAGGCTGTTCGGATGCGGAACAGATCGTCCGGGATGTTATCGAGGGAAGGGTTTTTCCAGTCCATTTCAGGAGGCCGAACCATGGCGAGCCGCACCGCAAAGGACGCGGGCAACAAGGGAAAATGGTTGAAAATCGTGCTGTCTTCTCCACCCGAGCTGGTGGACGCGCTATCCAATTTTGTAACGGAGCTGGGAGCTGAAGGCGTTTACCAGGAAGAGAATAAGATCCAGTCGTCCGGCGACTTTCCTGGAGCGGCCTCGAAGGAATCGGTAAATGCCTATCTCCCCTTTGACGTTCGCCTGGAAACCCGCGTCTCTTCGCTTAAATCGTACCTTGAGAGCCTCTCCCAGATCTTCCCCGAGCTCGATGCCCCGGAACTGGCCACGGAGATCATCACGGACCCGGACTGGGGGGAGCAGTGGAAAAAGTACTTCAAACCGCTCCGGGTCAGTCGAGGAATCGTCATCAAGCCGACCTGGGAGCGCTACACCCCCCAGGGGCGGGATACCGTCATCGAAATCGATCCCGGAATGGCCTTCGGGACGGGCCAGCATGCCTCCACGCGGATGTGCCTGGAAGCCCTGGAAACTCTTATTCTCACGCACCGCTTTCCGGAACCTCTGAACGTTCTGGATGTGGGTACCGGAACAGGCATCCTGGGCATTGCCTGCGCAAAGCTGGGGGCGGAACGGGTCCTTTGCGTGGACATCGACCCGAAAGCAACGGAAATCGCGATGGAAAACATCATCATCAATTCCGTGGGCGACCGGGTTTCCGTCACCCAGGAGGAAATAAGCACCCTGAAGGACACCTACAACCTGATTGTCGCCAACCTGACGGCCAAACTGCTGATCAAACTCAAGAAAACGCTGACATCCCTCCTGCGCCCGGGAGGTTACCTGATCATCTCCGGAATCATCGATCAGAACCAGAGTGACATTGAAGCCCATTTTTTCCGTGAACCCCTGAAACTCTTATCCAGCCTGTCGGAAAAGGAATGGGTCTGTTATGTGCTGAAAAAAGAGACGAATCAGCCGTGACCCTCCCCAGGCTATATTACCCGGGACCTTTGTCCGTGGGCAGCTGCTGTGTTCTGGTTGAAGATGATCTCCATTATGTGCGCTCGGTAATGCGGATGAGGGCGGACGACAGGCTTACCCTGTTTGACGGCACGGGCCGGGATCACTCCGCCGTCATCGTCACCATCTCCGCTGAGCAGGCCCTTGTGGAAATTCTCGACACGAATGCTGCAGCGGACAGGCCCGCTCGTATCACCCTTATCCAGGCGCTTCCCAAGGCTCAGAAAATGGATTTCATTGTCCAGAAAGCCACGGAGCTGGGTGTCGATGAGATTCGGCCCTTTTCCTCCGAGCGATCCGTTCCGATATTGGGCCCGGAAAAGGCGCTTCATAAAATCAATCGATGGCGCAAGATCGCCCGGGAAGCGGCAAAGCAGTGCCGCCGCTGTGATGTGCCGGCGATAACGGAAATTCAGGATTTTACAGACATGCTGAAGGCTTCTGAACCGGATGCGGCCAAACTGATCTTCTGGGAAGAGGAATCCCGCCTGGGGTTGAAAAAGGCGTTGCAGCGTTTTTCCGGAGCCCGCGATTTTTCCTTTCTCGTGGGACCGGAGGGAGGGCTGACCCCGGAAGAAGTTGAACAGGCAAGGACATCGGGGTTTGTTTCCGTCGGCCTCGGAAAACAAATCCTCAAACTGGAAACAGCGGCCATTGCCATCCTGGCCATTCTCCAATATGAGGCAGGCCTGTTTGACGCCTTCTCCGAAAAGTAAAAATCTGACAACAATCTTTCAAGGAACAGCACCATGACTTCTTACCGGTATGGAGGATTCTGGAAAAGGGCCATGGCCTTTTTCGTGGACAAGATCATCCTTTTTGTTATCTGCCTTCTCTTCTTTCTGGTCGGCCTGTCCGGCCTCAGCGCGGGGTTTAACGGTCTGGAGCCGGAAAAAACCCTGGGGCGTTTTGCCCTGATCTACTACTTGACGACCCAACTCCTGGGGATGCTCTATTTCACCTATTTTCACGGCATATCCGGCCGGACGCCGGGAAAGATGCTCTTCGGCCTCCAGGTCATCCAGTCCTCCGGCGAAAAGATGACCCTGGGCATCGCTTTTCTCCGCTGGGTGGGCTCCATTTTTTCCGGATTGATTCTATTCCTTGGGTTCCTCTGGATAATGTTTGACAGTAGAAAGCAGGGCTGGCATGACAAAATTGCCGGAACCCTGGTCATTCACCGGAATGACGAACCATCCACCCCTGAAGGAGATTAAAAAAGGCCTTGACAAACCAGGGCACATCCTATAATCAGTCACTCAGTTTTCAAACCACTCCGACATCAGGTTGGGTCGGTAGCTCAGTCGGTAGAGCATCGGACTGAAAATCCGAGTGTCGACAGTTCGATTCTGTCCTGACCCACCATTAAAATCAGGCACTTAGCCAATCAAGGTTAAGTGCCTTTTTTATTCATGGGTAACGTATGGGTAACGATCAATGAAAAATTCATCTACCAATGCTTTAAAAAGATAGAGCCAGAATATATCGATTAGTGTTCGGAAAGAGAGTAACGACGGCAATCAGCCCCGTGGCTGTACCGCTTCGACCTGGATGCGCTTGTTAGCTGGTTTTGTCCACAAATTAATGACCATGAATGCAAGAATTTCTCACCTTTTGCTTTAACATCTGCACGAGAAACTACTGTGCGAGTTTTATATTTACGAATGAACTGTTCCAATTCATTGGATGGAATTATCCACGCAGAGGGTGGTAAGAGAGGGTCAGTAATTTTACCTTCAAAACTTATTATCTCTTCATAAACAAATAATTTCCGCCATGAAAGCATTAACCAGCTAACGGTGCGCATCAGCCGCGCGCGTAGCGCGTCGGCCTGCATGCGCTGGTTAGGGCTTGCCCATTTACAGACAAAACCATGATGTTAATTATTTGATCCCAATAAGAACTTCAATTTTATCTCGGTTTCCCCACAACTCATTGAACCTCATGCTTTTACCGCCAAAAGAAAAAACAGGGTCTCCCTCGATTCTCTGATCAGAGTTTTTGGGAGATGCTACTACGGCTATTAGCAGTCCATAGATTAGGTCAATTGGTAATGCGAGTTCGCCATCATTACCTAGCTGAATGACTGACTGATTTGTGAATCTCAAATTGTCTGGTAGTTTTGCTTCATGAACTGCTGTACATCGTATAACGTCATACAGCATTTCTGGCATCGTGCGGACAGCGATACCAGATTTTCTAGAATCAAGACGTCGATATTTAAAATTAATGGGTTGTGAAACACCAAAAGCCCCCCAAGCAATTTTGCTGATAATAGGGAGGTAATATTCTAGAAATTTACGACAAGCGTCTTTATCTCCTAATGTTGGATTTTCCAATCGAGCAGTGGCTGAAAGTGCAACACTCGATGCGATAATAGCATCTTCGAAACGGTCGTCTAAAAGCTTTTTTATTGCATCAGCTACTTGGCTTGCAACACTCATCGAATCTCCCGTAGTTTATCATCTTTCAATACTCTGCACTAATTCTCATGGTACGATATATGCTCTAACGCACGGTGTACGCGGCTGGCAAAGGAGTGCAGCGGATTTGCCAGTCCGAGTTCACACCGATGTTAGGTCAAACCTTGTTTTCATCAATGGATTTCTTTACAACTAATTATCTGTTCTATCCCTATATTCGGATCGTCAATAAAGTTTTTTGTCCCAATCAAAGACCATTCTATACCAGAAAGTATTTTCTTCTCTTTTTCTTTACTGCAGATACTCTTATAAGCATTTTGAAGGCGGCCTGAAAGATACTGTCTGTCTTCTTGGGATAGATTTAATTTGATATTTTCCTTTTCTTTTACTGGTGGTTCTGGTTCTAAATTACTGAATGTTGAAAATGCGATAAACATTGACTGGATGAAATTTTCCATAGCCAATTTCGAATAAGCAGGTATTTCGCCTGTATCCTCTGCAATACCCTTTTCGGATATTTCTCCAAATGCAGAGACAACTGCACTGGAAAAGCGCTCCCAATCGTCAATTGCTTGTTTAAGATTGTGGATTCTTAATTTCGTTTTTCCCGAATGTGACATCATTTCTTTATATGACATTCGAGCTTCTTCTAAATTTCGTTTTATCAGGTGTTTATTCTCTGTTCTGACTTTTGCGTTTTCCACATAGGCATCCAGAAGTGTTTGGGCTTCATACATTTTAAGAATCAAATTTGTGTAAGATTTGGCACAAATCAAACTGCGTTTCTTGTCGCCAATCTTTTGGTAGTAAAAGAATATGACGGCGACAAACATAACAGCTATGAACACAGCTATAAATATATTAGTTCTTTTTCCTATCATGATTTTTGATCCTGTTTTTTTATGACCTTCTGAGTAACTTAACGCCAAGGGTTTAATTTTATTTGATTCATGATACAGCAGCTGGTTCTTGTAATGTAACC
>MVRU01000030.1 GCA_002067745.1 Syntrophus sp. PtaU1.Bin005
TTACTGCTGCGTCCATGCCTCCTTCGCCCTCCGGGAAGAGGGGTACGAAAGCCTGATGGTCAACTCCAACCCGGAGACGGTGAGCACCGATTACGACACCTCCGACAAGCTCTTTTTCGAACCTGTGACCCTGGAAGACGTCCTGCACATTATCGCCTGTGAAAAGCCCGATGGCGTCATCGTCCAGTTCGGCGGCCAGACGCCGCTCAACCTGGCGAAAAACCTGGAGGCCGCGGGAGCGAGAATTCTCGGTACATCGCCGGATTCCATCGACCGGGCGGAGAACCGGAAACGGTTTCAGGAGATTGTAAACAAGCTCAAGCTCAACCAGCCGGACAATGCGACGGCGACGGATGTGGCCGGGGCTCTGGCGGCGGCGGAGCGCATCGGCTATCCCGTCCTGGTCCGGCCGTCCTATGTCCTGGGCGGGCGCTCCATGGAAATCGTCTATGACGCTGCAACCCTGAGCCAGTTCATGGAGCGGGCCTTGAAGGTCTCCCCCGATCATCCCATCCTGATCGATCAGTTTCTCGAAGATGCCATCGAGGTGGACGTGGACGCCATCAGCGACGGCAGCGAGACGGTGGTGGCCGGCATCATGGAGCACATCGAGGAGGCGGGGATCCATTCCGGGGACAGCGCCTGTATTCTGCCCACCCTGAGCTTCTCCGAAGAGTTCCTCGGAAGGATTGAGGAGCAGACGAAAAAAATCGCCCGGGAACTGAAGGTGGTCGGCTTGATGAATATTCAGTATGCCGTCAAGGATGGCGTTCTCTATCTCCTGGAAGTCAACCCCCGGGCTTCGCGAACGGTGCCCTTTGTCAGCAAGGCGATAGGGGTCCCCCTGGCCAGGCTGGCGACCAAGGTCATGCTGGGGCGCTCCCTCAGGGAACTGGGGTTTACGAAAGCCATCCGGCCTGCGCACGTGTCTGTAAAGGAGGCCGTTTTCCCTTTCAACCGCTTTCCCGACGCAGAGATTGTCCTGGGTCCGGAAATGCGGTCCACGGGCGAAGTCATGGGAATGGACGCCTCCTTCGGGCTGGCCTTTGCCAAATCCCAGATGGCGGTGGGGTTTGCCATTCCAAGGGAGGGAAGGGTCTTCATCAGCGTACATGACATCCACAAGGAAAAGATCGCACCCATTGCCCGACGCTTCCGGGAAATGGGCTTCGAGCTCCTGGCGACCCAGGGGACGGCCGCTTATCTGCGTGGCCTGGATATCCCCGCGGAAACGGTTTTCAAGGTCAGCGAAGGGCGGCCCCACATCGTGGACCGGATCAAAAACGGCGAAGTGGCCCTCGTCATCAACACGAGCGTGGGAAGGCGGCCGACCCGGGACGCCTGCGTCATCCGGCGCAGCGCATTAACCTGCAACATCCTCTATTCCACGACCATCGCCGGCGCCGGGGCGCTGTGCGAAGCCGTTGCGGCCGTCCGCCAGGGAGAGTGGGAGGTCAAACCCCTTCAGGCTTATCATTTCAAGGACATCAGAGACAGGGTGCAGGCATGAAACCCATGGATGAAGATCTTGTTTTTGAAGATAAACCCCGCGAGGCCTGCGGCATTTTTGCCGTGTACGGGCATCCCGAGGCTGCACGGCTCACCTTTTTCGGGCTCTTCGCCCTGCAGCACCGGGGGCAGGAAAGCGCAGGCATTGCAACGGCGGATGGACACACGGTCCGGACCTACAAGGGGATGGGGCTTGTCTCGGAAGTGTTCCATGAAGAACATCTGGCCCGCCTTCCCGGCACCATGGCCATCGGACACGTCCGCTATTCCACAACCGGTTCATCCTCCCTGTCCAACGCTCAGCCCTTTGTCGTTCATCACGGCGAAGAATACTACGCCCTGGGGCACAACGGCAATCTGATCAATGCCCAGTCCCTGCGCCGGGAGTTGGAAGACTCAGGATCCATCTTCCAATCCACCATGGACAGCGAGGTCATCGTTCACCTCATGGCGCCCCATCTCAAGAGAGGCATTGAGGCGGCTTTGAAAGCGGCGCTCCAGCGGGTTCAGGGCGCCTACAGCATCGTCATGCTGACCCGGAACTCGATTATCGCCTTCCGCGACCCCCGCGGCTTCCGCCCTTTGTCGCTGGGCCGCCTCAATGACGGATGGGTTGTGGCATCGGAGACTTGCGCCTTTGATCTTCTGGGCGCCCAGTATCTGCGGGACGTCGAACCGGGTGAGATTATTCTTATTGATGAACAGGGGGTGACCAGCCTGAGCCCCTTCCCCCGCATGCCCCATTCCCACTGCGTCTTCGAGCTCATCTATTTCGCCAGGCCGGACAGCCAGATCTTCGGGCAGAATGTCTATCTCTGCCGGAAGCGGTTCGGCCATGCCTTGGCGCAGGAATACCGGCCTGATGCCGATTTTGTCATGCCTTTCCCCGATTCGGGCAACTATGCCGCCCTGGGGTATGCGGAAGAGAGCGGATTTCCCTTCGAGATGGGGATGATCCGCAACCACTATGTGGGCCGGACCTTTATCCAGCCGACCCAGCCCATGCGGGATTTCGCCGTCAGGGTGAAGCTGAACCCCGTCAAGCCGCTGATTGCGGGAAAAAGGATATTGATTGTCGAAGATTCCATCATCCGGGGGACAACCAGCCGCAACAGGGTCCGTTATCTCCGGGAAAACGGGGCGAAGTCTCTCCACATGGCCATCAGCTGTCCGCCGACCCGCTTTCCCTGCCCCTACGGGATCGATTTTTCGGCAAAGGGAGAGCTCCTGGCCGCCCATCGAGACAACGAAGAGGAGATCGCCCGGTTCATCGGTCTGGACTCCATGCACTACCTCAGCCTGAGCGGGCTGGTCCGCAGTGCGAACATGAACCCGGAGTCCTTCTGCCTGGCCTGCTACACAGGAAAATACCCCCTGAAACCGCCCGGGGAAATCCAGAAACTCTGTTTCGAGTAGTCAGCGGGAAGACGTTCGAAAAGCGGGGATGTCCAGCCGGACATTCCGAAATACGTGGAGGATGACCCGTGGAAATCATTGATTCGCATACCCACTGGGGGCCTTCCGCGCAAATGGGCATAACCGTGACCACCGATGAGCTGCTTCGGCAGGCCCGGCAGAGCGGCGTGGACCGGATCGTGATCTTTCCTTTCCCCTCACAGGCCCTGGCGGATGAAGGCATCAACGGGGAACTCCTCGATGATGCCCGCCGCATTCCCCAGTTCATTCCCTATTATTACATCCCCGACGACCTGCGGACGATCCCCGGGGAAAAAGGTTTTTTCGGGGGAAAATGGCACTGGACGCGGGGGATATCGGACTGCTCTTCAAACTATGAGGTCCTGGATGACCCGGCGCTGCCGGAATTTCTGGAACAGTCGGAGGCCATCGGCCTGCCCCTGATCGTCGAGGAAGAGCTTGAATTTACCGAAGCGCTGGCAAAGCGGTCCGGAAAACTCAACCTCATTATTCCCCACCTGGGGATGCTGGGCGGAAATCCCCTGGAGTTCCTAGCCACCTTCAAGAAGAACGAGCACGTCTTTTTCGATACGGCCCTGGCCACACCGCAAACCATCGGGCGTTTTGTTCAGGAAGTTGGAGCGGAGCGGATTCTCTTCGGGTCGGATATCCCCTTCGGCACCATGAAGGCCGAGCTGCAGAAAGTGCTTTCCCTGGCCATCGGTGATCGGGAACGGGAGGCCATCCTTGGTGGAAATCTCCGCCGACTGACCGGTCTTTCCTGCCGCCGTGATTCAGAATGATTCAACAAAGCCCCAGAAGGATTTCCTCCTTGGCTTGTCGGGAAGCGTAGTCCGCTGCCGGTCAAAAAAAACCTAGACAAAAATGTCCTATTTCAAACCCTGATTTGAATTCCTGGGCCTTCGGAATGAAAAAAATATCCTCTTATGATGCACGTAAGCCCGTTCGTGATGTAAATCTGATGGAAGCAGAAGTAATTGACTCTTTCGGTCAGGACATCAATCTGCTTTACCGCCAGTTTTTCGGTCAATGAATCCTCATTGGAATATGAGTTTCCCATGAGGACCAATTCCAGCACTGCTTCGTCAACTTATACTTCTTGCCGCCCGTTTTTTATATAGAATCAACAGATTGGAAGAATCGTGAGAACCAGGATATGTTTGCTTGGATCAATAAAATTGACAAACATAGGATTGCCTGCTATTAAATAATATAATAAAAATCGAGGATGTTTTTTTAATAGTAAACCTTTATCAGCATCACATGAAACAGAGAGATTTCACAATGTCTTTTTTATGTTGTTAAATACAGGAGGCTGTTAATGCTTTTGGGTTGAAGGAAAGTAAAAAAATCGAAAGAGTGTTTCATGCTCACAAATGAACTTAAGTAAGAAGGAAAAATAATTAATTGGATTCACTGAGTAACTTGAACAGTTCTAACTATTTTAAACAGCTTTGGATCGAGGAGGTAAGACAATGCTTATTGTCAACGCAAGAGATATGTTAAAGGCAAAAGGGTACAGTGACATCTTTTCCATTAGTCCTGACGATAGCGCCTATTCGGCCCTTCAGCTGGCGCTGGAAAAGAATGTGATGGCACTTACCGTGGTCGAGAACAACGAACTGGTGGGTATTGTAACAGAACGGGATTATTCGAGGAAGATCACCCTGGCAGGCAGAGATCCTAACGCAACAAAAGTCAGGGAAATTATGACCGCACCGGTTATGAGCGTTAATGTCAGCAGCACAGCAGCGGAATGTTTGGCCGTCATGTCGAACAATAACATCCGTCATTTGCCTGTTTTCGATGGGGATAAGATGGTGGGCATCATTTCCATCGGTAATGTTGTTAAAGCCACGCTTTCGGAACATGAGGATCTGATCAAGCACCTGAATGATTATATCCAAGGGACATACGTGTAGTTTTTTCTGTTGCATCCCCGGCTTTGCCGGGGGTGCAACAGAGGCACATAATTCGTAAAAAATAATAACCTCTCTCGAGAGTGAACCTTCCATCTCAGTAAGAAAGTTCTTTAAGGCGCTTTCCGCACGGCTGAATTCTGAGCGTCCTGCCCAAGTCCTACTTCCATGAATGAACCCGCTTTTTTATAGGATCAATATGTGCCATCAGCGAGTTCTATTCAAGGGATTGGTCGCAATAACAAAGATTCCTTAAAGAACAAATTTGTTCTGAAATTAAAATTTTATACAATTTAGTTCCTTTATTTTTCCTCTCAAAGTTTGCTACAGCTTCAAAAATGGATTTGTTGAGTAATCATATCGAAGTTTCTTGCTGCTTGGAAACGAGGAAATTTAATTTTTCCCCTTTATTATTGGCCAATTGAAATACTAGGTCTCAATATCCCCCCCCTCAGATATAAAAAATGCATTCTCCCTGGAGCCCCGGGAAGTAACGTTCAGATCGTGGCACTCATCTTGCGCTTAAGGGAACAAATGAGAGTTCATTCTGTCATCTCTGAGAACAAGAGGGGGTCTTGCCTCTCGATATGAATGAGAGTTGAAGAGACATGGGAAACATGAAACCGATTGAAGAATTCATAAAGGCCGCGGGCGATATTACCATCCTCGACAAGCCGGAAGAAAGAGAGATGTTCTCCCATGATATCGGGGATGTCCCCGACATCATGACCAGGGCATTTTTTAAAACGCAACCCGATTTTGTCGTCCAGCCGAAAAGCGTGGACGAGATCCAGAAGATCCTGGAGTTTGCCAACAGGGAGAAAATTCCCGTCATACCGAGAGGTTCTGCATCATGGGGCTTCGGTGGCGTGATTCCGACGAAGGCCGGGATTGTTGTGGACCTGTCTCCGTTCCGGAAAATCCTGGAGATGAACACCGGGAATAAGACCGTTACCGTTGAGGCGGGCGCAAGGTGGAGCGATATTGACCTGATGGCCAAGAAGGTTGGGCTGTGCCTGATGACCTACCCCTCCAGCAAGTTCTCTACCGTGGCCGGCTGGATCTCCACGGGGGGCTACGGAATCAACAGCTTCAGGTACGGGCACCTGTCAAGGCAGATTGTGTCGATGAAGGTGATCACCGGCGCCGGGGAGCTCAAGGCGCTTTCCCCTTCCGACCCGGAATTCAACTTCTTTGTGTCCACCGAAGGGGAGCTTGGGATCATCGTTGAGGCCACGCTCAAACTGCGGGATGTGCCGGAAGCCTCCTATGCCCATCTGCTTTATTTCAAGGACGACCGGTCGGCTTTTGAATTCATCGGCCGCTTCTTGAAAAGCAGGAGGTCCGAGAATCTCAATCCCAACGTCATCCGCTTTCTGGATGAGAATCATCTCAACGACACCAACGAGGTCATCCGGGCTGAGATTTTCAGGAAGAGCGCCGGCGTCCTGTTTGAATTCGGCAGTGCCGAGGATGAAGAACGCTTTGAAGGATACATTGCCAAATCAGGGATCGTCGAGGCGGCGCCCCGCTATGCCGCGCGCTACCTCTGGAATGAGCGCCTTTTCGGAATGAAGACCAAGCGCCTGGGGCCGACCATTCTGGCGAGCGAAATCGTCATCCCGATTTCCGCGGCCGCAGAGTTTATTGAAGAGGCAAAGATGCTTGGAGACCGGTTCGGCGTGGAAATCTGCATCGATTCCTATATCCTCGATGAAAAAAAGGCGCTGATCATGGCCACCTTCCTCTGTGACTCACGGAAGAAAAAATACATGATCAATATGCCCCTCGTTTCCATGCTTACTCAAAAGGCCGTTTCCCTGGGGGCCGAGCCCTACGGCCTGGGCCTCTGGAATGCCGCCTTCATCGATGCCCTGTACAATCCGGAGAGGCAGCGGGCGCTCAAGGCGTACAAGGCCAAGATGGATCCGAACGGCATCCTGAACCCGGGAAAATTCTTTGCGGTCGACTCAACGGCCCTTGCCTCCCTCGTCTTTCAACCGGCTGTGTTCCGCTTTTCCATGAATCTCCTGACCTTGCTGTCTCCGGTCATCGGCAAGGCGGCCACGCTGCTCTTCGGGAAGGACAGGAAAATCGACCACCTTGATTTCGAGTTAAGCACCCATGCCTGCGCCAAGTGCGGCAACTGCCTTGCCGTCTGTCCAGCCTACCTGATCACGCACAACGAGGGGGTCACGGCAAAGGGGAAAGTCGCCCTGGCCAAGAAACTCATTGAAGGAAAGGAAGTGACCAGGGATGAAGCGGCAAATGCCTTCATGTGCATGCACTGCAAGGCCTGCGAGGAGATCTGCCAGACCAATCTCGAACTGATGAGGTTCTGGGATGCTCTGGAACAGAGGCTTGAAGGCAAGTTCGGCCGTCCGGAAGCCCAGATAAAGGAATTTCTGCAGAAGGTCGACAAGAGTAACGAATACTGGGAGATGGTGGAGAGAAACGCCTGATCCAGATCGATCAACTTCATTTCACAGAGAAGAAGAACGACGATGCCGAAGAAATACCACATTTCCACAAAAGCGACCCCCCTGGACATGGAATACCTGTTCAAGTTCAGGATCACGCGGGGAGAAAACTGCATCAACTGCGGCAAGTGCACCAAGGTGTGCATCTATGAAGCCCATAAGAGGGAGAGGGGCGATCCCCGGAAGATGGCGGCTCCCAACACGGCCGTCTGCAGGAACTGTTTCCGGTGCATCCAGGAGTGCCCCCGGGGGGCCCTGGAAAAATCGCTGAACCAGGACTTCCTGAACAACGACGGCTCTTACTGGAAATCCCATATGCTCATTGCCCTCTGGAAGCAGGCGGAGGACGGAAAGGTGCCCGTATCCGGTGCCGGATACAGAGGTCCATTCACCGGTGCGGGATTTGACGGCATGTGGACGGACATGTCGGAGATCGTCCGTCCGACCCGGGACGGAATCCATGGACGTGAGTACATCAGCACCGCCGTTGAGCTGGGCAGGAAACTCAATCATCTGTCCTTTGATGACAAGGGGCGGCTGCTGTCGAAGACATTCGATACGGTCCATCTCCCCCTTCCCCTGGTCTTCGACCTTCCGGCCGACAACCTGAAGGGAAATGTCCTGGCAGCCCTGGCCAAAGCGGCGGCGGAGATTGAGACATTCCTTCTTCTGCCCGCGGACGGCCTGACGCCGGAGATGGAGCCCTACGCCGGAAACATTGTTCCATTGCTGACCCATCAGGACATCGACCGGCACTCGGCTTTCCTGAAAAAAGCGCGGCTGGCCGCCCTGGAGTATGACGGTGAACTTCTGAACAATATTTCGGGCATAAAGGACAAAATGAAGGAAATCTGCGGCGCTCCGGTCATCGTTCGGATCCAGGCGGGCAACGGCGTCGAGGACGCGGTTTCCAGGCTTGCCCAACGCGGCGTGGAGATCATCCATATCGTTGCCGACTACCGCGGCATGGAGGCGGATGGTCATGCCACCTCCCCTCCGAGGGTGCTCAAGGACATCATCCGGTCCGTCCACCAGCGGCTTGTCCGTGAAAGGATCCGCGACGAGGTCACCCTGATCTTTTCCGGGGGAATCGCCATGGCGGAGCATGTTCCCAAGGCCATGATCTGCGGCGCGGACCTGGCGGCCGTGGACCTGCCCCTGCTCATCGCGATGGGGGTCCGGCTGTATGAAGAGCCTGAAAAGTTCCTGGTTTTTCCAAGCGGACTGGAAGAAATCCCCGTACCGATCCTTGCCCAGAGGGTCATCAATCTCATGGGCGCCTGGCATTCGCAGCTCCTCGAGGTGATGGGAGCCATGGGAATCCGGGAAGCCCGCCGTCTGCGGGGAGAAACAGGCCGGGCGATCTTCTTCGAGGAGGTCGACGAGGACACTTTTGGAAAACTATTTAAAAACAGGGAAGCAGTCAACCTATGAAACCATCAGCCGTAACCATCAAAGAGATCCCTTCGCGTTTCCGGCACCAGGTGCCGAAATACAAGATCACCCGGTCGGATGCCTGCATCAACTGCGGAACCTGCGCCAGGACGTGCCCTTACGGCGTTCATGAACGAGTGGAGGGGCACAACAGGGTGAATCCGCCGATCGACTACAAGTGCATCGGCTTTGAGTGCCGGAGCAAGGAGTTCTGCTGCATCGGCAAGTGCCCGCGCCAGGCCTTGAGCCTGTCGCTCAACCCCATGTACGATACCCTGGGAGATTATCGCTGGACGGCGGACATCATTACGGCGACGTGGATCATGGCCGAGACGGGTTACCCGCCCACGCGGACGGACCTTGAATATTCCGTCGGCAATTCCGGCGGCGGCTTCGACAAGCTGCGGTTCAAATTCCCAGCCAATCCGCCGTATGTCGACACTTCCCAAATCTCCACGGCCATCGAGCTGAACCGGAGAAACGACGGGCGGGGGAATGTGGTCATCTCGACCCCCATGTACGGCGGTGGAATGTCCTTCGGTTCCGTCAGCCTCCCCACCATGGTGTCCAAGGCGCACAATGCCACCATCTGGAACACCTTTACCTGTTCCGGTGAAGGCGGTTATCCGGAGAACCTCATCCCCTATGATGACCATGTGATCACCCAGGTGGCCACCGGTCTCTTCGGGGTCCGCGAGGAGACGATCCAGCGGGTGAGGATCGTCGAGTTCAAGTACGCCCAGGGTGCGAAGCCAGGTCTTGGCGGACACCTGCTGGGAGAGAAGAATACGGAAAGCGTCGCCAGGATGCGCGAGGCCGTCAAGGGAACCTCCCTGTTTTCGCCCTTTCCCTTTCACTCGGTCTATTCCATCGAGGATCACAAGAAGCACATCGACTGGATCAAGGAGATGAACCCCCAGGCCCTGGTATCCGTGAAGGTTTCCACGCCCAATGACGTGGACATGGTGGCTGTCGGCTCCTACTATGCCGGTGCGCATATCATCCACATCGACGGCGGTTACGGGGGCACCGGCGCGGCGCCGGATATCGCCAAGAAAAACATCGCCATGCCCATCGAATACGGCATCGTCAAGGTTCATCGTTTCCTGAAGGATGAGGGCGTCCGGGACGCCATTACCCTCATCGCTTCGGGAGGGATCCGGACCGCCCATGACCTGGCGAAGGCGATCTGCCTTGGCGCAGACGGGGCCGTGGTTGGAACGGCTGAGTTGATTGCCCTGGAATGTGTCCGCTGCGGCAATTGTGAATCGGGGCGCGGCTGCGCCCGGGGCATCGCTTCAACGGACTCCGAGCTGGCAGACCTCTTCACCGAGGAGTGGGCGACCCAACGCCTGACCAATTTCTACCATGCATGGAATGTCCAGCTCGTTGAGATCCTTCAGAAGTTCGGCATGAAGAGCGTTAAGGAGCTTGTCGGGCGGACGGATCTGCTGGAGCACATAGATTACAGTAATTAAGGCGGAGCTTGCAAATCATGGATAGCGCTGACAAAATATTGCTTTCACGCACGGAACTCTGCAGCCGGGTGCCCGATCTCCCCTCGAATACGGAGGAGGAAGGCGGCTGCGGCGTTACGGGATTCATCAGTTCCATCCCCGTCACCGGGAAGAACATCTTCGAGCCGTCCGTCCAGATGCACAACCGGGGCAACGGGAAGGGCGGGGGCATCGGCGCGGTGGGGTTTATTCCGGAAGCGCTGGGAGTCTCCCGGCAGGTCCTCGATGAGGATTACATGCTCCACATCGCCCTCCTTGAAACCGATGTGGCCGAGGAGATAGAACAGACTTACATTCAACCGTATTTCCGGATTGACAAGTCCGGGAAACTGGCCACGATCGATGATTATCGAAGCATCGGCCTTGAAGTCAGACCCCCGGACATTATGCGCTATTTCGTCCGCGTCAGGGACGACGTCCTGGACCAGTTCATTCGGGAACATGATTTCTCCTCGCTGGACCGGCGGGATGCCGAGGACGAATTCGTCTATCAGAACAGCTTCCGGATCAACACCCGGTATTACGCCTCTCTCGGTGAAAAGAAGGCCTTTGTCATGTCCCATGGCCGGAACATGATGATCCTGAAAATCGTCGGGTATGCGGAAAATGTGGTCCGCTACTACAAACTGGATGACTTCAAGGCGCACGTCTGGCTGGCCCACCAGCGGTATCCCACCCGGGGGCGCGTCTGGCACCCCGGCGGCTGCCACCCCTTCAGCGCCCTCAATGAAGCCCTGGTGCACAACGGTGATTTTGCGAACTATCAGGCCATTTATGAATACCTCAAGCAGAGGAACTACACCCCCCTGTTTCTCACCGATACGGAGGAAGCTGCGCTGCTCCTGGACCTGTGGAGCCGCGTCTACAAGTATCCCCTGGAATACCTGATCGAGGCCATGGCGCCGACCTCCGAAATGGACTTCGACATGCTTCCGGCAGAAAAGCAGGAGCTCTACAAGGCCATTTCGACCCATCACGTCAACGCCTCACCCGACGGACCCTGGTTCTTCATCATTGCCCGCAATGACGTCAGGAACAGCCGGTTTCAACTGATCGGCATTACGGATACGGCCATGCTCCGCCCCCAGGTGTTCGCTCTGCAGGAAGGGGAGGTGTCCATCGGTCTGATCTGTTCGGAAAAGCAGGCCATCGACGCCACGCTCATCTCCCTGGAACGGGAAGATCCGCGCTTCGGGCCCATTGCCGACAAATACTGGAATGCCCGCGGCGGGAGCTATACGGACGGCGGCTCTTTCATCTTCAGTCTTCAGGATGCCGGCGACGGTTCGGAAAACAGGAAGCTCATCTGTACGGACAAGTTCGGAAAGGTCATCGAAACGCCCAAAGACAAGCTCATCTGTGACCTCTCAAAACCGGTGGCCGTGACGGAATCGTGTAAGGAAATCGAACAAAAGCTGGCGGGCCTGTTTTCCGAAAAAGAACCTACGGATGCAGCACAGAAAATGTTCACCTATATCCGGAGCCAGATCGTGAATTTTGAACCCGGCGACTTCCGGTTTGCCATTGAAACCATTAAACGGTATGCCTTGGAAAAAGATGAATTCAAGCAAATGGCGATTGAGGCCCTGACTCTTTTGTACGATCGGCGGTACGACACGGGCAGGATCAAGAGAAGTTCCGTCCAGCATGTCCTGAAGGTCAACCTGGATGAGATCTTTTCCATGACTCCGCTGATTTCGGAAGAATCGGAGTCCGCTTTTCGCCGGATCGATTTTACGACCCGGGATCAGCTGCGGGCGCCCAGGAAGAATGAGCGGACCCTCATTGTCGACGCAGAACGCTTCGAGCCGGAAGGTGACCTCTGTGACGCGGTGCTGATCGTGGCCGCTTACAAACTTGGCTGGAAGAGGTTCATTGTTTACAGATACCGTGGCCAGCGATTTACCGGCTGCGGGTTCGGCCCGGTCGTCAAGGATGTGCGGATTGATGTTTATGACTCCTCGGGTGATTACCTGGCATCAGGCATCGACGGCCTGGAGATCCATGTTCATGGAAATGCCCAGGATCAGCTCTGCCAGATCATGAAAGACGGGAAGCTGGTTGTCTACGGCGATGTCGGCCAGACATTCATGTACGGTGCCAAGGGCGGCAGTGCCTACATCATGGGGAATGCCGCAGGACGGCCCCTGATCAACGCCGTCGGCAAACCCCGTGTCGTCATCAACGGGACGGCACTGGACTACCTTGCGGAGTCCTTCATGGCCGGCGATCCCCTCAACGGCGGCGGCTTCGTGATCCTCAACGGCATCGGTTTCGACGATAACGACGGATCGATCCGCGAGTATGAATCGCCATATCCGGGCTCCAACATCTTTTCCCTGGCGTCCGGCGGGGCGATCTACGTGAGGGATCCCCGGAAAAGGCTGGTCAATGAGCAGCTCAACGGCGGGCAGTTTGCGTCCGTCACCGAGGCGGACTGGAATCTCATCCTGCCCTACCTCGAGGAGAACGAAAGACTGTTTGGCATCTCAGTGGACAGGCTCCTGACGGTTGACGGACAAAAAAGACCGCCGGCAGGGGTGTACCGGAAGATTATCCCGCAGGCGGCCGGGGCCCCCGCGAAAAACGACGACGGGCTCAGCGAGTGGGAATCCGGACAGGGGGCAATGCCCTGCGGCGCCGCATCATAAAGCATGGACAGCCGGAGCAGATCCCGGAAACGGACCTTTGCCGCCGGCGGCGGAAGAGCAATACGAATCCGGATCGGGATCTTTCCCCTTCTGTCCTTGAGGGGTCGTCTAACGGTAGGACGCCTGGTTCTGGCCCTGGAAATCGAGGTTCGAGTCCTTGCCCCTCAGCCATTCCGCCTTTCAGGCGCCGCGGAGAAGGCCCGCTTCCTGCCTCTGCAGGGGAGCCTTCTCAATCCGGTTGCCGGCGAGGTGAGGCCGGATCTCTTTTCATATCCTGACTCCCGGCTGATTTTTCTAGCGGGGAAGATCGTTCCCCCCTGCTCCGGCTTCAGCGTTCTGTGATTCCCATCGTCGGACCAATTGCACATACCCGTCCGCATCAAATTTTCTCTTCAATCCCCCTGCGTTCATGTATCGGACGTTGCCGAAAATGGGACGCTCTCCCCAGGGGCGGTCGTGCTTCCCGAAGCACCAGGCGACCCCCATGAAGCCGCTGGGATCCCTGCCGTCCAGTTCATACTTGTTGTTGAGGTAGAGGGCGGTCTGGTAAGCCTCCTCGGGAGTCGAACTCCACTCCAGGATTTTCTTTCCCCAGTACATTCTCATATAACCGTGCATCTTCCCCCGTAACACCATCTCCTTCTGCGCCGCGTTCCAATAGGGATCGTGAGTGTTCCCCTCCTCGAATTCCCGGCGGGAGTAACGATAAGGCCGGGGGTCATGCCTGTGGGCCTTGAGGCTCCTGATTGCCCAGTCGGGAAGGGATGCAAACGTATCGTAGCGGTCATTGTAGAAGACGAAGTTGATGCCCAACTCCCGCCGCACGATGAGTTCCTCGAGATAGGCCTCGGCGTCGGCGGCTCCCGAGCCGGAGATTCTCAGGGCGATGTGCAGGGGTGAGATCTGTCCGAAATGGAGATAGGGGCTCATGAGAGAGAGGTAATCCCGCGTGGGATCATTTCTGAACTCGGCATAATGCTCCAGTTTGTCCTCGAGAAAAATTTCAAGATGCCTGCCCGCCTCCCCGGATCCGCCCCGAAGAACGGGGACCGGCTGGACACTCCGATCCACTTCGAGGTGCGAAAGGGCCTTTTCCACATCCTCGACGGGAAAAGATTCGAAATCCAGGGCAAGGGAATCGGCCAGGGGCCGGGTCTCCTTCAAAGGGATCAGGTACGAAGTCAGCTTACGATGAATTTTTTTCCGGATCGTGGCTGCGGAATATTCCTCCTTGGGGGACGCTTCTTTTACCGGGACGACGACGTCGCTTTCGACCTGGAGGAGAGGGCAATCCATGGCCGCGGCCCCATCCCTTCGCCAGGCCTTCTGTATCCTGAGATAGCCCCGGTCCACAACCGCCAGGGAGGCATCCCGGCTCATCATGACGGCCCCCCGCTCCGGCGAACAGCGCTGGATCACGAGCTGTATGCCCCTCTTCTCCAGGGTGCGCTTTGCATCGCGGAGGCCCTCCAGCATAAACGTGTAATGCCGCTGGTTGCCCTCGGGAAAAGAGTCCGTCATTCCGAAAAATGCAACAACCGGTATGCCAAGGGCATTGGCCTGCACAATGGCATATTCCAGGGCATGGTTGCACTGCGCTCTCTGGGAAGCCTGCATCCAGTACAGCACATACTTCCCCTTTCTTTGCTCCGCGGCATTGAGCGCCTCGACTCTTTCCTCCTGGATCATGATCCTCCCTCGGCATTCCTGGATGCTTCTTTGATGGATCCAATCGATCGTGGCCGCGGTGTCAGTCCTGTAACCCTGACCTTGATGGCTTCCGTGTGATGGACGTCCACAAAGAGATTATTCCTGATACTGGAAAAAGATGCAAGAGGCCGCTTCCTACCGGATGATCGAACGGTAACAGAGGACCTTCCGGGAAACGATGTCGGCAAAGAGCGAGAATTCCTCCTTTTCCACGTCACGGACGATGACCGTCTTTCCATGGCGGGCGCTTTCCGGGAGAAGAACGGGCAGCCGGTTTTCCCCCTCCCTGATGACGCCGACATTGAAGAGGAACTCCTCCTGTTCCGGGAAGAGGGCCACATAAAAAATGTCCGTCTCCACCAGGTCCTGGAAGAAGTGCGTGCCGTAGGACAGTTCCGGCATCAGGCTCCCCGTCATGTAGGCGATTTCGACAATCGCAACGAAATTGTTGATCTCGGCGAACCGCACCGGCACGCCCAGCGAGGGGGTCGTGGTGCCCCATCGGCCCGGTCCCAACAGAATGGCGGGGCAGTCCTCCCGCTTGCTGATCCGGTTCAGTCTGCCGATCAGCCGGGCAACATCGTATTTTTCCGAGAGAGACAGCCGGCTGTATTCTTCGTAATCCACGTAGACAAGACGCTTCAGCCCCTGGGCAATGCTGCCGCCCATAAAGTTGCCCTCCGTCTGGAAAAGGATCTGCTCCAGGGCCGGCTTGGACGGGATGTCCACCCGGGTCCCCTCGCGCCGGCCCTTGGTCTGCAGCGGACGGCACTGGACGAGATTGATCATGAAAGCGCCGTCGCCGGTAAAATTGGTCGTAAATTCGATATCCACGGGATAATCGTACTTCTCTTCAAGCGTTTTCATCATGTTCTGCATGACGCCCGGGAAAGGGGTTTCAGAGAGAAGCCTGTCAAAGGTCAGGATCCACCTCTCTTCGCCGCCCCGCCCCCGCTCTTTTAACAGCTGCTCACTTTCATGATCCCGAATCCCGACCATCTCGGACTGGATTCCCATATCCCCGGACAGGACAGCATTGGCCGGGATGGTTTCAAATTCATTTTTGCCGATGTTGAGGACATCCACATCGTGCTGAGAATATCTCCTGATGTCACTGCCCCCGGAATGGGGACGCAGGGAAGGGGCATCCAGGGGAATAACGCGGGGGTAATCGTTCTCGACCCGGTTGACCGCCCGTGTTCCCAGCCCCAGCACCAGCCGGACCATTCCGGCCCTGGGGTCCATCTCCTTCTTCCAGACAAAGGTGTTGTAGGAGATGCCGACGCCCGCCAGATCGGGGAAGAAAAACTCCTTCCGGTAGGAGCCGGAGACCCGCTGAACCAGGAGGGCCATCTGCTCGTCATGCTGTTCCAATCCCCGCTGCAGCCGGTAGGCCAGGGCGTCTTCATTCATCGTGCTGGCGAAAATGCGACGAACCGCCTCCCTGAACTGCCGGTAGCGTTCTTCGGGAGGCCCCTGGTTGACGCAGAACAGGCTTTCATATTTGCCCGCAAAGGCATTTCCAAAGGCATCTTCCAGGAGGCTGCTGGAGCGCACAATCAGCGGGGATTGGCCAAAATACTCAATCACCCGCCAGAACTGTTCCTCGATTTCATCGGGAAATCTGCCGTGAAGCATCTGCTCGCGCAAAGTCCGCGCGACATCGAAGTACCCTTCCTGAGTCTTCTGATCCATGCGCAGTTTCCACCAGCCATTTTCCACAATGTAGGTGTAGAAGACATCCGAGCCGATGAAAAAGGAGTCGTGCGGCTCCAGATAGCGCGGCCAGTCGAAGGAAGGATCCTGAAGGAGCATTTTGCGCGCGATCAGCATGCCTGCCGCCTTGCCGCCGATGTAGCCCGTCCCGATGAGCCGTGCCTTGATGTTGCAGAGGTCTTCCAGGGTGAGGTAGTTTCTGGCGAGCGCATGGATCCGCTCCTCCCGCCCGATCATGATCTCGCAGAGATGGTCGAGGATCTTTCCTTTCTCCTCGTCGTCCATCTCTCCCTGCAGCAGATCCCGGACATGAAGAAAAAGCCGATCCCAGTAATCGAGATTTCGTTTGGCGCTTTCCAGCCCCTTTCCGGAAAAATAGCGGACGAGCTGCCCTGTGTCCACGCTGCTGCTTACCGGCGAAAAACGGTTTCCACTCTTGAGGTGCGGGAGAAACATGGTGGGAAGATGGCGTCCCATGACCTTCAGGGGATGGACGTATATCCTGTCTTCCACATTGTAGACATCCAGGAGAACCTGGGTGGTTTCCCGAATCCGGGCAACGGTTTTATAGGAGTGGTTGTCGCGCAGCAGGGCAAAATAGGCAACGGTATCGAGCTGGTAAAGATAGGGACAGGTGATCCGGAAGAAGTTGCCGATCATCAGATCCGTGGCCCAGGCGGACAGAAGATCCGAAAGGGAATCAAAGACGTAAAAGACCCCATCTCCTTCGCGGGTCGCAATGTTGTAAACCTCCGACGAAAACGACTCGAAGCCGCTCTGGGCATCGAGGTGATAACGGGTAATCCGCCTGTTCTCTTCCAGAAGCGGCTCATGCTGTGCAAAACGCAGATAAACGACTTTTCGATTTTCAGAAAGGGCGTGCTGCACGAAAGGCTTGACAAAAGAGCGGTAGTCCGAGATGGAATCCACCTGCCAGACGACATTGTCGCCGATTCTCAGGCCGTCGATAACCTTGTCTAAACCTTCGAGCCCCGTGCTCACTCGGGCGGGTATTTTTTCCATGACATCTTCTCCAGGGAACTCGTGAAAATTGTTCTGAAGCGGTTTGATTAACACAGCGAACCTTCCGCTCGTCACCTGCGGGTCAGCGCATCAGCCGGCATGGCCGGGAACCCTGCCGCGTTGAAAAACCGAATCATCCTTCGCTCATTTCAAGTAAGATCAAGATGTGTGCCCATGAACAAGAAATGTCCAACTAGCTGATCATGAACGATATCTGTAAAAATTTTCTAAAGGGCTTTTCCCCTGGCCGGGGCATGGATCAACAATTTTGTTCCAGATGGACATCGGGATGGGAATCAGGCGGGCTTGCGGCAGACAAGCTGGGCCATCGCCCTGGTGGGATTTTCCAGAAGGCCTTCAAAAGAATGGATGATCTCCCAGTCCCTGAACCAGCCAGCCAGTTCCCCGGGCCTCAACAGAAAATCGGGATTGCGGGGGCGGCCGTATCTGGGCTGTTCGATGGTGAACGTTTCATAAATGAGGATTCCTCCCCTGCGGATCGCCCGCCTCAGAGACGGCATCAAGGGCCGGTGGAGGTAACGGAAAACCATGATGGCCCGGTAATAGTCCTCCTGGAGGGGGTTCTCTCCCGTCTCCAGGTCGATTTCCCGGAACTGGACCTGAAGGCCTCTGGCCTCTGCCGATCGCCTGGCGTCTTCCAGCGCCTCCCTGGACTGGTCAGCCAGGATAACCGGCAGGTTCAAGCCGGCCAGAAACAGGCCGTTTTGTCCCGCACCGCACGCCAGATCCAGGATGGGGCCTTCGGGTTCCTGCGCCTTCAGAAGGGGTGAAAACTTGACGAGCAGCGGGTTCGGGGCCTTCTCCCCCTTGCCTTTATGGTCGTTCATGGTTGATCTCCTCTCATCACGATGGCTTCCCATCCTTTTCTACCATATCCGAAATCGGGCAGGCAAGGCCAATGGCAAATCCCTTCCATAGGGCCGTTCTGGAATCCTTATATTCATTCCGGAATAATTATGTTATGTTCGCGGAAAATTCAGCCTGGAAAGCCATGCCTGAACAAAAATCCCGTCTCAGATTTCCTGAACGACCCCGATCTCTGCCCAAGGCAAACTCTACAAAATGGGAAAGAGGCGAAAACCGTGAGGAGCCATGAGACGAACATCTGTCTGGATTCAAGAACAGAGGGGATCGACCCGGCCGCAATGACAGTATCTTCTTGAGTATTCTCTCTTGTCACGGCCGTCTGAAGATTGCACCCCGGGTCTTTTTCCCTGCTATTTCACCTCCGTGCAGGATGGCAGGAAAGATGCACTTTACAAGCCGGTGAAAAGAACGTTATGGAACAGCCGGTGAACACCGGGAGAATTCCTTCCGTCGACGAAAGAATTCAGACAGGAAAACGGACCGCGGCACATCAGAATTAATGAAGTATTACAAGATGTTGTAACGATATCTTTTTGGAGCATCCCACGGATGCCGAAAAGAAAAGGATTTTGACGCAGAGGGGAAAGGCGGGAAACGCCCGGTGGTATTTAACACAAAAATGTGCACATTCCCTGTTGTCGATACAATAATGTGCGCACTGAAACGGTCGGCTAAGAATAACTCCAGGCTCATGAGGTGAAATTCATGGGCATGATGCAAAAAGGTAAAATAAGGAGATAACGATGGATCTTGCTGAAATTTTTGGTTCTAACGTATTCAGCGATAAAGTGATGAAGGGGCGGTTGCCCAAGGATGTTTACAAGGCGCTGAAGGAAACGATCGAAAAAGACATGCCCTTGCGGCCGGACATCGCCAATGTCGTTGCCAATGCCATGAAGGATTGGGCTGTCGAAAAAGGGGCGACGCACTATACACACTGGTTTCAGCCCCTGACAGGAATAACCGCTGAAAAACACGACTCTTTCATCTCGCCTGCCGCAGACGGCAGCGGAATTGTGGAATTTTCCGGCAAGCAGCTTATTCAGGGAGAGCCGGATGCATCCTCCTTCCCGAGCGGTGGTCTGCGATCCACCTTCGAGGCGAGAGGTTATACCGCCTGGGATTGCACCTCCAACGCCTTTCTGAAGGAGGACGAAAGCGGCAACGTCACCCTGACGATTCCCACGGCCTTTTACTCCTACCACGGCGAAGCTCTCGACAAGAAGACGCCTCTGCTGCGCTCCATGAAAGCCGTGTCCAAGCAGGCCCTGAGGGTTTTAAAGGCCATGGGCAACGTGACCGCAACCAAGGTCACCTCCACCGTCGGCCCGGAGCAGGAATATTTCCTGGTTGACAAGCAGTTCTACATGGAGCGTCTCGATCTGATGCTGGCGGGGCGAACGATCTTCGGCGCGCCGGCCCCCAAGGGGCAGGAACTGGAAGACCAGTATTTCGGCTCCATCAAGGACCGGGTTTCGGATTACATGAAAGATCTCAATACCGAGCTGTGGAAGATGGGCATAAGCTCCAAAACACAGCACAACGAGGTGGCGCCGACGCAGTTTGAGATGGCTCCGCTGTATGCCACAACAAACATCGCCACCGACCACAACCAGCTCGTCATGGAAACCATGCAGAAGGTCGCCCTGCGCCATGATCTGGTCTGCCTGCTCCATGAGAAGCCCTATGCGGGGATCAATGGTTCCGGAAAGCACAACAACTGGTCGCTGTCCACCGATGACGGCACCAATCTCCTGGACCCCGGCCGCACCCCCGGTGAGAATGTCCTGTTCCTCCTGTTTCTGAGCGCCCTGATCAAGGCTGTCGACACCCATGCCGACATCCTCCGGGCGACCTGTGCGTCTGCCGGGAATGATCACCGTCTCGGTGCCAACGAAGCGCCTCCGGCCATTGTCTCCATTTTCATGGGGGAAGAAGTCACGGAAATTCTGGGAAAGCTTTTCAAGGGCGAAAAGGTCGCGGCCAAGGGTGAGCAGTATATGAAGGTCGGTGTGGATACCCTGCCCGAAATTCCCATGGACAATACGGACCGCAATCGAACCTCGCCCTTTGCCTTTACGGGAAACAAGTTCGAGTTCCGGATGGTCGGATCGGCACAATCCATTGCAGGGGTCAACGTGGCCTTGAATACCATTGCCGCCGAAGCCCTCGATGAAATCGCCACCCGCCTCGAAAAGGCCAGGGATAAAAATAAAGAAGCCGCGGCGATCATCAAGGAAATCTACGAGAAGCATCACCGGATCATCTTCAACGGAAACAATTACAGCGAGGAGTGGGTCCGGGAAGCTGAGAGGCGGGGCCTGCCCAATGTAAAAAACTCCATCGACGCCTTGAAGGCCTTTGTCACGGAGAAGGCTATCGGCCTTTTCCGAACGTATGAAGTTCTGTCCGAAAAGGAACTGCATTCCCGCTACGAGATCTATGTTGACACCTATGCGAAACAGATCAACATCGAAGCGCGGGTAGCCATCGACATGGTCAAGAAGCAGATTCTGCCCGCCGGTCTTGAATATGCGACATTCCTGGCGGATTCCATTTCCAGTTTCCAGGCTGTTTCGGTCCGTGCGTCTGTCCAGGAAGATCTGATCAAAAAGCTGGGCGCCCTGCTCTCATCGACCTATAAAAATCTGGCCAGGCTTGAAGAAGCCTTGACAGCGGCTCAGGGGATTTCCGATTGCTCCAGGCAGGCTGAGGCCTATCGTGACAAGGTGTTTCCGGCGATACAGACCTTGCGGACAGATATCGACGGCATTGAGATGCTGATGCCCAGCGACATGTGGCCCATCCCCACGTATGTGGACCTTCTCTTCAAACTGTAAAAAGACCTGCAGACGGGAAAGGCAGGATCATGTCCATGATCCTGCCTTTCCCGTTCGTTCCGGAATCACGCGATGGGCTGTTCGAATCAATGGAGTTCGTTGCAATGCCCTTGAAGTACGCCGTGCGGATTGGAAAACAGGTCATATTCCATTTTTTCTTAGCCGACTACGCCTCACGCCTAATCCATGTTTCCCAAACCGTAGTGAAAATACCTTAAAACTGGTATTGCATTATTTTGAAAATCAGGCTTTTATAGCACAGTGATTGCAAGGTTTGCAGGGAATGTCAACTTCAAGATCCGTGGAACACGCTTTAACTTTGATGGATAAGCCGGTGGGAGGTCTTATGAAAAAGCTTCTGGTTGTTTTCCTGTGGGCATGTGCTCTGTCATTGGGCCTATCGGCAGTGGCAGGGGCCGCAGAGCTTGATTTCGATGATCTCAGCGGGACCCTGACGCCCCTGCCTGATGGTTACGCAGGTTATTCCTGGTCCAATTTTACCTATCTTGACGCTACGGCCTCCCAGTATGCGAAAAGCGGCTACTCCGCGGGCGTGGTGTCGATCAACAACGTGGTCTATAACAGTCAGGCTCGCGATGCATCCATCGTAGCCGATTCGCCTTTCACCTTCAGCGGGGCCTATTTTACAGCCGCATGGAACAATGGCCTTCACATTGAGATCAGTGGATACCGCTCAGGGATGCTTATCGGGTCGGATGAAATTGTCGTCTCTGCCTACGCTCCCATGTGGTATGCTCCAAACTGGTCCGGCGGCGTTGACCGGTTGGCTTTCCACTCTTACGGAGGGACGGGTGTTGCCGCGTATTCCGGCTTCGGAAAACACTTTGCCATGGACAACTTGCGAGTTGCTCCAGTGCCCCTGCCTCCGGCGGCCCTCCTGCTCGCCCCGGGACTGATCGGTATCGCGGTCATCCGGCGACGACGGATCGGCAAGCGGTGAAAGAACAGAATGGCCGAAAAAGGCGGGGTTTCACCCCGCCTTTTTTATTGCCTCCTTACTCCGTTCGGCGGTTGAATCTTTTCTGCAGGATATGATATCTCTCGCGTGACGGGGCAGAGTGCCCTCTGGAAGGGCCGGAGAAACTCTGCGGCAGATGATCAACATGCCACAAAGCCTGGAGAAAAATCATGACTGAAGACCATATCCTGTACAGCGTTGAGGGACATCGCGCCATGATCACCCTGAACAGGCCGGAGGCGAAGAACGCCTTCAGCCCCGAGATGATCCGGCTGTGGCGCCAATGCCTTGAGGAGGCGCGGAGAGACGATCGGGTCAGGGTGGTCGTCATTACGGGGAAGGGGGACACGTTCTGCTCGGGCGGCGATATCCGGGATATGGTCGAGGGGAAACTACGCTCCTGGGACATGAAGAGTTACCTCTGGGAAGGGGTTCATCGCATTGTCCTGACCCTGGAGGACCTCGACAAACCGGTCATTGCGGCAATCAACGGCGCCGCCATGGGCGCGGGCCTGGACATGGCCCTCATGTGCGACATCCGGATCTGTTCGGACAAGGCGAAGCTTGCCGAATCCTATATTCTCCTGGGCGTCGTACCGGGGGACGGAGGGGCATACTTTCTGCCGCGCCTGGTCGGCGTCTCCAAGGCCCTGGAGCTTCTCCTCACCGGTGATGTTCTCTCTCCCGAAGAAGCCCTCCGGCTGGGCCTTGTAAATCGAGTCGTACCCCACGACCGCCTCCTGGACGAAAGCATCGCCCTGGCGGAAAAAATAGCCGACAGGCCGCCGCTGGCTGTCCGGATGACGAAACGGGCCGTCTACCAGGCGCAGACCAGCACCTTGAGGGCGCACCTCGACTACATTTCTTCGCAATTATCCCTCCTTACCGAAACGGAAGATCATCTTGAGGCGGCGAAGGCCTTTCTGGAAAAAAGAAAGCCCGTCTTTCAAGGACGATAGACAGGTGAGCCGGTGAATCATCCGTTTCTTCGATACTGGCTTCCCGTTCTTATCTGGATGGGCGTAATCTTCTCCATGTCCACCGGAACATTCTCTGCGGATCATACATCCCGGTTTATCGGGCCTCTCCTGCGCTTCCTGCTGCCAGGATACCCGGAGCATGACATCGCCGTGCTTCATGGACTCATTCGAAAGGCCGGACACGTCACGGAGTATTTTATCCTGGGACTGCTTTTCTTCCGTGCCCTCCGTGGAAATGCTCGGCAGGGCTGGCAGCTGCGGTGGGCCCTCTGCACGATTCTTGCTGTGGCGGTCTTTGCCCTGAGCGATGAGTTTCATCAATCCTGGGTCGCTTCGAGAACGGCTTCTCTGGTGGATGTGAGCATTGATTCGGCAGGCGGCGTCCTTGCCCTGATCGCTATTCTCCTGAAAAATAGATTTTTTGGACATGCCAACTCCGGACTCGCCTGAGATTGCCTGAGCGGTTTCATATTTCTGAAAAATCTTCTTGAAATAATTAATAATTACAGATACATAATTACATCATGCCGGTCGTGCAATTTCTTCGACAAGAAGAATCCATCAGGAAAAAAGAAGGCCACATTTCCGGTGGCAAAAGAGAAAAGCGAAGAATTTTCCAGTTACAGAGAGGCGTTAAAGGGGGGAGCCATGACGGATACGTTGTTTCCTGTTCCGGATTCCTGGGCAAAAGCGGCCTGGATAGACAATGTTACCTATCGGCGAATGTACGAGCAGTCGCTTTCAGATCCCGAGGGTTTTTGGGGAGAACAGGCCGGCTGCCTCGATTGGTTTCGCCCATGGACGAAAGTGAAGGAGGGATCCTTCGACGGCGATGTCCATATTTCCTGGTTCTGTGGTGGGAAACTGAACGTCAGTTATAACTGCCTGGATCGTCATCTGCCCATGCGTGGCGATGCGGTCGCCCTCATCTGGGAGGGGGATGATCCCGCGGTAAGCAGGTCCTTTTCCTATCGCCAGCTGCATGAAGAGGTCTGCAGGTTCGCCAATGTTCTGAAGTCTTTGGGATTGCGGCGGGGTGATCGCGTCACCATCTATCTGCCCATGATTCCCGAACTGGCGGTGGCCATGCTGGCCTGTACCCGGATCGGAGTCGTGCACTCCATCGTATTCGGCGGTTTTTCCGCGGACTCTCTGGCGGAACGTATCCGGGACTGCCAGGGGCGGGTTTTGATCACTGCTGATGAGGGATTGCGCGGAGGGCAGAGAATTCCCGCAAAAGAGAACGCGGACAAGGCCGTAGAAAAATGTCCCATTGTCGAAAAGGTGATCGTGGTGAAGCGCACGGGCGCCGCCATTTCATGGATACCGGGAAGAGATCTTCCGTGGGGCGAACTTATGGAAAATGCATCGACCGACTGTCCACCGGAAGAAATGGATGCCGAGGACCCGCTTTTTATCCTCTATACCTCCGGGTCCACGGGAAAGCCCAAAGGCGTGCTGCACACAACGGGGGGCTATCTGGTCTTTTCGGCCATGACCCATAAGCACATCTTCGACTATCACGATGGCGACATTTACTGGTGTACCGCGGACATCGGCTGGGTAACGGGACACAGCTATATCATTTACGGCCCGCTGGCCAACGGCGCTACCACGGTCATGTTCGAAGGTGTACCCCATTATCCGGACTGGTCCCGCTTTTGGAATATCGTTGACAAGCACGGGATCTCCATTCTCTATACCGCTCCGACGGCCATTCGCGCCCTGATGCGCCAGGGCGACGAGCCGGTGCAAAAAACATCCCGCAGGAGTCTGCGACTCTTGGGCACTGTCGGGGAACCCATCAATCCTGAAGCCTGGCTCTGGTATTACGACGTGGTTGGCGAAAAACGCTGTCCCATTGTAGATACCTGGTGGCAGACGGAAACAGGCGGAATTCTCATTTCACCCCTGCCGGGCGCCATGCCCCTCAAACCGGGGTCAGCCGCCCGGCCCTATTTCGGTGTAAAGCCGGCCATCGTTGATGCCGCCGGCAATTTCCTTGAGGGGCCGGGAGACGGCAATCTCGTCATTACCGATCCATGGCCGGGTATGCTGCGAACGATCTATGGCGATCATTCCCGATTTCTCCAGACTTATTTCTCCATGTACAAGGGGGTTTACTTCACAGGTGACGGCGCGCGCCGGGATGAGGATGGCGACTACTGGATTACGGGGCGGATCGATGACGTCATCAATGTATCGGGGCACCGCCTGGGAACGGCAGAGGTGGAAAGCGCCTTGGTGGCTCATCCCGGCGTGGCGGAGGCGGCCGTAGTGGGTTTTCCCCACGAGATCAAGGGCCAGGGAATTTATGCCTATGTGACCTTGAAAGCGGATTGCTCCCCTTCTGAGGTGCTGCGGGAAGAGCTCCTGCTGTGGGTCAGGAAGGAAATCGGGGCCATCGCCGTGCCCGATGTTCTCCAGTGGTCTCCCGGCCTGCCCAAGACCCGCTCGGGGAAGATCATGCGGCGGATCCTCCGTAAAATCGCCGCAAATTCACTTGACGATCTGGGCGATACGAGCACCCTCGCCGAACCTGCCGTCGTTGAGGAGCTGACCAGGAACCGGCCGGCTGCAGCCGGGGGATAAATCAGGCATTGCGTCTCCTTTTTGATTGACAAGATCGGCAAGTCTTATCAGAATGACAGCTTAAATAACGAACCATCGAGGATTCCATCCATGACTCGGAACTACCTGGACAATTCAAGAGCGGCCCTGAAGGAATCGATGGATTATCATCTCCGTTGTTCACTCTGTAGGGAGACTCCATCAAAGGACTATCGGGATCATTTTCTCGCGACGGCTTTTTCCTTGCGGGACCGGATGACGGAGAAGATCCTCCAGACCGAACGGCGCTATCAGGAGGCCGGGGCAAAGAGGGTCTATTACCTCTCCATGGAATTTCTAATCGGAAGGCTGCTGGGCGACAGCCTCTACAATCTAGGCCTTTTCGACCTTTGCCGGGATGTTTTGTCCGAAGCCGGCATTGATATTGATGAGGTCCGGGAGCAGGAAAACGATGCCGGGCTCGGTAACGGGGGGCTGGGGCGTTTGGCGGCCTGTTTTCTCGATTCCATGGCGACACTCGATATCCCCGGGTTCGGTTACGGAATTCATTATGAATACGGCCTTTTCAAGCAGGAGGTCGATAACGGTTACCAGAAGGAAAAACCCGATAACTGGCTGGCGGAATTCAGCCCCTGGGAGATCAAGCGCCCCGACGAGAAATGTATCGTTCCCATCTATGGCCGGATCGAGCACTTTCAGGACCGTGCAGGCGAATACAATCCCATGTGGCTCGACTGGAAGGTGATCATGGGCATTCCCTTTGATATTCCCGTCGTCGGCTACGGGGGGAAGACGGTCAACTGGCTGCGTCTCTACGGAGCCGGTTCCTCCACGGATTTTGATATTCAGATCTTCAATGAGGGGGACTATTTCCGGGCGGTGGAACAGAAGGTTTCCTCAGAAACCATCACCAAGATGCTTTATCCCCGGGATACCCTCAAATCGGGGAAAGAGCTCCGTCTGGTGCAGGAGTACTTTCTGGTGGCCTGCTCCCTGAGGGATATTGTCCGTCGATACCTGAAGGACCATGGTGACTTCGACCGATTTTCCGATTCGGTGGCCATCCAGATGAATGACACCCATCCCTCGCTGGCGGTGGCGGAGCTGATGAGACTGCTCGTCGACGAGTACGCCCTTCCCTGGGATTCCGCCTGGGAGATCACCCAGAGGACGATGGCCTACACCAATCATACCATTCTTTCCGAGGCCCTGGAGAAGTGGCCGGTAAGCCTTCTGGAGCGGGTGATTCCCCGTCATCTCCAGATCATCTATGAAATCAATTCCCGTTTTCTCGCGACAGTGGCCTCCCTCCATCCCAGCGATATCGATCTGATACGCCGGATGTCGCTTATCGAGGAAGGCGAAAACAAGCAGGTCCGAATGGCCCACCTGGCCATGGTGGGTTCCCATTCCATCAACGGCGTCTCGGCCCTCCATACGGAAATACTGATGAAGAATAATTTCTCCGATTTCCATGCCCTTTGGCCGGAGCGCTTTGTGAGCATCACCAACGGAATCACCCAGCGACGCTGGCTCCTCAAGTCCAATCCGCAGTTAGCCGGGCTGATATCCGAAAAGATCGGGGATTCCTGGATAACCGATCTTGCTCAACTCAAGCGGCTGGAGTCCTGTGCCGATGACCCGGACTTCCAGGACCGGTTCCGCGGGATTAAGCGGGCCAACAAGGAGGCTTTGAGCAGGATCATATCGAGAACCGCCTGGGTTTCCGTCAATCCCGATTCCCTGTTCGATGTCCACGTCAAGAGGATTCATGAGTACAAACGCCAGCTTCTGAAGATCATGCATATCATCTATGAGTATCTGCAGATTGTCCGGGGAGAAAAAACCCCGACGGTCGCCAAAACCTATATCTTCGGCGGCAAGGCCGCGCCCGGCTACTGGGTGGCGAAGCAGATCATCAAATTGATCCACAACGTGGGACAGGTGATCAACTCGGACAAAAGGCTGCAGGACATCATGAAGGTTGTCTTCCTGCCCGATTACCGGGTGTCGCTGGCGGAGAAGATCATTCCCGCGGCGGATCTCAGCGAGCAGATCTCCATGGCCGGCACGGAGGCCTCCGGAACGGGGAATATGAAATTCATGCTGAACGGCGCGCTCACCGTGGGAACGCTTGACGGCGCCAATGTGGAAATGCTCCAGGAGTCGGGGGAGGATAACATCTTCATCTTCGGGCTGAAAGCCGGGGAAATTGAAGAGATGCAGAGGGCAAACACCTATCGTCCGACGGAGTACTACCGGAGCTATCCGGAAATCCGCATAGTGGTCGACACCTTTCGCGATAATGTCTTCTGCCCCTCTGAACCGGGACTCTTCCAGTGGATCTACTCCCGCTTCATGCATGAGGAAGACACCTACTTCCATCTGCCGGACCTTCTCGAATACATCCGTATCCAGGAAAAAATCGAGGAGGAATACCGAGATACGGCCTCTTGGACCAAAAAGGCGATTTTCAACGTCACACGGTCGGGAAAATTCTCCAGTGATCGGGCCATCTCCGAGTATGCGGGTCTTATCTGGAAGGTGGAAGCGGTTAAATGAGGAGGCTGAAAGATCGGATCCTGATCATAGATGACAGCCTGGATTTCAGGGCGCTGCTGGCCAGGCTGCTCAAGGCGTCGGGTTTTGAAATGATGGAAGCCGAGAGTGGCGAGGAGGGTCTGCAGAAAATCGGAGAATTTCAGCCGGATCTCATTCTTCTGGATATCATGATGCCGGGTATCGATGGATACGAGGTTTGTGAGAGAATCAAGGCCGATCCCTGCTTTCGGGATATCCCCATCATCTTTCTGTCCGGCAGGACCGATGCAGCGGACAAAATCCGGGGGCTTGCCATCGGCGGCGCCGACTACATCACCAAGCCGTTCGATCGGGGCGAGGTGATCGCCCGCATTGAAAATCAGCTCAAGATCCGAAGACTGACCGACGAGCTGATCGCGACCAATGCCGAATTGACTGAAAAGCAGAAGAAGCTCGACGAAGATCTTCAGGCCGCTGCCGGAATTCAGCAGAACCTGCTGCCCCGCAATCCGCCGGAGGTCGACAATCTGGACATCGCCTGGAAATTCATGCCCTCCGAGCAGATCGGCGGCGACATCTTCAATGTGCTCCGCCTGGATGAGGATCATCTTGGCTTTTACATGATCGATGTGAGCGGGCATGGAGTTCCCCCTGCCCTGGTGACCTTTTCCATTTCCCAGACCCTTCAACCCCACATGGGATGCACCATCAGGAAAAGGCCCGGTTTCACCCCGGATCATCAGGTGGTTTCTCCCGGTGAGGTTTTGAAGTCGCTGGACGAGGAATATCCCTGGGAACGCTTTGAGAGGTTTCTGACCATCATCTATCTCATTGTCAATATCCGGAATGGTCATATGATCTACAGCAACGCCGCCCACCCACCGCCTATTCTCCTTCACGCCGATGGAGCCCTGGAGTTGCTGGAAGAGGGTGGGACGATTATCGGGCTTGATGGGATCCTGCCCTTTGAGGAAGGGGAGAAGATCTTATCGCCTGGCGACAAGATTATCCTCTATACCGACGGAGTGTTTGAATTCGTGGATTCCAGGGGGGAAATTTTCGGTGAGAAGCGGTTTCATGAACTTGTAAAAGGCCTCTACAGGCTTCCCATCGGCGCCGTCCTTGACGAGATTGTCCTGGCGATTGAGCGGTTCGTTCAGGGGGCCAAGCTTCAGGACGATGTCAGTCTGCTGGGGATCGAATTCAAAAACGGGAAATGTCAGTGAACATATTACAGGCTAAGGAAGGAATCTATGCAACTACACCAGAACAAGATGGGGGATGTTTTGATTGTACGACCGCTGGAAAGAAGGATTGACGCAGCCACCGCAACGGAGTTCAAGGAGAAAATGAGCGAGTGGATCGGTGCCGGGAACCGGAGGATCGTGCTTAATCTTTCCGAAGTGGATTTTATTGACAGCAGCGGTCTCGGCGCCATCGTGTCCAGCCTTAAAAAAATCGGCAATGACGGCGACCTGGTGATCTGTTCCGTCCGGGAAACGGTCATGAGCCTTTTTCGTCTGACCCGGATGAATCGGGTGTTCGATATCCTGTCCTCGGAAGAGGAAGCAATCGGGGCCCTCTCCAGACGATTGTGAGGAACAATGGAAACAACTGGCTCCATCAAGCTGATTATTGAAAGCAAGCTCGAAAATGTTCCACTGATCGGCGGGGCTGTGCGCGGAATCGCCAGTGCCCTGTCTCTCGATGACGTCAGCGGCTATCATCTTGAACTCTGCGTCGTAGAGGCGGTCACCAATGTGACGAAACACGCCTATACGCTCGAAGCGGGAAATTCCGTGGAGCTGAACATCCTGCTCTTTCCGGACCGGATCACCTTTCAGGTTTGTGACCGGGGAAAAAGCCTGGATCCGGCCAAGGTCCGGCTGCTGCGCTTTGACCCCCAGAAGCGGGAAACGCTTCCGGAAAGCGGCATGGGCCTTTTCATCATGCATGCCCTCATGGACGAGGTCTACTACGAAACGGAAAGCGGTCTCAATGTTTTGACGATGAGCAAATATCTGAGGCGGTAGGCTGAAATCCCCGCAAGCCCGATTTCGACTCCGGAAGAGAAGGGCTTCGGCATCATCAGCGGGTATTTCCTGCCCGCCCGTGCAGGAGCAGATCCATCGCTTCGAAACCCGACGGGAAATATGAAATGGCATCAGGCTGTATCCCGGCGATGCGACCGGGTGCTGATGGCTCCCCGGCGACCTACTCGTAGACGATGTCGAGAGAATCGAGGT
>MVRU01000031.1 GCA_002067745.1 Syntrophus sp. PtaU1.Bin005
ACCGATTTTTTGAAAATCTTTCCAAAAACCGTGTCAAGAACTTTTTTCAAAGATCACAAAAAAATTGTGCTGAACAGTTACTCCAGATAAAGAGCGCAAATGAGAGCGCGTGCGGCGGCAGTCACTGATTGGCCCCTTTACTGGATTTCAAGGGGGTGAATTGGTAAAAGCGCCGTATCACAATTCTCAATATTTATCAATGTGTATGAGACTTTATTGGTTGATCGATGTGACGCGGCAAAAAAGTAATGCAACCTATACGACCATAGAAGAAAGAACCCTTCCTAAAAAACATTCCGTCCTCAAGGATGAAGTCATTCTTTTTAGCGGAACGGGTGCGGCAGAAAAATGTCCTTACCCCGTTTTTCTCACAAATAATCTGAAGCTGGGCGCGACAACCATTGCCGCTATTTATAAGGATCGCTGGCAGATCGAGTTATTCTTCAAAGCCTTGAAACAGAATTTGAAGATCAAAACCTTTGTGAGAACAACACCTGATGCGGTTAAGATTCAAATTTAGACGGCAGTGATGGAATACCCTATTCAAACGGTTATCCTCCGTTTGTTTGGATTTGACAGGCCCTATTGCTCTATTATACTCTGCACCTCCTAAACATCCATTTCACCGTCACCAGGACCTTACGATCATGGGAATCCATGAGGCGACACGCGAGATAAGAAAGTCCGAAAACAGGATCTTCCAGGAATGGCTCTGCGATGTGCATGATTCCGGATACCATGGCCGGGTGTCCGTGGACCGGAAGTATTTCAGCATGATGCTCGACACGGTTGCCGCCGCCATGGAAACGGCTGATGAAAATCTGACTCGCAGCCGGTTCGACTCCTCCGCGGAATGGGACTTCCCGGGATTGCACATCATCAAGGAGAGCGGCATTACCCTGGAAGCATTTCTCGCGGGCTTCAAGGTCATGATCCGCTGTATTGAGCGGGTGATTTTACATTCAGACGCCACACGGCTCAGGATGCGAAACATCGCGGACGCCATGGAGCTGGCCGTTGTCGCCGAATGGGAAAATTTCCGGCCTGCCGGGCTCAGCCTGCACCCCGAACCGATTCAAGGGCCTGAGAGCCCGACGACGCCGGAGAAAATACTCTCCGCCATCTTTTTTTCCGTGGGCGAAGGCATCCTTCTGGTTGACCAGGATTTCGAGATCCTCAAGACCAACCCCCGGGCATGTGAAATTTACGGCCTGCTGGAACAAAACTTGATCGGGACGGACATAAGGACGTTGACGGATGAATCCGGGGCCGGGACGCTCACACTTTTTTTTGAGAAATTGATCGAAGGGCAGAGGTTGAGCGCCGAAATTACCGGCCTGTACGTCGACGGCAAGTCGTTCCCTTCAACGGTAACGGTATCCCGAAGCGATCTTGACGGGAAAAGATACTGGCCGATCATCGTCCAGGACGACACGGAGCAGAAAATTCTCGAAAAGCAGCTGCGACAGGAAAAGCAGCAAACGGAGGAAATGAACCTGACGCTCAAGACAGTCCTCAAGAGCATCGAACAGGACAAAAAAGATTTTGAAAACAGGGTCGCCACGAAGATCCGGACGTCCGTTCTGCCCGGCATCCACAAAATCAGCAAGTCCTCACATGACAATGTGAGCAGAAGCTACCTCTCCCTTCTTGAACAGCAGCTCCTGTCGCTGACCAAGGGATTTGAAAATGAGCTGCACGGGGGGCTTCTCAAACTGACCCGGACGGAAATAGAGATCTGCCGCCTTATACAGGCAGGCTGTTCCACCAAGGACATCTGCAACGCCATGAGGATTTCATACGAGACCGTCCAGACTCATCGGAAGAACATCAGAAAAAAGCTTGACCTCACCGGCAGGAAACTGAACCTTCATACGTTCCTGATGAACAGGTCGTTATAAGTAATGATAGATTTGGAAGGAGAATGTCATTGAAGAGTATATGGGCTGAAGAATACGACATTGTCATTATCGGCTCGGGATTTGCCGGCCTCTCGGCGGCAATCGAAGCGGGAAAAGTCTGCCCGTCGGTGATCGTCCTGGAAAAAATGCCGGTGCCCGGGGGCAACTCATCCATCAGCGGCGGATTGTTCGCCGCTGCGGGCTCCCCCCTCCAGGCCAGGGAAAGAATCATGGATTCGCCGGAATTGATGCTTTCCGACATGCTTGCAGCGGGGCTTGAACTCAACAACAAGGAACTTGCCCGCATTGTTGCCGAAAAATCCACCGAGACGCTTCTTTGGACCATCAAGGAACTGGGTGTCAAATACAAGCCCCGGTTGAGCCACCTGGGGGGGCATTCCGTGGCCAGGACCTACAACACGGCGAACACGTCGGGATCGGGCATCATCAAGCCGATGCTGGCGAAATGCCGTGACATGGGCATCCCCATCCGCCTCAGGACATACCTGAGCCAGTTTATCCTCACGAAGGGCGGCGAAATGGAAGGTGTTGCCGTCCGGGAGAATTATATCTTTCCCAATCGAGAAAGCGGCGTGCTGAAGCGAATCCGCGCACGGAGAGCCGTCATCCTGGCGACGGGAGGATTCAGCGAGGACAAGGAGTTCAGGGTCATCCAGGACCCCAAGCTCACGGAAGACATCGAGAGCACCAATCACCAGGGCGCAACGGCTGAAGGGCTGATCGCCGCACTGAAGGCCGGCGCCACCCCGGTCCAACTCTCGCTGATACAGCTCGGCCCCTGGGCGTCCCGCGATGAAGAGGGGTTCGGCGTCGGGTCCATGTTCTCCATGCTGGCGGGGTTTCCCTATGGAATCCTGATCGATGTCAGGACCGGCAGGCGCTTCATAAACGAGCAGGCCGACCGCAAGCTCCTGGTTGACGCCATGTTGAGCTCCGGCAGGGAGTCCATCGCAATCGTCGACCAAAAGGGGGGTCAGCACGCATCCACGCTGGACCAGTGCCTGAAGCGCGGAGTCGTCAAGAAATTCGAATCCATCGAGGAACTGGCTGCGGCGAATAATGTGCCTCTCGCCCCGCTGAAGGAAACCATCGACGTCTATAACTCTCTCATTGAAAAAGGCAGGGAGGACATGTTCGGCAAGCCTCTGCCCATGGATCTCCTTCCCATCAGTCATCCGCCTTATTATTCCATACGCCTGATCTCCAAAGTCCATCACTGTATGGGAGGCGTCCAGATCAACGCGGAGGCGCAGGTCGTTCACATCGAGACCCACCAGCCGATCAGCCGGTTTTATGCCGCGGGGGAGGTCACGGGGGGCGTGCACGGCGCCAGCCGGCTGGGCAGCAACGCCATTCCGGAATGCATCACCTTCGGCAGGATCGCCGGGAAAAATGCGGCGGCACAGAAGCCGCGCACATAAAGTCTACCGGACGACATAACGGGTATTAAATAATACCCGTTATTTACCTGTTAATTCCCCCTTTATTCCCGCACTTCTCAGTGCTACACATACAACGGCACGCAACGGAATGGCCTGATACGGTCGAAAAAAAAGCATCCTGCCTGCCAAGCGAAGTCCGGCGCTGGAAGAATTGGAGTCAGAACCGCCAAGTTTAGTTTTCTTTTAGGAGGAACTCATGAAAGAAAAAGAGAAAGTGGGAAGCGATGGGAAGAGACAAGCAACGAATCAGCTGAACCGCCGTTCTTTCCTCAAGGCAACGGCTGCCCTGGGAGCTGTTGCGGGGAGTGGCTTCGCCCTGAACATGGCGACCCCCGGATCTGCGGAGGCGGCAAAGCGGCCGCTTCCCAAGAAATGGGATGAAACCGTTGAGGTGCTGGTGATCGGCTCCGGCTTCGCCGGCTGCTCAGCCGCCGCCCAGGCCACGAGCAACGGGGCCAAAAATGTGGTCGTCCTGGAGAAGATGCCCACCTACGGAGGTAATTCCATCATCAACGGGGGCGTTTACGCCTCATGGGACGATAAGTTCCACTACCGCGAAAAACTCAACCTGGGAAACGACAGCGTCAATCTTCACGCGGAGGATACGCTCAAGGGCGGAGATTACTTCAGCATCCCGGCCCTGGTCAAGGTCATGGCGGAAGGCGCAACGGATGCCCTGAACTGGATGATCGACGAAGGCGGCGCGGTGATTCGTCCGACAGTCGTCCGGGCGGGCGGCCATTCAGCCTACCGGACCCATGCGGCGGGGATCGGCAAGGTCTATGTCGATGCCCTGAAAAGAATTGCGGAAAAAAACGGCGCCAAATTCCGCCTGGGCACCGAGGTGAAATGGATCTGGAGGGCCGATGCCGACCCCAAGAGCCCTGTCCTGGGCGTGGAGGTGAAGCAGGGCCGGAAAATATCCAACATTAAAATCCAGAAGGGCCTGATCCTCGCGTCCGGCGGATTCAGCCGCGACATCAAGATGCGCGGCGATCATTATCCCTACCTGTCCGGCTCAGACTGGAACTGCACCAACCACAAGGGCGCCACCGGCGAGATGATCCGCTATGCCCAGGCCATAGGTGCGGACACCTTGCAGATGAACTTCATCCAGCTGTATCCCTATGCCGATCCGGAAACGGGGATTCTCGACACCCCGGCGCTTTATCCCTTCAACGGTCCTGGAAACGGCATTGTCTATGTGACCAAACAGGGCAAGCGTTTCATCAGCGAACTGGCCCGGCGCGACCACGTGAGCTTTGCCCAGATCGCCCTTGGACCGCAGGGCAAGCCAACCTACACGATCTTCAGCGATGAGATGATTGAGAAATTCGGAGGAACCCGCGAGGAGACCGAGGCAGGCATCAAGAAGGGACGCCTGGTCAGGGCCGATTCCATCGCCGAGTTGGCGAAGAAAATCGGCATACCCTCCGATGCCCTTGTGGATACGATCAATAAGCACAACCAGTATCTCGCCGCAGGGAAAGACCCCGAATTCAACAAGCCGATCACCAAGGCCATGACGCCGATGACCAAGGGACCCTTCTACGCCGTCGCCCAGTGGCCCGCGGTGCATCATACGATGGGTGGGCTGCGGATCAATGAGAAGGCCCAGGTAATCGACATCTTTGGAGAAGTTATTCCGAAGCTGTATGCCGCGGGCGAGGTGACCGGCGGAGTTCATGGAACGAACCGCCTGGGAAGCAACGCCATCCCCGATTGCGTCGTCTTCGGCCGGGTTGCAGGGGGCACCGTGGTAAAGGAAAAGGCCTAAACGTTACATCCCTTCTTGAAAAGACAGTCTTTTTCCACTGAATCCGGGATTGCATTCATCACGTCATCCCGGGTTCAGAAAATTTTTACTGGAACGATCAGCCCCATGAAATAAGGAAACGGGAATGAAGAGATTCAGGTTGATACTGATTTTTGTGTTTTTGCTGGCTGTTGTCGCCTATATGGGATTTGGTGAGGGCCTGATCCAGGCGGCCAAGGCAGCAGGCCAAACAGCCGCGCCCCAGCAATCCCAGCATGCCGGTAAGATCGACTGCGCCTCCTGCCATGGAAAGGGATCCCCGGAACCCGACAGCACAGTGGAAAACCCTCGCTGCCTGGAATGCCATGGACCGATGGAAGAGCTGGCGAAGAGATCGGAGCCCGCGGATTTTCCGGACCGCAATCCGCACAAATCACATCTCGGCGATATCGCATGCACGGTCTGTCATCACGAGCACAGCCCCTCCGCAGTCTACTGTCTCGACTGCCACCGGAACTTCAAAATGAAGATCCCGGGAGGGAAGGAAGATTAAGAGGACCTGGTTAACACATCGGGAAGAACGGAAAGAGCCACGAAGTCTTTTGCGGCTCTTTTGCAAAGCGGCATGGCCATTCGATCCGCCTGAAATGGAGGAAGCTCATGGCACGATCGGGCCTCCTTCTTATCGACAGGCAAAGGAAAAGCGATGGTTGAGATCACGGAGAAGGCATCCGTTGCGTTACAGAGATTTCTTGCAGGGCTGAAATCATCCGAAGGGATCAGAGTCTATTCGCAGAAGTCCTGTTGAGGGCCGGCTTCTCTGGCCATAGCTCTGGATGACGCGAGGGGAAATGACGAGGCGTTCACCGTGCGGGGCATTCCCCTGGCGGTAGACAGGGGCATCCTGGAAAGGGTCGAATTCATTCGGCTTGATTACGTCGATGCCGGGGGGCTTTCAGGATTTTTACTGATATCCGGCCGGTTGAAGGAGGGTGGCGATGACATCAGTTACGATTTCATCTCCACCATTTCTTCCCACCCGATCGGAGACTGAAAGGACAACGCGGATTTTCCGGCACTGGCTGCACGGCGGTCAAAAAAGCGGAAGCAGGGGCTGATGCTTACGGGGCTGCCGTTCCACGCGTCGGAATGACCATTTCAGAAGCCAGGCATCCAGCGGACAGAAAGCCGGACCTGCCCCATCCACTTCCGGAAAGCCCCAAGGGCGTTCTCAAGACGCCATCAATCATGGTAATGGGGGAAAAAAGACGCGACAAAGGGCCTCCTGATGTTTATCAAACCGGGAGGCCCTTTGTGTTGATTATCGCTGCGTTTATTTTTTCGCCACGGCATCCTTAAGCTTCTTGCCGGCCGTGAATTTGGGAACCTTCTTGGCTTTGATCTTGATCGGTTTTCCGGTCTGCGGGTTTCTTCCCGTTCTGGCGGCTCTCTTCGCAACCTTGAACGTGCCGAAACCAATAAGTGTTACGCTTTCACCTTTTTTTAAAGCTTCCGTCATGGATCCAAGGACACATGCGACGGTTTCCTGCGCCAACTTCTTTTTTCCGACAACCTTTGTTACTGCCTCAACCAAATCACCTTTGTTCATTACCTTACCCTCCCTAGAAATGTTGTGCTTCAATGACCACGGCAGTTTCACAGTCCTCGCAAACCGGTTTATTATTTAAAGGCCATCGAATAAAAAGTCAACAAATATTATCAGTAAAATCAACAAGTAAGGAAGGAATATTTTGAGGAGCTTCTCACAGGAGGGATTGCCGGCATCACATCAGGGAACACGGCTTGATTTGAAGAGGAACTGATTGGGGAAAAGCGATGAAGCGACCCGGTTTGCCCCCCAATTCCGTAAACGATTTCAACGGCAACCGGCACGGCTGAAAACGAGGGATGGCGCCCCGGGAACTTCGGGTTAATAGAAGGGATGAAGATCAACAAGGATGGTTCAGACAGAAAAACGGTTGGGAATCCCTGAGGCCTTTGTTCGTAACATCCTGAAGCTCGTTGGCCTTTTCCAGTTCACGGGGCAGGTTCCTCTCGTCCGACCCCCTCCCACCAGTCAGCAGGAAGTTTTCCGTTGTTCTTCTGCTCCAGTTCGTGAGTTAATTTCCACATTTCAGCAGAGATATTCCGATTGTCTTCCATTGCCTGATTCCTTGCATTCAAATCCTTGTTTGCATTGGCTTTCCTGATGCGCGTCAGCGACTTGTTCAGATCCGCTTTGAGCTTTGCCATTTTATCCTGGAAAGCCTTCAGATCAATCTCTACGGGGGGTGTTTGGGTTGAAGCAGCCTTTTCAGGCTTCTCTTCGGCTTCCTCGAGGCGCTTCTCGGCTTTCGGGGCTTTATAAACTTCTGGTGCATCGATGGTGTATGTTTCAATAGCTTTTACTTGGTTTTTCTCAATACCCATCACCCCGAAGCCCGCGTCGAACTTCAACAGCTGGTTTTCTTCCCAGTACCGGAGTGTTGAAAATTGCCCCCCATTTTTAAGGAGAATCCGGTAAGCGGGGTCCCCGACGGCAGGAACCAGCAAGACCGCTATGAGGAATGAACAGAAAAGGATGCATTTTCGCATGGCTGTCATACCTTCCGGCCATACCCGCTAAAGAACAACCCGCCAGGCAGTTCTTTGGATCTGGCTGAGCTCATCGATGTTGGCGAGATTTGCCAGGGCTGCCGAACTGTAGAACAGGTTGATGCTGCCGGTAAGGTCTATCAATTTGCTCAAATGGCCGATCGTAACAAGGCTGCCGTAGATGTTGGCGGTGCCGCTTCCGAACACCCGGCCCGACCCTCTCAGGATGACAAGGCCTTCAAAGCAGAAGTTTCCGTTTATTTGAAGCGACCCTCCGTCATCGACGATAATGATGCCCGCCCCGTTTGCAGTGGCATTCAGGGTTGTTCCGTTCGGAATGACCGTGACGGCGGGATTGGCCCGCGTTCCCAGGGTGGACTGATACAGGGGGGTTGCGTTACTGCTGCTGGCAAGGACCATCTCCACAAAATTATTGAATTCCGTTTCTCGGCTGGCACCCAGCGTCTGTGTCGGCACTCCCCCCAGGTGCGCGGTATCATTTCCGGAGAGAGTGGGGGTCATGACGGTGAACAGACCCGGTTTGGCCGGCAGGGCGGTAGCTGTTGTGTCACAGGAACTGCCGTTGCAGTTCGGATCCGCCGGGACGGGATAATCATGACCGTCGATGGCGTAACCCCCTCCGCCGCCTGTTTTAAATGCAACCTCAGGACCGCCGCCATACATGGCCACCGCGCCGTCCGCCTCTTGAGGATAGAGCGGAACCTTCCTGATGTGGGTCTCGATCGTTTTAGAGACATTATTGGCCCCCGTGCCGGTCATCTGAAACTTATAGGTGTTCGAAGAAACATAGTTGAGATTCACCGAGGTATTGAAATTGAAGCCTGTCGGACAGCTCACGCTAATCGTTGTCGGCGTGTTGCCGGTGGGATAGTTCACCGTATTGGCGCGCAGGTATGCAATGACCCGCTCCACCCCGGCATCAGCATTATAAAAGGCCTTTTTGTTCTGCGTATAATTTGAAGTGATCTTGAGATCCGTCGTGGTGGTCATGACAGCCGCAGTCCCCAGGACAGCCAGCACGGCCATGACCAGCAGGGACACGACAAGGACCATCCCCCTTTCGTTGTCTGCTAATAGCTTTGAACCGCTGATCCTCCTCATGGAAAGTTACCTCCTGCTTCTTGATCAATACGCGAGATTTCTCGGCGTTACATAGGATGTCAACGTATACGTTCGATACCCGCTGTTGGTGCTGTAATTCGGATCCTTCCGGGCTGTACGGGTTCGGATTTCAATTTTGATCTTCCTGATACTGGCCAACGTTGCCGTTGTCGCCCCTGCCGCATCATAATAAGAAAAATTCAGGGCCTCGACATTCTCGGCATAAGGCTGAGCCCCCCCTCCGGTATTTCTGTTAATGCGCAAATTGCCAGAATCGTAACTGTATGTAATGTTTTCATTGGCATCAACCACGTCATTATCCCCATTCTGGTCTTGCGTGAAGGTGATCGAATTGGCGGAAGCGCTTGTTATGCCGGAAGAGGTCGTACCCGCCGGATCATAACCGGTCATGTGCATCTCCGTCGCCATCATGTCCATGGCGGCACGTGCATTCTGCTGCATTTCTACAATCAATTCCTGGGTGCTCAGGGATTTGTTCTGCGCCGAAAAAAGGCTGTAAAGAGCCGCCAGGATGATCGATCCAACTGCCAGGGCAACCATCAGTTCCACCAGAGAAAACCCCCGGGCATTTTTCGTGGATTTATTTCTTTTTCTCTTCAGGCCCGCCGGAATAATGTCCAACCCCCTTTTCCTTCTTTCCATGGCTGTTACCGACCGATAATGGTTGAGGCTGCTACGCTGCGGCCGCCACCGCTCCAGGAAACCGTCACGACGACCGTTTTCATCGTATCATTCGGCTCCGCCGCGTCGAGTTTGCAGGTGCAGGTCCTTGTAAAATAGGCCCCGGTTGAGGAGCCCGAAACCTGGCCGTTCTGGGATGCATAATCCGTTGCCGTGATGCCGGAAGTACTGGCGCTGATATCCGCGTAGCTCTTATTTTTCATGTCTTCAAGCTTGTCCTTGACCAGCGTGGTCGCCATGGTCGTCATCTTGCTGACGGCGTTTCCCTTGATGACCGTTGCGGTCAAAGAGAGCAACGCCAGCAGTGCAACCAGCAGCAAACACATCGCGACCAGGACCTCAATCAGTGTAAAGCCTCGTTTATCGGGAATTGCCGATCTCATGATTTACGTTCTCCATAATGCGATGATCATCTGAAAGAGGCTGTTCCATCTGCGAATCCGTCAACTGCCGATCACAACGCGCCCGGTAATCGCCACGCTGACTGTTTTTGAACCAGCGGAATTGGTCAACGTGACAGTGGCAAGCGCGGCAGCCGTTCCCCGCGGATCAAAGATCGGGTGAGCCGTCGTGCTGAATGTCACATCCGGATAATCCACATGGATGTCCTTGGCCACGTCGTCGCCTTCGTTATCGGCAACGGTTCCGTTGCCGTTGGCGTCATTCCAGATCTCATAGGTATGGTTGCCGGTAAAACCGACCTTCACCTTCTGATTGATCGTAATCGACTTCATTCTCGCAGCCATGAGCTCCGACATGATCTGCCGGGCGGCCCCGTTCAGGCGCCGCTGAGCCATGAAAGTCTTGTAGTTGGGAGCGGCGATGGCCGCCATGATGGCCATGATGGCGATAACGACCATCAGTTCAATCAGCGTAAAACCCCTTGTCCTGTAATGCGTCACGGTCTGCTACTCCTGAAATTCATCGACCTCATGCATTCATGATCGTTGTTTTGTTGAGAGATCATACGTTTGGAAACAGATACCTGTCAACCCTTATATGGCATGGTAATATGTGATTATATTCACTTTTTACTTTCCTGCTTCCCAGTGTCCGTTTTTTGGATGCAAATTGCAGTCCCAGGGAAAGAACATTGACTATTCTTCCAAATCATGGGAGAAGATATTCATTGAAAGCTGGACTTGTTTAATCAGGACAATCCAACCCGTTCACGGAAATAACGAGGTGCAAATCCCCATGGCCCTAGCCGATTTACTCAAGCAGATCCCCCTTTTTGAGTCGATGCTGGATTCGGAACGTGAGCATCTTGCCACCCTTCTGAAACGCCTCTCCCTTCCCAAAGGAGAAGTTCTCTTCCGCAAAGGCGATCACGGCTCTTCCTTTTACATCATCGTCAAAGGATTGATCAAAATTGGAGTTACAAGCCGAGTGGGTGACGAAGTCACCCTGGCGCTTCTGAGAAGCGGAGACTTCTTCGGCGAAATGGCCCTCTTGGACGAGCAACCCCGCTCGGCCGACGCCACGGCCGTCGAAGACACTCTTCTGTATGTCCTTGAGCACGACGATTTTTTCTCGTTTCTTTTTCAAAATGAAAACGCCGTCCGCTCCATACTCCGCGCCCTTTCGCTGCGTCTGCGCCGGACGGACGATCTTTTTGCGGAGATCTCTTTTCTCACCGTCCCGGCCCGGCTGGCCAAACGCCTCCATGAACTCGCGCAGCCGCTGCAGGCCCAGGAGCATGACGGGAAGGAATTCAGGATCCGGATGTCACAGCGGGAGCTTGCCGCCATGCTGGGCGTCACCAGGGAAAGCATAAACAAGGAGCTGAAAATTCTGCGGGACAAGGGCGTGGTTAGGACAGGCAGAAACGCCATCATCATTCAGGACATCGAGCGCTTGAAGCGCCGGGCCCATTGATTGAATCGTTCCCGCGTCAGATCTGATGGTACAGAAGGAGATTGACGGCATAGTCGCCGACAAAGAGATAGGCCGTGGCGGCAATCGATAGAAAAGGCCCGAAAGGAACGGCGTATTTCATATCGCCGCCCTTTGCCCACATCACGGATATTCCCACAACGGCCCCTGCCAGCGAACTGACCAGGAGGATAAAAAGCAGGGATTTCCATCCCAGGAAGGCTCCCATCATGGCCAGCAGCTTGATGTCCCCGCCGCCCATGCCTTCCCGCTTTGTCGCCAGCTCATACAAAACGGCAATCAGGTAAAGCGAACCCCCGCCGAGAACGAGCCCCAGGAGCGCCTCCATAAAGGGAAGCTCCATGAGAAAAACGGACAGGAGAAAGCAGATCGGGATGCCCGGGAGGCTGATGACATCCGGAATGATCTGGTGATCGATGTCGATGAAGGCAACCAGGATCAACGCGCTGACAAAAAGAAACGCCGCGGCAAATTTCAGGGTGAGGCCGAATTTCCAGAAGAGAAGGAGGGCCATCAGGGCCGTCAGACCCTCCACAATGGGGTAACGCAGAGAAATCCTTTCCCCGCAGGAGCGGCAACGCCCCCTGAGAAGGAGATAGCTGACCAGCGGGATGTTGTCGTAGAAGCGGATGGAATGGCCGCATCGCGGGCAGGAAGAAGCCGGGAAAACAATAGACAGGCCCTGCGGAATCCGCCAGATGCACACATTGAGAAAACTTCCCACCACAGCGCCCAGGACAAACACCACTATTCCCGCCAGGTCCGTCATAGCCATTTCCTTCTCTTCCCTTCCTTTTGCACTCCCCTTACAAACGACGGAATGAAGTCCATCTTCCAATCTTGACTTCGCCGGAAGGGTAACCTATACACCGAACGAGAAGTTCATACCCCCCATCATATGGGGACAGCGCATGCAAAGGGGAAAAGCTTTTTGAACGATGAATCTTTCATGAAACGTGCCCTGCGACTCGCCCGGAAGGGAGAGGGATGGGTCAGCCCCAACCCGATGGTCGGCTCTGTGATCGTCAGGAACAACCGCATTATCGGTGAGGGGCATCATCGGAAATTCGGCCAGGCTCACGCGGAAATCAACGCCCTGGAAAGCGTCACGGAATCGGCGGAGGGGTCGACCATTTACGTGACTCTCGAGCCCTGCAGTCATTACGGGAAAACGCCTCCCTGCGTGGACCGCCTTATCGCCTGCCGGCCGCAACGGGTCGTCATCGGCACGGCCGACCCCAATCCTCTCGTAGCGGGAAAGGGAATCGAGGCCCTGCAGCGCTCTGGAGTTCCGGTATCCGTGGGGGTCCTGGAAGAGGCCTGCCGGCAGATCAACGAAGCCTTCTTCAAATTCATCCAATCCCGAACCCCTTTCGTCACCCTGAAATACGCCCAGACCCTGGATGGAAGAATCGCCACCGCCACCGGTCATTCCCGCTGGATCAGCTCCCTCCCCTCGCGGCGGTTCGCCCACCGCCTCCGTCATGCCCACGACGCCATCATGGTCGGCATCGGCACGGTTCTTTCCGATGATCCGGAACTGACCGTCCGCCTCGTGCGGGGGAAAAATCCCCTGCGGATCGTCCTGGACAGCCGGCTCCGGATTCCCCTGACATCCCATATTCTCCAGGATCAGGGCACAGCCGGAACCCTGCTGGTTGCAACAGACCGGGCAGACGGGGAAAAGCTCGCCCGGCTTCGGGATCTCGGCATAGACGTGCTGATTCTCCCTGCGGATCCATCGGGAAGGATCGTTCTGCCTTCCCTTTTCCGTGAACTGGGAACCCGCAATATCGCTTCGGTGCTCGTCGAAGGGGGTTCCGGCGTTCTCACCGCCCTGCTGGCGGAGGATCTTGCCGACCGCCTGGTTGCCATCGTAGCCCCCAAGATCGCAGGCAAGGGGATTGAAGCCGTCGGAGACCTCAACATTACCGACATGAAGAGCGCCATCGGATTGATCTTCCGCAGGACCTACCGAAAGGGCGACGATCTCATCATCGATGCCCGCCTGCGGGGACCTGCCTGACTTTGTCCCGGAATCGGGAAGAATCGCCAGGACGCCGCAACGAGCGGATTGACTCATGCCAGGGACTCCAGCAGGAGTTCAGCCGCCCGAATCCCGTCCAGAGCCGAACTGACGATTCCTCCGGCATAGCCGGCACCTTCTCCGCAGGGGAAGATGCCCCGGACCGACACGCTCTGCCCGTCTGTTCCCCGGACAATGCGAACCGGCGACGAGGTCCGGGTTTCCACGCCGATCAGCACGGCCTCACCGGTAAGAAATCCGGGCATCTTCTCATTGAACGCCCCCAGGCCACGCTTCAGAGCCTCCACGGCAAAGCCTGGAAGAGCCCGGTGCAGCGGTGCCGGAACAACCCCGGGAAGAAAGCTGGTCTCCATGCCCTCCCGCGTCGGCCTTCCTTCGAGGAAATCCACGAGGCGCTGCGCCGGGGCGAAATAGCGACCTCCGCCCAGGGCATAAGCCCCCGCCTCCCACCGGCGCCTGAATTGAAGACCGCTGAGGGGATGAAGCGACGTTCCCGCAAAATCCTCCGTCCGGATATTAACCACAACGGCGCTGTTCGCGAAGGGGCCATCCCTCCGGGAACAGCTCATTCCATTGGTGACGACGCCCTTTTCCCTGGCGCTGCAACCGATCACCTGCCCGCCCGGACACATGCAGAAGGTGTAAACCGCGCGGTCCAGATCGGGAATCCGGACGGCCAGGGCGTACTCGGCAGGAGGGAGCTCCGCGCTGCCGACCCAGGGGCCGTACTGTATCTCATCGATCAGCGCCTGGGGATGTTCGATGCGCAGGCCCGCGGCAAAGGGCTTGGGGGCAAGCTGAACCCCCCGGTCATGGAGCATCCGGTAGGAGTCATCGGCACTCTGGCCGATCGCCAGGATGAGCTGCTCCGCTCTCACTTCCTCCCTGCCGTTGATCACGATCCCGTCAACAGCGCCGCGCTGAACGATCACATCCGTCATGTTCGCTGCAAATCGGATTTCACACCCCAGGTCCTGCAGCTCCTGCCGCATTCGGACAACGATTCTGCGCAGCCGGTCCGTACCGATATGGGGCTTCGCGTCGATGAGGATATTCCGGGGAGCCCCCATCTCAACCAGGATTTTCTTGACCCAGGCCGTCAGGGGATTTTTGACACGGCTCGTCAGTTTCCCGTCGGAGAAGGTTCCGGCGCCACCTTCTCCGAAATGGACATGGCTTTCCGGGTGGAATTCCCCCTTTTCCCAGAAAGCCTGCACATCACGGATTCTCTCGACTACGGCTTTCCCCCTCTCAACCAGCAGAACGGGCAAGCCGGAACGGGCCAGGACCAGGGCGGCGAAAAGCCCCGCCGGTCCAGAACCGACCACGACGGGTCTTTTCCGGGTCCGGATCGGCCTCATCTGTGGAGTTCTCAGGAACGCCTGGTCGGCCTCCAGGGAAATCCGTCGATCCCTGCTGTCCGGGATGCCGATCGAGTCGGGAACGGTCACGACCACGGCGTAAACAAAAAAAGGTGGACGGTTTCGGCGCGCATCGAGAGACTTCCGAAGGACATCCACGGACAAAATGGACTCCGGAGAAACACCAAGAATTTCGGCGGCGGCCTCCCGGAGATTTTTTGCGCCGGCCCCCAGCGTCATGGGAATATCGTTGATTCTCAACCGCATTCATCAGTTCCTTATTGAAAATAAGGCTGTTCTGTTATAATGCTACGCCATTGCTCATGGAAAGCAGGCAGATTTCTCATGGAACGACGACGCGGCACGTTGTGGTCCATACTGAAGTTTTCTTGCGGGATTTGTCAACCCCGATTCTTTGAAGCGCCTCGTCCGTTTTTTCAAACTCCGGAAGGGGAATTCCACAAAGAGAGGATGCGGTAATGCCCTGGTATGCCGTCCATACAAGGAGCCGGCACGAAGACAGAGTTTATGTCGGCCTTGTACAGAAATCCATCCAGACGTTCCTGCCGAAAATCGAGGTATGGAGCAAGAGGAAGGATCGCCGAAAAAGGATACTGGTCCCTCTGTTCCCCGGATACCTGTTCGTTGAACTCCTTTCGCTGGACAACCAGACAAAGCTGGACGTGCTGAAGACGTTCGGGGTCGTCCGCATTTTGGGCAAGCCTACCGGTTCGGAGCCCATTGCCGTACCTGACGAAAAGATCGCAGCCATCCTGCGCATTGTGGAATCCAAGGTCGAGGTTCAAAGCCTTTCCTGCCCCCAGGTGGGAGAGGCGGCCCGGATTGTCGACGGACCGTTCCGGGGCATAGAAGGGACGGTGCTCCGGACGGATCTGGAAAAGGATCTCTTCGTCGTGACCATCGAACTGCTGCAGCGCTCCGTGGCCATCAAACTGGAAGGATACCAGATCGAGAAGATCTGATATGGGGGGACGGGCCTATAGAGGCTAGCGACGATGAGCATTTCACCGGAAAAAGAAAAGGCCATCCTGGAGCGGATGACCCGTCTGGGTATCTCAGAAGAAGATCTGCGGGAAACCTTCGTCCGGTCTTCGGGGCCGGGCGGCCAGAATGTCAACAAGACGTCGACCTGCGTCCACCTCGTTCATCTGCCCACGGGGCTGTTTGTCAAATGCCAGCAGGATCGTTCGCAGAACGTCAACCGCCTGCTGGCCAGACGTTTGCTCCTTGATCGGATTGAACGGCTGAAAACGGGGCAGGTCACGGCCGAGAAGGCCCGGATCGAAAAGATCCGCAGGCAGAAAAGACGCCGTTCCAAGCGCGCACAGGAAAAGACCCTGGAACTGAAGCACAGGCAATCTGAAAAGAAAAAGCTCCGTGGGAAAATCGAAGCGGAAACCCCGTAAATTCTTCGGGAGGAGATGTTCATGCCCAAGACGATGAAAAAAGGGGAGACAGCCGTTCTGACATCGGAAGAAAAGAAGATTCTTCAGGCACTTCAGGGTGACATTCCCGTGACTTCCCGCCCCTTCACCGCCCTGGGAAAAGAGATGAACCTGTCGGACGATGACGTGGTTCGGATCATCCGACAGTTGCAGGATAGGGGAATCCTGAGGAAATTCGGGGCCATTCTCCGCCATCGTCAGGTGGGATTCACGCAGAACGCCATGGTGGTCTGGGCCGTTCCGGAGCGCCTTATCGAAAGCGCGGGAGAACGTCTGGCCTCCTTACCGGAGGTTTCCCACTGTTACGAGCGAACGCCCCCCTTCGAAGGAAAGTACAATCTTTTCACCATGGTTCATCTCAAAACGGCGGACATCCCTTCTTCGATCCGGAGGATGGCGGAAGCGGCAAACCTGGATGACTATCAGATCCTTACCAGTGACAGGGAATATAAAAAGAGCAGCATGACCTATTTTCCGGCTGAAATTCCGGAAAAAGACGGGGGAGAATGATGAGATCCAGATCGGAGGACTTGTTTGAAACCGCAGAGAAACTATTGCCGGGTGGGGTCAACAGCCCCGTGAGGGCCTTCCGTTCTGTCGGCGGGATTCCCCGCTTCATCGACCGGGCCTCGGGATCCCGGATCTTCGACGTCGACGGGCGGGAATATATTGATTATGTCGGATCCTGGGGACCGATGATTCTCGGGCACGCCCATCCGCAGGTGCAGGAAGCGATCCGGAAGGCCGTTGAACGAGGGACGAGCTACGGGGCACCGACGGTCCAGGAGATCGCTCTGGCCAAAACGATCATCGACGCCTTCCCCTCCATCGAAAAGATCCGCATGGTCAGCTCCGGAACGGAAGCGGCGATGAGCGCCATCCGACTGGCCCGCGGCTACACGGGCAGGGAAAAGATCCTCAAATTCGAGGGATGCTACCATGGGCACGCCGATTCGCTCCTGGTCAAAGCCGGCTCCGGCATTGCCACCCTGGGAATCCCCGGCAGCCCCGGTGTGCCGGCCTGCCTTGCTGAATTGACGATCACCCTTCCCTACAACTCGACCGAGGCCTTCCGGGCGGCGCTGGATCGCCATGGAAAAGAGCTGGCCTGCGTCATTGTCGAACCGGTAGCCGGCAACATGGGCGTCGTCGAACCCGCCCCGGGATTCCTGGAAACGCTGCGGGAGCTGACCCGCCAGCATGGAATCGTCCTCATCTTTGACGAGGTGATTACCGGATTTCGACTTGCTTTCGGCGGCTTCCAGAATCTCTGCGGCATCAAACCCGACCTGACCTGCCTGGGAAAGATCATCGGCGGAGGACTTCCAGTGGGCGCCTTCGGCGGCAGCCAGGCGATTATGGATTGTCTGGCTCCTGCCGGTCCCGTATACCAGGCAGGAACCCTCTCCGGGAACCCCCTGGCCATGGCGGCGGGCCTGGCCACCCTTGAAATCCTGGGCAGCCGACGGGATGACTATGCCGCATTGAACCATCGTACGGAAGAACTGTGCAACGCAATTCAGCGCCTCTTCGGGGCGGCGGATATCCCTCTGCGCATCAACCGCGCCGGCTCCCTCTTCACCCTGTTTTTCTCCGACCACGATGTCGTGAACTACGAAACGGCCAGTTCAAGCAATGCCGACCGTTACGCCGTATTCTTCAGGGGCATGCTGGAACGGGGCATCTACCTCGCACCCTCCGCTTTTGAAGCGGCTTTTGTCTCTTTCGCCCATTCCGATGAAGATCTGGAGAAAACCCTCCAGGCATGCGCTGAAACGATAGAAACCATGAAAGGCGGACTATGAAGAAAGCATTCATCACCGGCATCACGGGGCAGGACGGCTCCTATCTGGCCGAGCTGCTCCTTGAAAAAGGCTATGAAATACACGGCCTGATCCGCCGTTCCAGCACCTTCAACACGGATCGGATCGATCATCTCTACAAGGACTTCCACGACCCCCAGGCCAGGCTGTATCTGCACTACGGCGATCTGTCCGTTTCCGGCCAGCTGACCGATCTGCTCTACGAAATCAACCCCGACGAGATCTATCACCTCGGCGCTCAAAGCCATGTCCGCGTCAGTTTCGACATGCCGGAATATACGGGAGACGTCACCGGGATGGGAACGCTCCGGCTTCTGGAGGCGATTCGCAGAACGGGCATCAAAGCGCGTTTTTATCAGGCCTCCTCCAGCGAGATGTTCGGTTCGGCGCCCCCTCCGCAGAGCGAAGGCACCTCCTTTCAGCCCCAGAGCCCTTACGCCGCCGCCAAGGTCTATGCCTATTACATCGTCCGGAATTACCGGCAGGCCTACAACCTGTTCGCCTGCAACGGCATCCTTTTCAACCACGAATCCCCCAGGAGAGGAGAAACCTTCGTCACCCGCAAAATCACACGGGGAGCGACGCAGATCAAGCTGGGACTGCGCGACAAGCTTTATCTTGGCAACCTGGAGGCCAGGAGGGACTGGGGATTTGCCGGCGACTACGTAAAGGCCATGTGGTTGATGCTTCAGCAGGACAACCCGGATGATTTCGTCATTGCCACGGGAGAAACCCACTCCGTTCGAGAGTTCGCCGAAAAGGTTTTTTCGGAACTCGATCTGGACTATCAGCAGCATGTGGAAATCGATCCCCGCTATTTCCGCCCTACGGAAGTGGACGTTCTCCTGGGCGATGCCTCGAAAGCCAGGCGGGTCCTCAATTGGGAGCCAACAATCGGATTCGATGAACTGATCCGCATGATGACGGCCGCCGACCTGGAGCTCGCTCGAAGAGAAAAAACGCTCCTGGACGCCGGCTATGCCTGTAATCTGAATCCGCACCTTGGTTGAAGGAAGACCTGTGGAACGGAATTTTACACAAAAGCGCATCGTCGTTACCGGCGGCAGGGGATTCCTGGGAAGACACCTCCTGTTCCGCCTCGCAGAGCTGGGATGCCGTCACCTGGCCGTCGCCGATCTTCCCGAATACCACATGGATCGCCGCCCGGACATCCTCAGGATGTACCGGGATACCCAGCCGGATATCGTCATTCACCTGGCGGCAAGGGTCGGGGGAATCGGGTTCAACCAGGCCGCTCCGGCGACCCTGTTCTACGAAAATCTCATGATGGGCACGCAGCTGCTCCATGAAGGCTGGCGTCAGGGCGTTGAAAAATTTGTCGCCATCGGCACGATCTGCGCGTATCCCAAATTCGCCCCCGTTCCCTTTAGAGAGGAAGACCTGTGGAACGGGTATCCGGAAGAGACCAACGCACCTTACGGACTGGCGAAAAAAATGATGCTCGTCCAGGCGCAGGCCTATAGGCAGCAGTACGGCTTCAACGCCGTTTTTCTGCTTCCGGTCAACCTCTACGGGCCGGGGGACAATTTTGACCCCCGATCCTCCCACGTGATTCCGGCACTGATCAAAAAGTGCGTCGAGGCACGTCTTCGGGAGGAGGAGGAAATCGTCGTCTGGGGCACGGGCGAAGCCACGCGGGAATTCCTTTACGTCGAGGATGCGGCGGAAGCCATCGTCATGGCCGCGGAAAAGTACGACAAAGGCGACCCGGTCAACATCGGAGCCGGTTTTGAAATATCCATCCGGGATCTCGTTGAGCTCGTATCCGAGTTGACGGGTTTTTCCGGCCGAATCGCCTGGGACACATCCCGTCCGGATGGCCAGCCTCGAAGGATGCTGGACACCCGCCGGGCCTTCGACGAATTCGGATTCCGGGCAAAAACCGATTTCCGTGAAGGTTTGAGGAAAACCATTGACTGGTATGTTAAACAGAGGAACCGGGAGATGATCCTTAACGAGATTCCATAGAAAACATCTGCAGCAAATAATTTTTGTTTTTAACGGGTCAATCGTCTGCTTTCTGATTGACTTAATAAACGGATTCGTGATAGAAGGCCCACCGTGAATGGATAAAGAATCAAGAGAAACCCTCATGCGCATGGCTTACGCAAGCAGCGTGGGCATCGGAATGGTTCTTGCCATTTTCGGCTGCTTGTACCTGGGCAGATACCTGGACGAGCAATTCGGAACGGGATTGCGTTTTACGATTATCTTCCTGCTCCTGGGCATTGCGGCCGGCTTTCGAAATCTTTATTACATCATCAAAAAATATTCCGCCGATGAAAAATCGTCGGCCGATACGGACGATACAAAAAAGTGAATCGGATAGAAAAAGCCCCTCTTCAACGAAGACTTGAAATCACGAACTGGGTGGTTCTGGGCTTTATTCTCCTCGGCAGCACCTTCCTTAAGTCTCTCTCCTTTTCGCTTGGGATCCTGCTGGGCGGCTTGATCAGCATCGTCAATTTCTACTGGCTCCACCAGAATCTCCGCGACACGTTCGAGCACCTGATGGATGGCTCCAAATCATCCATCCTGCTCAAATACGGCGTCCGGCTTGCCGTCACCGCCGTTCTTCTCTATTTCATCATTGCCTATCGCGTAGCGGACGTTCTGGGCCTGCTCCTGGGTCTTTCCATCGTCATCATCAACATCGTTTTCACCGTCATCGTGACGTTTCATAAAAAAAATTTTGAGGAGGTTCGTTAAACAATGCATGCTCTGTCGTTTTTTCAAAACCCCTTTTTCCCGGATCACGTAACCTACACGTGGTTTGTCATGGCCTTGCTGATCCTGGGCGGCTTGCTGGTCAGGGGCGGGATGGAACTGTATCCGGGTAAATTGCAGAATTTCATGGAAGTCGTCATTGGCGGGCTTGATTCATTAGTTACGGACACCATGGGGCATGAAGGAAAGAACTTTTTCCCCCTCATCGCCACCATCGCACTTTTTATTCTCGTATCCAACCTCCTTGGCCTTGTTCCCGGCTTCGGCAGCCCCACGGCGAATCTTAACACCAATGCGGCCATGGCCATCGTCGTTTTTATCCTGACTCACATCATGGGGGTCAAGGTTCACGGCGGCAAATACATCAAACAGTTCATGGGGCCCGTATGGTGGCTGACGCCCCTCATACTCCCCATTGAGATCGTCAGCCATCTCGTCCGTCCCGTGTCTCTCTCAATCCGACTTTTCGGCAATATGGAGGGTGGTCACATCGTCATCGCCGTGTTGCTCATCCTGGCTCCCTTTCTTGTTCCCGTACCGATTCTCATTCTGAAACTCCTCATCTGCTTCATCCAGACCCTGGTCTTTACGCTCCTGGCCATGATGTACATCGGCGGCGCCATGGGGGAAGCTCATTAATTTCAAGGCTCTTTAAAATTTCAAAAGCCACGTCCTTCACGTGAAGGGCGTGGCTTTTTTTGTTCATGCCGACTTGATTCCGAAATTACGCCGGCCTCTGGATGGCCTCCCAGACAGAATCCCTCCCCAGGCCGGTCTTCGCAGAAAAAAGAATCGGCGCAGCGTCAAGGTTCAGAAGCTCCTTAACGGCCCGCTGCCTTTTTTTGCTTTCCCCCCGGGAGAGCTTGTCCATTTTTGTCAGGACAAAGAGCGTCCTTCGACCGTAAAAATCCAGCCATGACTTTAGTGCAAGATCCTCAGCGGACGGATCTCTGCGGATGTCGAGGATCAAAACAACAAGCTTCAGACAATCCCGCTCCCGCAGATAGGTTTCAACCATCGGGCCCCATTCTCTTTTGACCGCTTCGGGCACCCTGGCAAAACCGTATCCGGGAAGATCGACAAAAAGCAGCTCATCGTTGATGTTGAAAAAATTGATCAACTGCGTCCGCCCCGGCGTGTTGCTGGTCCGGGCCAGCCGTTTTCTCTGGACGAGGGCATTGATCAGCGAGGATTTGCCGACGTTCGACCGGCCGGCAAACGCCACTTCGGGAAGACTTTCCCGGGGATAGCCCGAAGGGGATGTCGCACTCTTTACAAAATCCACAGTCACAATTTTCATGGGCCGGCTTTTTCCTCGACGGCAAGCCTTTCCTCTTCAAGGCTTCTGTCAAAGCCGTCACGCTCAAAGGAAATGCCGTATTTTTCCAGCTTGCGCTCCAGCGTGGGACGCGATATTCCCAGAATGTCGCAAAGCTCCCCCTTGTTTTTCCCTCTCTCACGCTGCAGGATTTTCCGGATATGCTGCTCTTCCACATCATCCAGGGTCAGCAGTTCGCACGACGTTCCGCCCTCTTCGAGCCGGACGGCCTGCTCCGATCCGTACAGGTCCGGCTTTTCGAAAAGATCCGGGAAGTCGCTTTTCTCCAGGATCCTGCCTTTGGCCATGACGCCGGCGCGTACGAGCAGGTTCTCCAGCTCCCGGACGTTTCCGGGCCAGTCATGGCCTTGAAACGCCTCCATCACGTCGTCGGACACCCCCAGGATCCTTCGGCCGATGTCCCGGTTAACCTTGGCCAGGAGATATTGAACGAGCCGCGGAAGATCTTCCGGCCGTTCCCTCAGGGGGGGCATTTTAATGGAGACGATATTCAGCCGGTAAAAAAGATCGGGGCGGAAGTTTCCCTCCCGGACCAGTGTTCGCAGATTTTTGTTCGTCGCCGCTATGACCCGGGCGTGGACATGCACTTTATCCTTACCTCCCACCCGCTCAAACTCCATTTCCTGGAGCACCCGGAGCAGCTTGGCCTGGAGATTGACGGACATTTCACTGATTTCATCGAGGAAGAGCGTCCCGTAACGAGCCAGCTCGAACTTTCCCAGCTGCCGGTTGAAGGCGCTTGTGAACGAGCCTTTTTCGTGGCCGAACAGTTCCGATTCCAGAAGCGTCTCCACAATGGCGGAACAGTTTACGGCAATGAAGGGCTCATTGGGTGAGGTATGGCTGTGAATGACTTTGGCAACAAGCTCTTTTCCCGTGCCGCTCTCGCCTTCAATCAGGACGGTCGTCCGGCTCTGGGAGATGACTCCGACCATCTTGAAGATTTCCCTCATGTCCTTCCCGGTGCCGATGATGTCCCCCTTCCTGAATTCCAGGGTGGATTCCCTGGAGAACCGATCCGTCCTCCTGTCCAGATCCAGGGTACTCATCGCTTTTCTCACCGACGCAGACAGCTCGCTCATATCCTCCGATTTATGGATGTAATCGAAGGCGCCGATTTTCATGACCCGAACGATGCTTCCCATCTCCGGACAGGACATCATCGCAATCACTTTGATCCGTTCATTTTCCTCCAGCAGCTCCTCCAGAATCGTCAGTCCGTCTACATCGGAGAGGGCCAGATCCATAATGACCAGATCCGGTGACTTCTGAACGCAGAGATTCAACCCGTCCGTTCCCGTGGAGGCCGTATACGTCTCATACCCCTCCTTAGCCAGGAAGTGCCTGATCTTTTCCAGGGCTGAATGATCCCCGTCAATCACAAGAATGCTGGACATCTCTCTTACGTCTCGAAATAAAATTCAAGCGAACGCCATTTCATCATCATGACCCAGAGCGGCCTTTCGCTTATTTCAAGCCGCCGGCGGGCGGCTGCTGCAGTTTTTCCAGCTCCCGAACCAGGACTTCCAGGGGCGGCCGCTGATTGATATCCTTGACATGGATGTATCGGATGATGCCCTGCTTATCGATGATAAACACGGCCCGTTCAGCGATCCCTTCGGAACGCAGGATCCCGAACCTGGATGCGACTTCGCCATGGGGATAGAAATCGGAAAGAACGGGAAACCACAACTGACCCATCTGGTTCGTCCAGGAGTAGAGCGTCGGGATATTGTCCACCGAAATTCCCAGCAGGATCGCATCATTGCTGTCGAAAATGTCCTTGACGATATTATAGCCAGGCCACTGATCGGAACAGACGGGAGTCCATGCGGCGGGGATAAAGGAAAGCATCACGTTCTTTTTTCCCCGGTAATCGCTGAGCGAAACGAGTTCCCCGGAAAGGGACCTGAGGGTGAAATCCGGAGCCGGGTCGCCCACTTTCACCTTGAGCACGCTGTCGACGGGTTTCATGCTTCCCCTATCATAGACATTGTCCTTGAAGGCGTCCGACAGGCAGTAGGCTGCCGGGCCGGACAGGAGAAACAGGGCGGCGGCCATAAAGAACGCTGCAACACTCCTGAAATATTTTGCCATGATCCACCTCTTATTAAATACCGGTCAGTTTGATGACCAGGTTCAAAAACGAGTCGGCATTGCCGAAAGCCCCCAGTTTTGAATAGACAATCCGATAGGAACCGTTGGGATAGTTCCGGAGCACAATAAAATAGGGGGTTCTAACCTCTCCGAATTTTTTGTGCAGGACAAAGTCTCCATCGTCAAAGAGGGGAAAAGGAATCTGGTATTTTTTCCTGAACGTGTCCACCTCATAGGCATTGTTACCTGCACCGATCCCTATGATCTTGATTTTACCCCGCAGGGAAACCGTCTTTTCAATTTTTTCATAAAGCGCGTTCACCGTGGGCGCCTCCGCTTGGCAATGGGGGCAGTACATGCTGAAAATTTCCAGAATAACGACGTCTGCCTTGATCTGCGTAACCTTGAACGTTCCCTTCCCCATGAAAGGCAGGCCGCGGGAAAGGCCAAGATAATTTCTAGCCGCTGTATCCTGGGGCACGGCCAGTTCAAAATCGGGCAATGTCCCACCAGCCTGGGGGGGAGCACCCGCACAGGCATTTCCCACCATAACGGCCAGAACAGCGGCCATCACCAATGCACAGATTGCCGAGAAACGGTTCATAACCTTACCTCCTCCACAAAACAGAATAAAAGCCGCGTTACCACCCTGACACACAACCATCAGCTTCCAATATAGGTTAAGGGTTTTAATGTGTCAATGACAATGGTTGTACCATTCAGGCCGCTGCCGAAGCAAAATCTTCTTTACAAAACACCGCCCTGTTATGATATCAGAGAATGATTTTTCCAGAAGAGAAGTTCTCCACAAAATGAACGGATTCAAGAAAGGAAGTTGGTAAGATCATGAAGGCAAGGATTTTTCTGGCCCTTTGTTTCGTCTTTTTAATGTGTGCGGCAGGCTGTCAAAAACCCCGCGTTCTGGAACCCTTCCCGACGGAACCCCCGAAGCAGGAATTGCCGCAACCCCGGATCCAGGAAGAGGAGTTGCCCCTGCAGAAATACTCCAAGCAGTTGCCGTCGGGCCAACTCGCCTTGCGGAAAATAACCGACCCAGCCGAGATCCCCGACTTTACCGAAGCCTGCGAGGACCTGTCCAACCTGGAAACGGCCATCCACAACAGCCTGAACTATCTCAAGAAACCTTCAAGCAAACTGTTCTTTCCCTACGGGGAGATAACTCATCAGCACATGGAAGAGAGCCTGAACGCCTTTGCAGAGCTCATTCATTCCGGCCACAGGGGATCCGATCTCAATGCCCTCATCCGGGAACAGTTCGATGTCTATGCCTCCGTCGGCTGCGACGACAAGGGCACCGTGCTCTTCACCGGCTACTTCACCCCGGTCTTTGACGGATCCAGGGAATCCAGCGGACGTTTCAAGTACCCCCTTTACAGCCAGCCGGAAGATCTTGAGAAAAACCCGGAGGGCGTCACGCTGGGCAGACGCACCGTTGACGGAATCGTCCCCTATCCGCCGCGTGCCGAACTCGAAGATTCCGGTATGCTGCAGGGCAGGGAAATCATGTGGCTTGACGACCCGTTTCAGGTCTTTATCGTCCATGTGCAGGGATCGGCGATGATCCGTCAGCCCGACGGCTCGCTCGTCGGGATCGGCTATGCCGCAAATAACGGTCACCCCTACCAGAGCATCGGCCAGAAGATGGTTGAAGACGGAAAGATACCGGAAGACCGGATGAGCCTCTCGGCCATGATCGAATACTTCAAGGCCCACCCCAATGAAATTTCAGAATACACCCGGCAAAACCCACGATTCGTCTTCTTTCAGGTAGCAGACGGACCGCCCCGGGGGTCCCTCAATGAACCGGTCGTTCCGTACCGGACCATCGCCACGGACAAGTCTATCTTCCCACGAGCGGGGCTGACATTCATTTCCACTACCCTGCCCCGGACGTCGGGTAACGATGTCCTCCAGAAACCATACTCCGGTTTTGCCCTGGATCAGGACACCGGCGGCGCCATCCGCGCACCGGGGAGGTGCGATGTCTACATGGGACAAGGCGATACGGCGGGAAGGCTGGCTGGAAAGACATACCGGGAAGGCCGTCTGTATTACCTGTTCGTGAAACCGGAACTCAGAAATTAACCGTGCTTATGATGGAAGACGGTCAGCCTGGAGCGGTCAGGCACTGATGCCCAATCAGGCATTGCCGCTCATGGATTTCCATATCCTTTTGTTGTCTGCGGGAATTTATTCCCTCACCCCGTTATAACCCCAGGGCTTTCTACCGCCATGACTGGTTTTATCTTTAAACGTTTGTGAATGTCATGTTTACTGTAAAACATTCTTTATTGGTTCCCCTAATAACATTGTTTCTTTTTTTTGAAGCCGCTTCACTGCTCCAGGCTTCCCAGAATGACTTCAATGGGGATCATATTCCCGACATTCTCTGGAGAAACGCCGTTACAGGCCAGGTGAATCTCTGGTTGATGAAAGCCGATGGCGACCATGCCGGAGACAAGCCCCTCAGAGAAAATCCGGATTGGACCATCGCGGGAACCCATGATTTCAACAGGGACGGAATCGCGGACATCCTCTGGAGAAGCACGGATACCGGCCAGGTCGTCCTCTGGTTTATGAAGAACGATGGGACAAGACTCGGTTACAAACGACTCAGAACCGATCCGAACTGGACAGTAGCAGGGTCCGATGACTTCAATGGGGACCAGATTCCCGACATTCTCTGGAGAAACGCCGTTACAGGCCAGGTGAATCTCTGGTCGATGAAAGCCGATGGCGACCATGCCGGAGACAAGCCCCTCAGAAAAAATCCGGATTGGACCATCGCGGGAACCCATGATTTCAACAGGGACGGAATTGCGGACATCCTCTGGAGAAGCACGGATACCGGCCAGGTCGTCCTCTGGTTTATGAAGAACGATGGGACAAGGCTCGGTTACAAACGACTCAGAACCGATCTGGACTTGGCAATCATCAGTCAATATTCGGTTTACGGCCTCAAGCTTCCCCACGAAATGAAATCCGTCAAGTTGGTGGAAGACGGCATTTTCACCATGTCCCCCTCAGGTTCTTATCCGGCATATCGATATAAGGGAACTTTCGACAGAACCTATTTTGGTTATTATTCTTCCAATCATTGCATTTCTTTGGCGTATTGGAACCATTCCCAAAATCAGCCGGGCAATCCCGTGATCCTATGGGAGGATTGGGGTTGGAATTCCGGTGGGACGTTGCTCGGCGATGACCATGCGAATCCATCTGTCATTGTCTTGGAGAAGCAAGTTGGGGGACACATTGAGCATAATGGTAAACTATTGGTCGCTGCGGCAGAACATGGATCCGACAAGACAGGAAAGGGGAGACTGGAAGTAAGGAGATCGAAGCTCCCGGAATCGATAGACTCCTGGGAAAATACGATTTCTCTTCGGTCAACCAAGGCCACTTATCCACGTTTAATGGAACTGGCGGATGGACGAATCTGGCTGCTCTGCCGACTGCAGAGGTTTGTGGCAAATGCCACCAACACCTTCTACTTTTGGGAAAGCATTGATGCCGGCACGACTTGGAGCGAGCCGAAATTGCTTGTTGACATCAATCCTGGCACGCATGAATCCATTTATGTCACCGTGAATAAAAATGCTGCTGGTTCGAAACTGCATTTTACGTTTAACAGCTACATCTATGATAATCCGTCTCCCGGATTAAGGCGCTATAAGAACATCTACTACATCTGTTATGATGTTCCTCTTGACCAATGGGAAAAAAGCGACGGACAAATCGTTTCGCAACCCTTGACATTGGACAAGTTAGATGTCGTTTATCAGAGCGATGATACGCCCGGGCTGGAAGACTGGACCTATTTGTCAGATATTAAAGTGGATGCCCGCGGGAATCCTGTTCTTGTAAGCATCAATTCGCAGGATCGAGGCTCGCGGGACAGGTTTGACCCGAATATCAAGGATTTCGTTTTGTATCATTTTCGCCAGGACGGTGAATGGCGGACAGAAACCGTTTGTGAAACGGCCCGTTTTTTTTATCCGAATATGGCTACCCTTCATGGAAAGTATTTGAATATGGTATTTGCCAGTCCCCCGGATGAAAACGGATACGGGAAAGACTTGGTTGGATTTGTAAGGAAGGGAGACACGTGGGAACAATATATGATTATAAAATCCCCGGAAACTGTCGATGGGCACAGTGCCCGCCCCTTCTATGCCTTGAATTCCCAAGATGAGTCCCTCATCTTTTGGAATTTCATAACTTATTATGAAGGCTCTCCATATGTGAACTGGACTTCCAGCATTTTCGGCTGTTTAATAAAATGATCGCCGGTTGGAAGATTCCATGTTTTCACATGGACCCAAATGGCGGCAGACATAAAAAACGGGGTTACAGAACATACCATAACCCCGTAACGCTTCATGGTAGGCGGTACTGGGATTGAACCAGTGACTTCTACCGTGTGAATCTCATTGAAATCATTAATAAAACAAACGATTACAGAATAACATTAAGAAATAAAAAGGATTTTCTCGGCGGCCATCTTATGCTGGTTTACCCTCTTTGAGTTTATTTTTCAAAGTTTTGGTAGCAATTTGGTAGCAAGATTCTTGACCTGAAACGCAGTAAAATAGGGGCTAGGGAAGGCTTACTGAAAGCTGGGAATCTCTGCCCCTTTTTCTATGAAATTAATTTCACCCAGTAACCAGCAAAGCTATTTGCTGAAAATTCAAATCTTGTTGACAGTAGACTCCATCTACCAACTTCTCAACAGTAGCTGTAGACTTGATAAGTTGATTACCATTCAAAAAAGAGTAACGACAAAATCAGCGACGGCCGTAAGACGTAAGCGGGATTGCGTTGTTGGGCAATGCTTTTCGTGTTTTCTTTCGTTGCCGTCCCAGATAAACCAGATCGTATCAAACCTTGTTTTGGACCGGCCAAATCTCATCTGTGAACCCTACGATAACGACTTGTGAGTGGTTAAATCAGTCATCGGGCGGTTTCGGAAACCAGTATAACTTTCCATCAGAGCATTTTTGTGTAACAAAATGATATAGCCGTTCTTGTCGCCACGGAATTAAACCGAGGCGAAATGAAGCGATTATACCTATGTCGGCAGTTTCTACAGGGTCCGCTTGCCTAAAAAGATCAAAATCGACGCTTATCGTATCCGAATGATTTGGGCCAAGTGATTTTCCCGATTCATGTTGAGGTGCAACGAATCTCGGGCTTTTCTTCGTGAGACCAGGCGGACCACCATACGATCCAAATGTGACTTGTCCTTTTATTTTCTCGATGGCGCACGCGTACGTGACATCATGCATAGTCAAATACCCGTTATTGGTCACCAGAAACTGCATTGATAGAGGCCTGGACGCGTCTATTGCCATCAAAGGCGTGACAGATATGTTGGGATGGAGGTAGCTGAGAATTCCAAACAACGTTGCTGCTCCAGCGGCAAATGCGATGACATAGCGCCAGATTGACAGTAAACTTTCAACAAACTTTGAGAATTTCTGTTCAGAGCGCTTGGGATTCTTCTTCATTGTCTCAATGCCCAACAATTAATATCAGGACTTCGGTTTTTTCGGTTTTTCCGATTTTTCGTTATCACCATACCACATTATTTTTGGGGTAGTTATTAAACAATCATGTGTTTCACTATGCCAGAAACTTTCTTCTGAATCCTGCCAATCCCATTAGACCCAGACCGAAAAGGAGCATGGTTGCGGGTTCGGGAACGGACTGTGATTCAGTTATTAAAAGCTGTTTTCCACCTGTAATATCTATAATTTCCCAGTTCAGTCCAGAACCTAGACCATTCATCGCTAAATTAAGGGTTCCCCATCCGATGAGGCTATCTGCGAACAAGAAATTCCAATAATTGGTAATGACAACCGAAAATTGACCACCTGTGATAATCGAATTTTGACCACCCAGAGCAGTGTTTATACTTTGGG
>MVRU01000032.1 GCA_002067745.1 Syntrophus sp. PtaU1.Bin005
CGCGGGAATGGACGATTATCTCAGCAAACCTTACAAAGCCGATCAGCTCCATTCCATCCTCTTTCGCTGGCTCATATCCCCGTCGGAGGGGAATTTGGACGGCGGGTTTGAAAAGACCGCCCTGCCGGTCGGCATGAAAAGACTCTAAGGGCCCCTTCTTCCACCCATAAACAGGAGAGACCCATCCGGACACTCCTCCAGCCGCCGGCAGACTTCCCGGTGCACCCCTGCTCCATTCAAGACCCCCTGCCTGCCGCCGATGGGTGATCGGCCGCCCGCGCGGCCTCAGCCATCCGCCGGCCCTCATCGTTAAACGGGCGCGATAATAATCCGCATCCGGAAACGTCAAGGGCGCGCAGAATCCAACCTGCGGCATTATCGCGGCTTTGTGAACATCTTATCCCCGATTTTTCCGAAGGAGACATTTCAAAAAGATCCACGTCAGGCACACCAATTGCTGCATCTTGTAATTCAAATGCGATAAATACAATAAATTCGTGCGGAAAGAAGAACATCCGGAACAGCGTTCCTTTTCGGGAAAAATGTTCCGGAGGCTCATAAGCGGGGGAATATGCGCTCTGTCATTTCTATCAGGATTTCACGATTTCCCGTACCCGAAGACTAGATAACGTAACGCCGCGCCCCGGCAAGGCGCACAAGGAGCCCGTCAAGAAATTGGACACGAAGGAGACAGCTGCTCTGGAAATCCTCATCCGCTCTTTTTTTTCCCTGGATACTTCCAGGACAAGAAAGATCTTCAGAATTCTGCTCCTTTTTTTTCTAATTTTTACGCTCTCCGGATGGAATTCCCATCAGGCGGAAGCAGTGGAGCCGGACCCTTCCCAGGTCAAGGCGGCCTTTGTTTACAATTTCATCAAGTTTGTCTTCTGGCCCCGGGAAAGTCTGCCGCCTGACGCCCCGGAAATAACGCTCTGCGTGCTGGGAAACGATCCGCTGGGAAACGCTCTTGAATCCCTCTCCGGGAAGGCAGCCTCCGGAAAGGCGCTTTCCGTGAAGAGGATTGCATCCAGGGATGAGGCGTCCATCTGCCAGGTTCTCTATATCTGCAGATCAGAATCGAGGCAGGTGAAAGAAATCCTGAAAGACCTGCCAAGGGGCGTGCTGACCATCGGGGACATGAAAAATTTTGCCGCTTTTGGAGGCATGATCAACTTTGTGATCAAGGACAGAAAGGTCTCCTTCGAGATCAATCCAGATGCAGCGGCAACGGGAGAAATGCAGATCAGCTCGAAACTCCTGAGGCTGGCGAAACTTGTGAGAAACAGCCGATAGGGAAATGACGATGACATACCGCAACAGTTCCATCCGCAAAAAACTGACGAGCATCACCATGTCGACCTGCTGCGTCTCCCTGTTCCTCGCCGTCGCACTCTTCGCAGCTCACGAGCTCTTTTCGTACCGAAGCAATCTTGTGGCGAGGATGGACACCCTGGCAAAGGTGACGGGCAACAACCTTGTCGCCCCCCTTCTCTTCAGCGATCCGGCGTCTGCCGAAGAAACGCTCAAAGCGCTCAAGGGGGAGCCGCGCATCCTCTCGGCCTGCGTCTTCGGACAGGACGGCCGCCCCTTCGCACGGTATCTGAAGGACAACGGCAGCCCCGGCACTACCGGCAACGATCCCCCTGCCTGTTCATGTTCCGCTCCCGCCATGACCCTGAAGGACACGGAGGGCGAGGTGTTCGAGAAGGATCGGCTGAACGTCTCCCGGAGCATCCTGTTCGAGAAGGACCGGCTGGGAACTCTTTGCATCGTCACAGACCTCAGCGATCTTTACGAGGCGTTTTCCTGGTACCTCGCCATTGCCGGCCTGATCATGGGCGCCACCTCATTGGCAGCCTACCCGCTCACCCGGAAATTGCAGAGGGCCATCTCGGATCCCATTCTGAGCCTTGCCCATTCCATGAAGGGGGTTTCGGAAACGAAGGATTTTTCGCTCAAGGTCGATGATCGGCGAAATGACGAGCTGGGAATCCTCATGGCCGGGTTCAACGAAATGCTCTCGGAAATTTCCCTGCGTGATCAAGAACTTCGAAAATCCAGGGATCAGCTCGAAAAACGCGTCAGGGAACGGACGGATGCACTGGTGAAGGCCAACGAGGAGCTGGCCAGGGCCGAGAGGCTCGCCCGCGAGCAGGAGCATTGGCTGAAAAGCATTCTCGGGTCGGTTCTCACGGGCATCTTCATCGTGGACGCCCACACCCACAAAATTTTGTACGCCAATCGACTCGCCTGCCAACTGACGGGCAAAACGGAGGGTGAGCTGGTTGGAAACATCTGCCACCAGACGGTCTGCCCGACCGAGATCAACCGGTGCCCGGTGACGGATCTTGGACAGACCGTCGAAAATTCGGAACGGATCCTTCTTCACGTCGGCGGGGGGCACATTCCGATCATCAAGAATGTGATCCGGATGACTTTCGAGGGAAGGGATATCCTTCTTGAAAGCTTCATCGACATCGCCGACAGGAAACGGATGGAGCTCCAGCTTCTTGCAGCCAAGGAGGCTGCGGAGGCGGCCAGCGTTTCCAAATCCCGGTTTCTGGCGAACATGAGCCATGAAATCCGCACACCGATGAACGGCGTCATCGGGTTTCTCGAACTCCTGCAGAGGCAGGAGAATATGAGTGATCAGCAGAAGAAGTACATCGCCATGGCTCTTCGCTCCGGGGAAACCCTGCTGCAGCTGATCAATGACATCCTCGATCTTTCCAAGATCGAAGCGGGCAAAATGGAACTTGTCGCGGCGGACCTCAACCTCCTGGCCCTTGTTGAGGAAGTGGTCGATTCCTTCAGCGGCCAGGCGCAGAACAAGGGGATTGAACTGTCCTGCCACGTTTCGAACAGCATCCCCTCCATTCTTGGGGGCGATCCTGTACGCCTGAGGCAGGTTCTTTTCAATCTCCTGGGGAATGCCGTCAAGTTCACCGAAAAGGGGGGAATTTCACTTGTTGTCGCGGCGGGGGAAGAACAGGAAGAGTCCCTGATGATCCTCTTCGAGGTCCGGGATACGGGCATCGGAATGGAGCCGGAGGCCCTGGGGAAAATCTTCGACGCCTTTGCCCAGGCGGATGGATCCACGACTCGCCGCTACGGAGGAACCGGCCTGGGCCTCACCATCGCCAGCCAACTGGCCCTGTTGATGGGCGGAGCAATCGATGTGGAGAGTGCGCCCGGAAAGGGATCCACATTCCGGTTTTCAGCTCGGCTCGAAAGGCGGGACGGCACACCGGAACCCCCCAGGCTTTCTTCTCCGTCGGTTCAGCAGTTCAGGACCCTTATCCTCTCAACATCGGCAACAGCCAGGACAACCCTGAGCCGGCAGCTGGAGGGCTGGGGAATAAGGAGCAGCAGCACCGAGCGCCGCACCGAGGCCCTCCGGATGCTCCGTTCCGCCGCCGGGGCGGGGAAGCCATACCGGATCATGATTCTCGATACGGCCATGCTGGAAGCGGAATGGCCGGGGCTGGCCCGGACCATTCTCGCCGATCCGGAGACGGCGGGGACAAAAATTCTCCTCCTGACGACCGGATCGGACCTCGATGAAGATTGTCCGGAGCTGGATCTCCATGCGGCCCTTAAAAAACCGGTCCGGCAATCCGAGCTTTTCAACGCCCTTGCCTCCCTTGCGGAATCGATCGCCCCCGAAGCCCGTGATGTCCGAGAGCCTTCCGGCGTACCAGGGGGTGAGGGAAAGCTGTCTTCGTTCCGTGTCCTCCTTGTGGAAGACAATCCCGTCAACCAGGCCCTGGGTGTGGCCATGCTGAACTCCCTGGGCTGCCGGACCGACGTGGCCGAAGACGGCCGGCAGGCCCTTGCCGCCTTTGCCGCCGGGAGCTACGACATCATCATGATGGACTGCCAGATGCCTGTGATGGACGGCTACGAGGCGACACGGGCGATTCGGCGGGAGGAGACCGCCCTAGGGGGTAGAAGGCCCGGCCATATTCCCATCATAGCGTTCACGGCCCATGCCATGGAGGGCGACCGGGAAACGTGCCTGGAAGCTGGAATGGATGATTACCTGAGCAAACCGTACAAATTACACGAGTTGCATAACGTCCTGTCCCGATGGCTTGCTTCCGGCCGACAGGGAAAAGAAGACGGCGGGGCGGAAAGAAAACCTCAGGAATGAATGCCGGCGGACAGCCGCTGCATGGGAGGAAACCTGAAAGGAGAACGGCATGATGAGAGAACATAACGGGGAGAACACTCCCCTGATCCTTGTGGTTGATGACGACACGGTCATGCGTATGCTCGCCCATACCTCCCTGGCAAGGGAAGGCTACCGGGTAAAGGAGGCGGAAAACGGCGCGGAGGCGCTGTCCCTTCTGAACGCCTTGAAGCCGGACCTGATCCTCCTGGACGTCATGATGCCTGAGCTGGACGGCTTTTCCACCTGTGAGCAGGTACGGAGATCCCCCGGACATGAGCGGACCCCGATCTGCATGATGACAGGCCTTGAAGATACAGGGTCCATTCACCGCGCCTACCAGGCGGGAGCAACGGACTTCATCACCAAGCCGATCAACTGGCTGCTCCTGGGCTATCGGGTGCGCTATCTGCTTCGGACAAGCAAGGCTTTTGATGATGTCTATCGCGCGGAATCCAAGAGCAGGGCCCTGCTGGGCGCTATCCCGGACGGCATGCTGAGGATTTCCCATGACGGAACCCTGCTCGAATCAAGAAATTCCAGTGACAGGGACCTTCCCTCCGTCGCTGAAGGGGACAACCCCAACATCTTCGAGTTTCTGCCGTCACTGCTCGCCCACCAGCTCATGGGCCAGGTGCACAAGACTCTGGAAACGGGAATCGTCCAGTTGCTGGAATGCCGTGTGGCCATCGGGGGAGCGCTTCACGACTGGGAGATTCGGACCATCCGGAGCGGGGAAAACGAGGCGTTGAACATCGTCAGGGACATCACGGAACGGAAACGGACGGAAAAGGCATTACGGGAAAGCGAGGAGCGCTATGCCCTGGCTTCACTCGCTGCAAACGACGGGCTATGGGACTGGAATCTCCTGACGAACGAGGTCCACTTTTCCAGCCGCTGGAAAGGGCTTCTCGGCTACAGCGAAGAGGAAATCGGCACAGACATCGAGGAATGGTTCAACCGCATTCATCCCGACGATTCGCAGCAGGTGAAGATCGAGATCAACTCCCACCTGGAGGGTCTCAACACCCATTTTATCCACGAACACCGAATGCTCCACAAGGACGGAAGTTATCGCTGGATTCTGTCCCGGGGGATCGCCATTCGCCATGAGACCGGCAGCCCCTACCGGATGGCGGGCTCCCACACGGACATCAGCGCGAGGAAACACGCAGAGGAGCAGCTGCAGCACGATGCCTTTTACGACGGCCTTACCGGACTTCCCAACAGGGCGCTCTTCATGGACCGGCTCAACAATGCCCTCCGCAGGACGCGCCGCCTTCCGGATTACCTCTTTGCCGTTTTCTTCCTCGATCTGGACCGCTTCAAGATGATCAACGACAGCCTCGGCCATTCGGCGGGGGATGCCGTCCTCATCGAGACAGCCCGGCGCCTCGAGCAGTGCGCCCGTCCAGGAGACACCACAGCCCGGCTCGGAGGAGACGAATTTGTCATGCTCTTCGAGGACGTCAAGAATCTGGAAAACGCGAAACGGATCGCCGAACGGATACAGAGATCCTTTATAGAACCTTTTTACGTGAACGAAACCGAGATTGTCAGCACCCCCAGCATCGGCATCGCCCTGGGCTCCTCGGAATATCCCTGCGGCGAAGATCTGCTGCGCGACGCGGACATCACCATGTATCAGGCCAAGGCCCTGGGAAGGGGCCGTTACGAGGTCTTTTCACCCGACATGCGGTCGCAGGCCGTAGCCCTGATCCGGCTCGAATCCGATCTGCGCACCGCACTGGAACGGAACGAATTCAAGATTTTCTACCAGCCCATTGTCGCCCTGAAGGACAGCTCCATCGTCGGCATGGAGGCCCTGATGCGATGGCAGCATCCCCACCAGGGACTAGTGGCACCCTCCGATTTCATTCCCCTGGCAGAAGAGACAGGCCTGATCGTACCCCTGGGGGAATGGCTGCTGCGCACCGCCTGTCGGCAGCTCAAGACCTGGTTTGACGGCGGGGTGCCGCCTCTGCGGCTGGCCGTCAACATCTCTCCGGTCCAGCTGAGGGATCCGGGGTTCCCGGATATGGTGATAAACGTGATCCGGGAATCAGGGGTAAATCCGGAAAATCTCGAGTTGGAGATTACCGAGACCATCCTCATGGAGCAGAGCTCTTCCATCGTAAATGTGCTGCTCAAGCTGAAGGCCCTCGGCATCCACATCTCCCTCGACGACTTCGGCACCGGGTATTCATCCCTGAGCTATCTCCAGAATCTCCCCATCGACACGCTGAAGATCGACCGCTCCTTCATCAATAAGCTGGCGTTCAACGGGGAGCAGACAAACATCATCGAAACCATCCTGATGCTCGGCAGCAACCTGGGCATGGATGTTGTCGCCGAAGGCATCGAAACGGTCGAACAGAGGGAGAAGCTGCAGAAAATGAAATGCAGCCGGGGGCAGGGCTTCCTGTTTTCACGCCCCCTGGAGGAAAGCGCAATAACTTCTCTGCTCTTGTCCCTCCCCGGAAAAACGGAGACGGTTGCCCCGGGAGGCGCATCATGAAAACACTACAGGGAAGAGGAACAGCCATCTCATGAAGATCCCGGTAAGAAAGACCCATACAGCGATGAACGGCGGCGGCCCCTTTCGCGCCTCTGCCGGGGAGCGCCCTTGTTTACGGCCTTCTCCCCTTTTATGCCTCCTGATCGTCGGCCTGTGCCTCTTATCCTCAACAATTGCCCCTGCAGCGGTCCCGGAAGGCGGTAAAGGGCCTGACGACCTGCTGGAACTCAACATCGAGGAACTCATGACCATCGAAGTTGCGGACGTTTCCGGGGCGTCCAAATTCGAGCAGAAGGAAACGGATGCCCCGTCATCGGTGAGCATCGTGACGGCAGAGGACATCAAAAAGTACGGCTACCGAACCCTGGCCGAAATTCTGCAAAGCGTCCGGGGGTTCTACACGAGCAATGACCGGTCTTACAGCTATGCAGGAGTCCGCGGGTTCTCACGTCCGGGCGACTACAATACGCGGCTTCTCCTCATCGTAGACGGCCACCGCATTAACGACGGCATTTACAACCAGGCGTATCTCGGCACGGAATTTCCCCTCGATGTGGATCTTATCGACCGCGTGGAGATCATCCGCGGTCCAAGCCATTCCCTGTACGGGAGCAACGCCTTTCTGGGAGTCATCAACGTCATTACCCGAAACGCAGCGGATCTAGACGGCCTGGAGCTTTCCGGAGAAGCGGGGAGCTTTCAGTCCTTCAAGGAAAGGGCGTCCTATGGCCGGGAATTTTCCAGCGGCGCCCAGGTGCTTTTATCGGGAACACACGTCAGCAGCAGGGGACAGGATCTCTATTTCAAGGAATACGACAGTCCCCTGTCGCACAAAGGCCGGGCGGACTCCTGCGATTCCCAGGAAGGCGGCAGCCTCTTCGCAACCCTCAAGCACAGGGGATTCTCCCTCCAGGGGCTTTTCGGGTCCCGGGACAAGGATGTTCCCACAGCCGCCTACGGGACCGTCTTCAACGACAACCGGACCCATTTCAAGGATGAGAGGGCCTACCTGGATCTGTCCTACGAATCGGATTTCAATGAAACGACTGCTGTCACGCTCCGGGCATTCTACGATTACTATTCCTACAGGGGGGACTGGCTCTTCGACGCGGACGACAACCCCCTGACCAGAACGAAGCCCTATACCCTCAACAGGGACTATACAAAAAGCGAATGGTGGGGCGGCGAACTGGAATTCATCAAGAGGTTCCTTGATAACCATACGGCTGTTCTCGGCACAGCCTATACGGATTATTTCCTCCTGAAGCAGAAGAACTACGATGAGAATCCTTCCTTCTCGTATCTCGACGACAACCGCAGCTCCTACAACTGGGCGGCGTATCTTCAGGATTCGTTTTCCCTGCTGGAAAACCGGGTCCTCATCAGCGCTGGTTTGCGCTACGACTATTATTCGACCTTCGGGGGCACGACCAATTTCAGAACCTCCCTGATCTATAAACCCGCCGAACAGACCGCGCTGAAGTTGAACTACGGCAGGGGATTCCGGGCTCCGAATCCTTACGAGCTTTATTACAGCGACGCCAACGAGACGCAAAAGGCCAATCCCGATCTTCAGCCGGAAAAGATCGACGCCTACGAGCTTGCCCTTGAACACTACTGGAAAAACTACCGCTTTTCCCTCTCCGGCCATTACTATTCGATCCGCGATTTGGTCTCGCTTTGGACAGATCCGGCCGATGGCCTTCTCGTATTTAAAAATCTGAAAGAGGTGAAATCAAAAGGGGCGGAATTCGAAGTCGAAGGGAAGTGGTCGGGCGGCATCGAGGGAAGAATCAGCTACGCCTGGCAGAAGAGCACAGACGAGGATACAGGAGGCAAATTGCCAAATTCTCCGGAACATATTGTAAAATCGAAACTTTACGTCCCGGTTATCGGCCCGAGGCTCGCCGCCGGCCTGGAGCTCCAGTACACGTCCTCCTGCAAATCACCCCAGGGCCGCCGGGTTGATGATTTTTTCGTCGCCAACCTGACCCTACTCAGCCGAGAACTGTGGAAAAATCTGGAATTATCCGGTACTCTCTACAATCTTTTCGATGAGGATTACGGAGCGCCTGCCTCCGATGAACACCTGCAGGATGTCATTTCGCAGGACGGCAGAACGTTCCGGGTCAAACTGACCTACAGGTTCTAGGAGGGGCCTTTGAATTCTAACAGGGGCAAAAAAATCCGGAAGGGGACGATTGATGGCGATGGCTGCTGAAAAGGGCACCCCCACCGGGGGACAGGCCGGCGACGGGCAGAACAGGACGACCTCTTCCGCTGCGCCTTCCGAAAGACAACCTCTGAAACGCCCCTTCTGGCTTGGGATCCGGGGGAAGCTGATTGCGATTTTCATCGTGATCAAGGTCATCCCCCTCATCCTTCTGTGCTGGCTGGCCTGGCACGAGGTCGATTCTCTCGGGAATCAGATCGAACGGCGGACGGCCCTCATGGTGGAGGAAACCCGGAAGCTCGTGAAGGAGGTCGGCAGAAAGGCGGGTGAAGATTCGATCCGCGCCCTGGATCTGAAATCGCGGGAGGCCATTGAGCGCCTGACGACGGATACGGCAAGGCAGGTGGCGGATTTCCTCTATCAGCGCGATCAGCAGATCCTTCTCGCATCCCACCTTCAGCCGTCGGAGGATCGGTACCGGAAGTTCCTGAAACCCCTGACACGCCCTGTTCTGGATCACGGCACGTGGAAGCTCCGGGAAGACCGATGGGCCCCTGCCGAGCAGGAGCCGCCCCAGACGGATACCGTGGCGACGGAAGTGCCGGACAACCGGACGGACTGGCATTACCGGCCCCCGGAGCGGCAGGGCCGCCCCGTCTCGATTCCCCTTTACGCGGAAATAACCTTTGTCGGCCTCGATGGAGTTGAAAAAATCAAGGTCACCACGGTTCCCTGGCTGTCTCCGAAACTCAGGGACATCACCAGGCGCGAGAACACCTTCTGCAAGGCGGAAACCTACGGCTCCTTCCTGCGTCGCCTGAAACCCGGCGAGGTCCATGTCTCCGATGTCATCGGCGCCTACGTCCCCAGCCGCATCATCGGGCCTTACACCGAAGAAGCCGCCAGAAAACGGGGAATCCCCTTCCAGCCGGAAAAGGAGGCATACGCCGGCAAGGAAAACCCCGTGGGGATCCGGTTCCAGGGCATCATCCGCTGGGCGACCCCGGTCGTCGATGCGGGCCGGGTTGTCGGTTATGTCACGCTGGCCCTGGACCATACCCATCTCAACGAATTCACCCGCACCATTGTCCCCACGGATGAGCGTTACACCGCCATCAACGACGCCGCATCCGGCAACTATGCCTTCATATGGGACTACAAGGGGCGCAGCATCTGTCATCCCAGGCACCACAGCATCTGCGGCTACGATCCGCAAACGGGAAAGGCGGCCATCCCCTGGCTGGACGCCGAGATTTACCAATCCTGGAAAGGAAGCGGACTGGATCTCGAACAATTCCTGAGCCAGGCCGCGCAATTCTCATCGCCTTCGCTCAAAAGGAAGCCGGCGGCGGAGCTGACCAAGGCGGGATGGGTCGGATTGGATGGACGCTTCCTCAACTTCGCCCCCCAGTGCAGGGGATGGCATGAACTGACCAGCAAGGGCGGCTCCGGATCTTTCCTGATCTTCTGGACCGGGTTGTGGAAACTGACCACGGCAGCCACGATCCCGTATTACACCGGCCGGTACGCCGATTCACCGCGGGGTTTCGGATATGTCACCATCGGCGCCGACGTGAACGAATTCCATGCCGCCGCCATGGAATCTTCCGAGCAGTTGCAGAACCTCGCCGAAGACTATGCAAAAATGGTGGATCGGGAAAACAGGCTGGCCCAGCAGGAGATCGATCGTTCCCTGGCGTCAACCGCCCAGTCCCTCAGTTTCTCCACCCTGGTGATGGCGGCATTCGTCATCGCCGTGGCCATCTGGATGGCCGCCGTGCTGACTCGCCGGATCACCGCCATCATCTCCGGCATCCGCCTTTTCCAGAGCGGCCAGATGGACCTTCGGCTGGAGGCGAACTCCAATGACGAAATGGGGGATCTGGCCCGCTCCTTCAATGAAATGGCCGATGAGCTGCAGTCCTCGATCCGCCGCGTCGTCGAAAGTGAATTGCGGGAGAAGACCAAGGAGAAGGATGCCCTCATCGCTTACAATGCGGGGCTTTTTGAATCGGCGAGCTCCTACTTCCACAACATAGGGAACTCCCTGGCCGGCATCAACGGAAAGCTGCTCAACATCCGCAGGGTTCTGGAATCAGGCACTCAGTATCCTGAAGCCTTCAGGATGCTGAGAGAGGCTCATGAAGAGGCGGTGGCCGGCGGGGGGAAGGACGATCGCACTCCCGAACTGCTGGCCCGCCTGGAGGAAATTCTGCTGAACCGCGCCTTGCCGCGCATCGCGGAGAATCTGGAAGCCATTACCCGGACCCAGAATCACATGGTGCAGACCATCAAGTTCCAGCAGGACATGTTCAATACATCGCGGCAGCGCAATGTCAAATTTGTGCAGACCATCAACCTGGCGGAGATGATCGAAAACGTGATGGAGGATTTCCAGCCGACCCTGGCAAAGCATAAAATATCTGTACATCTGGAGCTGGATCGTGGCATAAGCGTAAAAAGTCAAAAGAACCCACTGGTTCACGGGTTCACCAACATCATCAAAAATGCCATCGAGGCCATAGACGCCGGTGCGGGGGAAAAGCGGGAAATCCGCGTCGACCTGTTCGGCAAGCCCGGGAATCGGGAACGCGCGGTCATACGAGTGGTGGACAGCGGCGTCGGAATCCGCCCGGAGGATATGCCCTTCATGTTCCATTCCGGCTTCACCACCAAGAGTGACGGGCACGGGCTGGGGTTGCATTCACTTTTGAATTTCCTGAACGAGAACAACGGATCGATCAAGATCGCCAGTCCCGGCCCGAATTCGGGCGCGGAATTGCTTCTGGAGATAGGCAATGAATAAGCGTATGTTGATTGCTGATGATGACGTTCAACTGCTGGAGTACTATCGGAACATTTTCGAACAGGATGACAGCCTGGATTTCTTCGGCAAAAAAAGGGCCGAGGCCCCCATCGCCGTCCATACCTTTCCCGATGGCGCCCAGCTGGTCGATTTTTTTCTTTCCGAGCACAGACGGGGGGAGCGCATCCCCCTGTGCCTGCTGGATATGCGCATGACAAACGTGGACGGGCTCACGGCGGCGGAAACGATCCGTGCGGCTGATCCGGAAGTCATGATCATTATCATCACGGCCTATACGGATGTCAGCCCCTCCGAAATGAGGAAGCGCCTGCAGGACGACATCTACTACGTCAAGAAACCCTTCAACGAGGACGAGCTCTACTCGCTGGTCACCTCCCTGCTGAAAAACTGGAACATCCGGCAGGCGCTTCGAGAGAGCGAGGGGAACTATCGGCGCGTCCTGGAACAGTCCAACGAAGGCATCCTCACCGTTGATTTCCAGGGAAACATCACTTTTGCCAATGCGACATTCGCCACGATGTTCGGCTACGACCTGGAATCCATAAAGGACCGGTCCCTCTTTGATTTCGTCGATGACGCCAATGCAAATCGGATCAGGGAACGCATCGCCCGCCGCATTCAAGGGATCAGCGAACGCTATGAGCTGGAGCTGATCCGGAAGGATGGGGGCACGGTCTCAACCATGCTTTCCGCATCCCCCATGTACGCCGGAAACGGCTCCTTTTCCGGATCCTTCTGTGTGATCACGGACATCTCGGAATCCAAGCGGGCTTTCGAGTTTCTCCGGAAGGCCAAGGAGGAAACGGAGTGCGCCAACCAGCGTCTCCAAAAGAGCATGGAAGAATCCCTGAAGCTGGCATTGAAGGCGGAGAGCGCCAACAAGGCCAAGAGTGAATTCCTCGCCAACATGAGCCACGAGATCCGTACGCCGCTCAATGGCATCCTGGGCTTCCTGGAACTGCTTCAAAAGGACGGAAGGCTGACCCTGCAGCAGCAGAAATACATAGCCACAGCGCTCGCCTCCGGGGACACACTTCTTCATTTGATCAATGACATCCTGGATTTGTCAAAGATCGAAGCCGGGAAAATGGAAATTTCCGTATCGGAATTCGATCTCCCGGATCTTGTAAATAAGGTGACTGAGTTTTTTACAACCCAGGCGCACAGAAAGGGAATTCAACTGACCTGCCATTTCGCCGAAGGAACGCCTGCGATCCTTCGGGGGGACCCGGTGCGGCTGCGCCAGGTGCTCGTCAACCTGCTTGGGAATGCCGTAAAGTTTACGGAGAAAGGGGAAATTTCGGTCCGCGTCTCCCAGGATGAAGAAGCGGAGCAGACCTCCCTTCTCCGGTTCGAGGTGCAGGACACAGGCATTGGCATTGCGCAGGACGCTCTCCCGTCCATTTTCAAAGCCTTTGCCCAGGCGGATGGCTCCACGACGCGGCGGTACGGAGGGACCGGCCTGGGCCTTGCCATTGCCGGTCAACTCGTTCAGATGATGGGGGGCGGGATCGATGTCGAAAGCGCACCAGGAAAGGGCTCCATCTTCCGGTTCACAGTCCGGCTGCAGAAAAGGCGCAGCCCCTCCATCACCGCGGAACCGCGCGTCCGGTCCTCCCTGGAACCCGGGAACGGCGCCTTCAGGGGCGAAGAGCAGGGGCAGAAGCCTTTTGCCGCACTCCGCATCCTCCTGGTGGAGGACAATCCCGTCAACCAGGCCTTGACCACGGCGATGCTCGCCTATTTCGGCTGCCGCGCCGACATGGCGGATAATGGCCTGGAGGCCCTCGAAAAACTGGACCAGAAAAGGTATGACCTGATCCTCATGGACTGCCAGATGCCCGAAATGGATGGGTACGAAGCCACGGCGGTGATCCGGGAAAAGGAGGCCGAATCCCGCCGGCAAGGCGAGGAGCGCCACGTGCCGATTGTGGCCCTCACGGCCCATGCCCTGGATGGTGACCGGGATGTCTGCCTGATGGCCGGTATGGACGACTATCTCAGCAAGCCTTTTAAAATCGAGGAGCTCCGCTCCATTCTCTCGCGATGGCTGATCCGCCTGGAGGTCCATGCGGAAGAGGAGGAAGCGGGACGTGTCGAGACGCCGTCCTGCAGATCGGCAAACACGTGAACGCCCCTTCCCGTCGCAAAAGCACCGCCTGACCGAAACCGCTTCTGCGAATTCCCACAGAAAATTTTAATTTACAGCATCGGCTCCTCACGGTATAAATTTCACACCAATGATGAAAGGATAGCCTCCATGGACAAACGGAACGAAGAAACAAGGCCGGTTATTCTGCTTGTGGACAACGATCCCCTGAACCGGGAAATCGTCAAGGATATGCTGGAGCATTGCGGCTGCCGGGTGCACGTCGCCGGGAACGGCCATGAGGCCGTGGACGCCTGTTCCCGCGAATCCTTTGATATGATGTTCCTGGAATGCCTGACTCCGGAAATGGACGGCTTTGCAACGGCGGAAAGCATCAGAAGCATGGAGGCGAAAAACCCGGGGGGAACGGCCGGGAAAAAGATTCCCATGGTGGCCCTTTGCGCCTCTTCCGCGGCGGGCGGTAGCGAGGCGATTCTCAGGTCGGGAATGGACGATTGTCTTGCCAAGCCATGCAGGATCGCCGATATCCAGGCGATGCTGGACAAGTGGCTCGCCGCGCGGCGGGAGGAAGGCGGCGCTTCCGATGCGCAGGGACGGGAGAGTTCCCCGGCCATTGACCACGAGGCCCTGAAGATGCTGGCGTCCCTTCAGCCGCAGGGAGCCAAAGAGCTGCTGACAAAGCTGATCACCGTGTATCTGGACAGCTCCTCAAAGCAGATGAAGGGCATTCTGGATGCCGTCAACAGCCATGACATTACCGCCCTCCTGACAGCAGCCCATACCCTGAAGTCGTCGAGCGCGAGCCTGGGAGCCGTGAATTTTGCGGAACAGTGCAGAGAACTGGAGATGATGGCACGAAGCGGCGTGATCGACGGCGCCGGAAACCGGGTAGCCCCTCTGGAACACGAGTACGACCGGGTAAGGGATTCCCTGGCTCATTACCTGACTTCCCTGTAACAGAATTTGAAATAAGGACGCGACAGAAAAATTTTTTCCCTTAGAACCCCACTTGAAAGTCTGAAAAAAATCTTCGGGTACGACGCCTTCCGGCTTTCCCAGCAGGAGATCATCGAAGGGCTGATCAGCGGCGAGGACGCCTTTGTCCTGATGCCAACGGGCGGAGGCAAATCCCTGTGCTACCAGATCCCGGCCCTGCACCGTCCGGGGGTGGGGATTGTCGTTTCGCCCCTGATTTCCCTGATGAAGGATCAGGTTGACAGCCTCAAGGCCCACGGCGTAAAGGCGGCCTTTTACAATTCCTCCCTCAACAGTTCGGAAGCGCGAAAGGTGCTGGCCCGCCTTCATAGCAGCGACCTGGATCTGCTGTACATCGCCCCGGAGCGCCTGATGAGCGGTGAGTTTCTCGAACGGCTCGCCGGCATTCCCATCGCCCTGTTCGCCATTGACGAGGCGCACTGCATTTCCCAGTGGGGCCATGACTTCCGCCCCGAATACCGGCAATTGGGGCGGCTGCGCGGCGTCTTCCCCGGCATCCCCTTGATCGCCCTGACGGCCACGGCTGAAGCGCACACCCGCACAGACATCCTGGACCGCCTGGGCCTCCGGAGTGCCCGGTGCTATGTCTCGGGATTCGACCGACCCAATATCCGCTATACGGTCCTGGAAAAGCAAAAGCCTTTCGCCCAGTTGACCACCTTTATCCAGCCCCGCTACAGAGAATCCGGTATCGTGTACTGCCTGAGCCGTCAGCGGGTGGAAAAGGTGGCCGGGCAGCTCCGCGAAGCCGGTTTCCGGGCGGCCCCCTACCACGCCGGACTCTCGGCAGGGGAACGGAAAAACGTGCAGGAGGATTTTCTCCGGGACGACATCCGGATCATCGTCGCCACCGTAGCCTTCGGCATGGGAATCGACAAATCCAATATCCGCTATGTGGTTCACTACGACATCCCGAAAAACATCGAGAGCTACTATCAGGAAACGGGGCGCGCCGGACGCGACGGCCTGGCAGCAGAAGCCCTGCTTCTTTTCGGCTATGGCGACATCGCCGTGGCCCGGAGTCTGATCGAGAATACGAAAAATCCTGAGCGGAAGAGGATCGAGCTGCACAAGCTCAATTCCATGGTGAGCTATGCCGAGGCTCTGAGCTGCCGCCGACGCATCCTGCTGGGTTATTTCGGTGATCACCTCGCGGAAGATTGCGGCAATTGCGACATCTGCCTCCATCCGCCACAACTGGTCGATGTGACGGAGGACGCCCGCAAGGCCCTGTCCTGCGTTTACCGGGTGGGGCAGCGGTTCGGCATGGGGCACGTCATCGACGTACTGCGCGGCTCCCAGAAGGAGCGACTTCTGGAGCTGGGCCACCACCGGCTGTCAACTTACGGGATCGGCCGGGACAAGAGCCAGCAGTACTGGGGAAGCCTCCTTCACCACCTGGTTCACAACGGCTTTCTGGAACAGGACGTGGGCAATTATTCGATCCTCAGGCTCACGGATTCCGCCCGCCCCATCCTGCGCGGCGAACAGCCTCTGACCATGGCCGCACCGAGAGTCAGAGCGGACACCGTTTCCGCGAAAGAAAAGAGCAAGGCCGGCCGCGGGAAGGGTCCGGAAACGCCTGACGCCTACGGGGCGCTTTTCGAAACCCTGCGCGCCCTGCGCAAAAGGCTGGCCGACAAGGCCGGCGTACCTCCCTACGTCATTTTCAGCGATACCTCCCTGGCTCAAATGGCCGCATTCCGGCCCACGGATACGGAGGCGTTCCAGAACATCCACGGTGTCGGAGCCCACAAGCTGGAGCGCTATGGCCCGGATTTCCTGGAAGAAATCCGCCGCTTCATCAGCACCCGCCTTGAAGGCGCGGCGAAGAGGGATCCGGTTCAAGCGTGAGGCAGCCCGCCCCGGAACATGAAATAGACGGCCCCGACAAGACAGAAGGCGGCCCAGAGATAGTCCCATTTCAAGGGCTGTTTCATGATGAAAAAGGCGAAGCCGGCAAAAACCGTCATGGTAATGACTTCCTGGATGACCTTCAACTGACCGAGATCGTAATGGCGAAAGCCGATCCGGTTGGCGGGAACCTGCAGAATATACTCGAAAAAGGCGATGCCCCAGCTCAGGACGATCACCAGAAGCAGCGGCTTGCCGTTCATGTACTTGAGATGACCATACCAGGCGAACGTCATGAACAGGTTGGAAAGAAACAGCAGCGAAATGGTTTCCAGCATAAGGAAATGTCAACCTCCTCTATTCTTCACGAACAATATAAATCGCTGAACGCCTGAAACAGATGGAAGCCCTCTGTCTGTCCCGGTGTTTTCCCATAAATTGCGACGGCCTATAACACAATTTATGGGAAAAAACATTCCTCAAGAGCCTCCCGGACATTTTTTTCCTGCACGGTTTATGGCGTTGCCGTGCAATCCCCATTCCCTTCACAAAAGAGTTCCGCTCACCTGCAAAACGTGATAGACGTTGAAGGATGTTGACTGAGATGAGACTCCAAGGAAGCCGAATGAGATGACCCGGGAAGAAAAAAGTTGGATACTCTACGATGTGGCCAATTCGGCCTTCATTCTGACGATTTCCACGGCCATTATGCCCATTTTTTTTAAAAATGTGGCAGCCCGGGGAGTGGAAAATGCCGTCTCCACGGCAAACTGGGGGATGGCCAACGCCTTTGCCTCCCTGCTGGTGGCGCTGCTCGCCCCTCTGCTGGGGACGCTGGCCGATTACCAGGGCTGGAAGAAGCGATTTTTCCTTGGATTCCTCTTCCTAGGCGTGATCTTCACGCTGCTGCTCACCCTGCCCGGCGAAGGCGATCAGGTGCTGTGCCTCCTGCTTTATGTGACGGCCTATATCGGCTTTGCGGGGGCCAACATCTTCTATGACGCCTTCCTCGTCGACGTCACTCCCGACTCGAAAATGGACTGGATTTCCTCCAACGGCTTCGCCTGGGGATACCTCGGCAGCACCGTCCCCTTTGTCCTGGCCATGATCCTGATTCAGAAGCCCTCCCTCGCCGGGCTCGATTCCCCGCTGCAGGCCACCCGCATCTCCTTTGTCCTCACGGCCCTCTGGTGGCTGATCTTCTCCCTGCCCATGATCCGGAATGTCCATCAGCACCATTTTATTCCACCTTCGGCGCAGCCTCTGCGCGGCAGTTTCCGCCGCCTCATGGCCACCTTCCAGGAAATCCGACAGTACAGGCTGGCGTTTCTCTTTCTGCTTGCCTATTTTTTCTACATCGACGGCGTGGACACCATCATCCGCATGGCGACCGCCTATGGCGTGGACATCGGAATGACGACGTCCCAGCTGCTGACCCTCATCCTGGTTATCCAGATTCTCGCCTTTCCCTTCGCCCTGCTCTACGGGAAGCTGGCCGTGCTTCTGGGAACAAAGCCCATGCTCTATGTGGGACTGGGGGTGTATCTGATCATCGTGCTCATCGCCTTCTACCTTCCCGAACTGCCCACGGCGTCAAAAAAAATCTTTTTCTATTGGATGCTGGCCGTTCTCATCGCCAGCTCCCAGGGCGGCCTTCAGGCTCTCAGCCGCTCCTATTTCGGCCGCCTCATCCCCAAGGAAAAGTCTGCTGAATTTTTCGGATTTTATAACATTTTCGGAAAATTCGCGGCGATTCTCGGACCCCTGCTGATGGCGCTGGCCAGTCGGATGACCGGCCAATCCCGGTACGGGATACTGAGCCTCGCTGTTCTTTTTGTTCTTGGCGGCCTGATCCTGTTGAGGATTCCCATGTCTGCCGCCGCGTCGGAGGAGTAAGAGTCATGCCCAAGGAAGCAGCACATTGGATACTGGCGGAGCAGACCTGGCAGGCTATGCCTGACGGGCTTTTGAAAACGGAGATTCAGGAAAACAAAGCTCTCTATTATCTGGGCTCTGTTATCTTCGATACACCCTATTATGCCTTGACCGGGCAGAACCGGTCCAACCTGATCGCGGCGGCGAACAGGCTTCACGGCTACAGGGTTTCCAGCCCCTTTAACCCCTTCGGGCCGCTGGCAAAAAGTTCCGAAACATTGCCGGAGGGATATCGGCCTTTTCTGGCGGGCGCCATGACCCATGTGGCCGTGGATTCGGTCTTTCACCCCCTCATCTTCCACTTCAGCGGCAACGACAAGGATGTTCCCTCGATCCAGGCCTCCCGCGCCGCGACCCGCCATCGCCGCCTTGAATCGGCCCTGGATCTCCACCTGTTAAGCCGCAACGGCAACGCTTCATTTCGAAACCTGCGCCTCATCGACCTGTACCGAAACCGCGAAAACGAGGAAAGCGCCTTTCTGAAGCTGCTGAACCTGTTGTATTTTGGAAAGATCCTGGCCGCCAACTCCTCTCTGAAACTGACATTCTGGCAGCATGCCCTGATTCACCACATCATCCAGCAGAGGCGCGTCCACCAGTTCCTCGGCCTCTTCGATATCCTGGCTCCCCGCCAGGCCCGCCGGATCGAGCCGGTCGAAGCCCTCTTCTACGCTACCTGCCAGGAATCCGATCCCCGGTTCTTCCAGTCCACTCTCACCTACCGCCATCCGGTGACGGGAGAGGAGCAGGCCGACTCCGTCAGCTCACTCCAGGAGCGGGCTATTGCCTTCGCCCTGGAATGCCTGGAGCGGTTTGACGACACCAGAACCCAGGCCGAGTTGAAAAAGAGCCTGGCAGGAATGGTGTCCCCTTCGCTGTACTCCGGGTTGCCCCCCGACCCGGACCGGGCAATGTCCTTTTTCGACATCCTCCATACCCTGGATCTCTGATTCCCCTCCGCGCCCACGAACAATAGCCGGGCGGCAAAAGGCCGGAAGGGCGCAGCCCGATGCCGGGGAAACGGCGCTGAGAGCGACATGCGCCCCGGAAGAGAGCGGCAGAGCGGGATTTTTACGGTTCCCAGGGTGTGATCAGCACTTTCAGGCAGCCCGCCGTCCGGTTGGCGAACAGTTCGTAACCCTTCAGAATTTCATTCAAGGGAACGGAATGGGTGCACAGGAAGCGGGTATCGATTTTCCCCTCTTCGATGAGTTCGATCAGCCTGGGCAGACGATCGACCGGCGCGACGCCCCAGCTCAAGGTGATATTGGTGCCCCAGGCCTCATCCAGGGGAAGGAGGAGCGGCTTTTCATAAATGCCGACGGTTGATATTCCGCCTCCGCAACGAAGGGCGGAAAAGGCGATGTCAAAGGTCATCTGCCGTCCTGCACACTCGATGGTCCTGTCCGCACCGAACCCGTCGGTAAGCTCCCGGATGGCTTCAACAACATTTGCTTCCGCTGGATTGAGAGCCAGATCCGCCACACCGGCTTTCATGGCCGCATCCAGCCGGGACGGCGACGTGTCTACGGCGATGATCCTTGACGGTCCCCACAACCGGGCGGATGCCATGGCGCAGAGTCCGACGGGACCGGCCCCCACCACGGCCACCGTTTCAGCGGGCTCGATGCGGGCCAGCTCCGCCGCGAAGTAACCTGCGGACAGAACATCGCCGCAGAAGAGGACATCCCCGGGGGACAGGGATTCCGGAAATTTGAAGCAGTAGGCGTCGGCGTCCGGCAAGCGGGCGTATTCCGCCTGGCAGCCTCCCGGTCCGCGCATTCCGAAGGTCCCGCAACCGGCCTTCAGGCAGCGGGCGTAAAGGCCCTGCCGGCAGTACCGGCATTCGCCGCAGCAGGCGAAGCAGGAGACCACGACCCGGTCTCCGACTTTCAGCTTTTTTACCGCGGGACCCGTTTCCACGATTTCAGCGCAGAACTCGTGGCCCACAATGAGCGGATAGCGGACCCCGGGGATCCCCCCCCGTACAAGGGCCAGGTCGCTCCCGGAAATCGTCGTCAGAAGGACCCTGCCGATCGCATCCCCGGGTTCGAGAATTTCAGGAACCGGAACATCCTCCAGGCCATAGGAATCCGGCCCCCGGCACACCATCGCTTTCATGGACCCTGCCATTGCTGTTCACCTCCCATTTTCCGAAATTTCGAACGGCTGGAGATCCGACTCGCCGCAGTGCCGCAGGATATGGGCGCGAGCGGCATCGCGCAGCGCAACGGCGGCCGCGAAGGCATCCCGGGCATCCGCCGCCGGCACCAGGGGATCGCCGACCGAAACGCGGATCGCGCCGCGCCGCGGTCGCCACTGGCCGTCGCGCAGCACAAACCGGGTGCCGGATATCGCCACCGGAACGACCGGCGTCCCTGTATTGGCCGCCACAAGGAAGGCCCCCATCCGGAAGGGCTGCAAGCCGGCCACCCGGGTAAATGTGCCCTCGGGGAAGAAGACCAGCCCATGGCCTGCCCGGAGCACTTCCTCCAGGCGGCCGGCGTCCTGGATGCTCTCCGTGGCTGTAAAGCGCTCAACGAAATGGGCGCCCAGGTGCTGGAGATAAAGGCGGGCCAGGAACCCTTCGCCCAGTTCCCGCTTGGCGACAAAGACAAAGTGCTCCGGAAGCGCCGCCAGCAGGACGATCCCGTCGATGTAACTGGCGTGGTTGGCCACCAGAACGCAGGGCGACCCTTTTGGCAGATGCTCCAGCCCGCTCACCGAAAAGGGCGTACCGGTGAGCCGGATCAGCAGCAGCGCCCCTGCCCGGCCGACGGACCAGGCCGTTGACGGGCGCTCCGTCATGGCCGTGGCCAGCCAGACAGCCGGCATGACCATATAGAACACCGACCAGGCCCAGGCGGAAAATAAAACCTCCCCTGCCCTGGCAGTCCAGCGCTGCAGTTGGGGAACCAAGGCGCCTGCCGCAAGGCGGGCCATCTGCCGCCGTCCGGTCCGCTTGCACCCATCCGCCAATCCCGCCTCGAAAAGGTCGCGATTGGCGGCACGCCGCAGTTTGCCGCTGGAGGTCTTGAGAACGGTCCCGGGAGGGACGATCACAAGTTCGTCAGCCGGTTCGCCGAGCGCTTCAAAGATGGCAGCATGGATCTCCCCGCGCAGACGCTCCAGTTCAGCCGGATCGCTCCGGCGGGTTTCGGCGATCACAACGAGCCGCTCCGTACCCGAAGCCGGGTCGGGACTGCCGAACGCCACGACGCAGCCCTTTCTCACCCCGGGTATCTCGCCGACGATCTCCTCCAGTTCCTGAGGATAGATGTTGCGCCCGCCCCGGATGATGATGTCCTTGGCGCGGCCCGTGAGGAAAACCTCTCCACCGGCGATGTAACCGCGATCGCCGCTGTCCAGCCAGCCGCCGTGAAAGAGCTGGGACGTGGCCTGTGGATTGTTGAAATAGCCGCGCGTCGACGACGGCCCCCGGAACTCTATCCGCCCCTCCTGGCGCTCGGCCAGCTCGTGACCGGACGCATCGAGAATGCGCAGTTCGTGGCCGGGAAGCGGCCGGCCGCAGGAGACAAAGCACAGCGGCGAGGCCTCCTCCGACAAAGCGCGTACCGCCCGTCCGGTGCGCGAAAAGGTTTCCCGCTGGACGCAGTCGATGACCGGACCGCGGCCCGGCGGCGGGAACGCCAGCCCGACGGAATTCTCGGCCAGCCCATAGACCGGTGTGAGGGCTTCGGTTCGAAAGCCGAACGGAGCGAAACGCCGCCGAAAGCGCGTCAGCGTTTCCGGCAGGACGGCCTCCGCCCCGTTGAAAGCCAGCCGCCACGAGCTGAGATCCAGTCCGGAGAGCTCCTCTTCGCCGATCTTCTTGGCACAGAGCTCATAGGCAAAATTAGGGGCCGCCGAAAGGGTGCCGCGGTACTCATGGATTGCCCGCAGCCAGCGCACCGGCCGCACGAGAAAGGCCAGGGGGGACATGACAACCAGCGGGATGCCGAAATAGAGCGTCCCCAGCCAGGCGCCGATCAGCCCCATGTCATGATACAGCGGCAGCCAGCTGACGAACACGTCATCAGGCCCCACGCCCACCGCCTGCCCCATGGCGCGGACATTGGCAAGCAGATTGGCGTGGGTCAGCGCCACCCCCTTGGGATCGCCCGTGCTGCCGGAAGTGTACTGAATAAAAGCCACGTCCCGGGCCGTTACCGGCACCCGGATAAAGGAGGCGCCTGACGACCGCAATTCCTGCACACTGACCACGGAATGCAGGGAAAGGACATGAGCCTGCAGCAGCCGGGACACCGCTCGAGCTTCGGGGACCGTAACAAGCAGAACGGTCCCGGCATTGGAAAGGATCCCTACATGGCGGCGTACATGCTCTTCCACCTGGGTCAGGCGGGCGGGGGGATAAATGGGCACGGGAATGCCGCCGGCAAGGAGAATCCCCAGGTAGACGTAAAAGTACTCCGGGCAGGTCGGCAGCATGATGGCCACGGACTGCCCCGGTTCAAGCCCCCGGTTCTGCAGACCGGCGGCGATCTCCTCCGAGGCCTGCGCCAGGCTGCGTCCGGAGATCGGCTGATCTCCGCTTTCAGTGCGCGCAATGATCTGGACGCGTTCGGGCTGCCGGCGCACATGCCAGTCAAGCACCTCAAGCAACGTGTCGGCGCCGGCCGCTTCACCCTGCGCAGATTCCAGCGTCGCCAGGGAAGCGGCCAATTCCTGCTGTGCCGATCCCCTGGCCGCCCGCCTCAAGGCCTCGAGCAGGTCACGCGGCGTCTCGGCGCGGTTGAGGATTTCCTCCGGCAGATCCACGCCGAAGGAGCGCTGGATTCGAGACAGCAATTCCACCCGCGCCAGACTGTCGAAGCCGAGATCGCGGTCCAGCAGACTGTCCAGAGAAACGCGATCCTCCTGCCCGGCTTTTCCCCGCAGTTCGCTGAACAGCCCACGGACAATGCCGAGAAGCCTGTATGCCGGGTCGGTTTCCGTTTTTGCAGGTTGCCGTTCCATATCACAAAGGATGATTCCTGGTTACTTCCGGAAGCTCTTGTCGACTTTGTCCTTGTTCAGCAGGTACACGACGATCACGACGGCGAGAAGGAGGAAAATCCACCTGGGAAATCCGGCAGGACCTCCCTGGAGAGAGCCGATGACGGCCAGCAGGAAGAAAAAGGAGGCATAGAGGACTTTATCCCATCTTTTCATGAAAAACCTCCCCCTGTTCCCGTCATTGCCCGCAACGTTCCCTGCCCCTGTCCGCACCTATCCGGGAGAGCTCCCGGCTTTCCTTGCATGCCATCTGGATTTGAGGAAAAAATAGCCGACGATGAGGAAGGTGGCCACGGGTGTAATCCACTCTTCCACATGGACCCCGAAACCGTGGGCCAGCATCACGCAGCCCAGGACAAAGACGGAGTACATGGCGCCGTTTTTCAGATAAACGTACTTTTTGATCCGGTCGACACCGTAGAACGTCAGCTGCCGGACCACGATCGCCCCGATGCCGTTTCCAAGAAGGATCAGTGGTACGGATAACGTGAAGGCGAAGGCCCCGACGACGCCATCGATGGAGAAGGTCAGGTCGATGACCTCGAGGTAGAGGACCTTCCCGATATCGGTCATATGGACGTCGCCCGACAGAATGCGAGCCTCCTGCTCTTCAGCGTAGCGTTTGAAACCGTGGACGATGAAGAAGGCCGTGGAGCCGACCACGGCCCCGAAGGCGAGCATGGGGCTCTCCTTGAGAGTGAACCAGACGATGGCCGTCAGGAAGACCGACACGACCGCATAGAACCAGGCCCCTTGCCGAGCGATGAGGACCTCCACGGGCAGGCCTATTTTCTTGGGTTCCAGAAAGATCCAGTGGCAGAAAAGAAAGATGAAGAAGACGCCTCCCCCCATGAGAAGAACGGGGGAGCTTTCCTGAATGGCCTTGAGCGCCGCCGGATCTCCGGTCAGGCTTGCCGTCAGGGCCTCCCAGGGGCCGACGCCCGGCGCCATGACCCAGACGATCAGCCAGGGAAGAACCCCTCTGACCAGGAAGACGGCGATGAGGATCCCCCAGGTCAGAAACCACCTGCGCGCTTTGGGCTGCATGGTCTGCAGCGTCTCGGCATTGATGATGGCGTTGTCGATGCTCGTGATCGATTCGAAAAGGGCAAGCCCCAGGACGATGAGAAGCGCGGAGGTTATATCCATTTCAGCCTTTCCAATTTCCCGTCATGACGGGGTCCCGTGTGATGACGCATCATTTTTATGAAACCAGTATAAGAAAAGAACTCCGATGAAGTCAATTGCATTGTATCCGGAAGAAATTTGAAAGTTTATGCCCTTGATATATTTCCATGAATATACTAGATAACCAACCGGCATTCGACCTTGACAGAAGAGGCTTTTCCTTCGGGGCCGGGCCCGGGGCACCATGGTGTTCAAGGCGGGCGGCGCCGGAATTTCCGAAAGATGGAGGGCCTCTGTCCGGCGGTCCTGCCTGCAGAATCATCAAGGCGAAAGGAGCTGTAACATGACGCAACCGACGACTTCAAACCCGACGGATTTCATCCGGGACATCATCGACGATGACCTGCGGACCAACAAACATGAGGGACGAGTGGCCACCCGCTTCCCGCCCGAACCAAACGGCTACATCCACATCGGTCATGCCAAGTCGGTTTGCCTCAATTTCGGCATCGCCCAGCAGTACCAGGGAACCTGCAATCTCCGGATGGATGACACGGACCCCCTGGGAGAGTCCATGGAATTCGTGGAATCGATTATCCACGATGTCCGCTGGCTTGGATTCGACTGGGCAGACCGGCTCTTTTACGCCTCCGATTACTTCGAACGGCTTTATTCGTTCGCCGTCGAGCTCATCCGATCCGGAGACGCCTATGTCTGCAGCCTCACTCCCGATGAAATCCGGGAGCACCGGGGAAGCTTCACCGAGCCGGGCAGGGAAAGCCCCTATCGCAACCGGTCCGTGGAAGAGAATCTCGATCTCTTTTCCCGGATGCGGGCCGGCGAGTTTGCCGACGGCGCCCATGTTCTGCGCGCGAAGATCGACATGGCCTCGGCGAACATCGTCATGCGCGACCCCATCATCTACCGCATCAAGCGGGAGCCCCACTACCGGACGGGCACCGACTGGGTGATCTACCCCATGTACGACTTCGCCCACTGCCTCTCCGACGCCCTGGAAGGGATCACCCACTCCATCTGCACCCTGGAGTTTGAAAACAACCGTCCCCTTTACGACTGGTTCGTGGAGAAACTGATACCGGGCCCGCGTCCGAAGCAGATCGAATTCGCCCGCCTCAACCTGAGCTACACGGTGCTCAGCAAACGGCGGCTCATTGAACTGGTGAAAAACCATTTCGTCCAGGGCTGGGATGACCCCAGGATGCCGACCGTCACGGGCATGCGCCGCCGGGGCTACACCCCGGAAGCCATCCGGAACTTCTGCGCCCAGATCGGCGTGGCAAAAAATGACAACCTGATCGACATCTCCCTGCTGGAGCACTGCGTCCGGGAGGACCTCAATGCCCACGCCCCCAGGGCGCTGTGCGTCCTGCACCCCCTTCGGGTGGTGATCGACAATTATCCGGAGGACCTGGTTGAGGAGATCGAATGCCCCAACCATCCCCAGGATCCCGACATGGGAACACGGAAGCTGCCCTTCTCCAGGGAGCTTTACATCGAACAGGACGACTTTCTCGAAGACCCGCCGAAAAAATATCACCGCCTGGGTCCGGGACGGGAGGTCCGCCTCCGGAATGCCTACGTCATCCGATATGAAAGCATGGTGAAGGACGAAAAGACCGGGCAGGTCATCGAACTTCACTGCTCCTACGATCCCGGAACCCGGAATGCGCCGCCGGCTGACGGGCGCAAGGTTCAGGGGGTGATTCACTGGGTCTCGGCCCGGCATGCCGTTCCTGCCGAGGTGAGGCTGTACGACCGGCTGTTCCGGATTGAGGATCCGGGAAGCGAAGAGGACTATACGAAGCACCTGAACAGGGAATCCCTGGAAATCCTCTCCTCCTGTTATGCTGAATCCAGCCTGGGAACTACGGAGCCGGGGCTCAAATACCAGTTTGAGCGATTGGGATATTTCTGCGCCGATCCGGATACGGCGCCCGGCAAACCCGTTTTCAACCGCATTGTCCCGCTGCGGGATTCCTGGGCGAAAGCCGCCGGGGGCAGGAAGGGCTGAGAAAATAGGCCTCGCGCCATGGCATCAGCTGGAATAGATTGAAGCACCGAAGAAAAAGGTCCGTGTTGAATAACGCGGACCTTTTTTGCTTTCAGAATTCTCTCGACGGCGCCAAAGAGTTGTAAACAGCAGCCCACCAGACTGAATTCTGCAGCAATCCAGTTTATCCCAACTCTTTTTTATATTCCTTGTAAAGTTATTGCGACAAATCCCCGATATCAAACTTCGGAGACCCTGTTTCAGACAGTTTCTGAACATGCATCCGCTTTCGTGCAGATCTTCAGAAAAGGTGCCGCTCACAGGTCGAACATGGGTTTATGACAATCAAGGAACCGACAACCAGAAATACGAAAAAAGGGAAGACAGGCTTATGAAGAAATGTAGACGGGTCATCGTGTTTGTGCTGCTCAGCTTTCTCGGCGCCGGCATGCTCTGGGCGGAAACAGGAGATTTCAACAAGGACGGCAGGTCCGATCTGCTGCTGAGATATGATTCCACTGGCAAGACCGTCCTGTGGTTCATGAATGCGGACGGAACACGGTCAAGCTCAAAGACCATCTTTACCGATACGAATGCCTCCGTCATTGGGATCGGAGATTTCAACAAGGACGGCATCACTGACCTGATCCGGAGAAAAGCATCGTCGGGACAGACGACTATCTGGTTCATGAACGCCGATGGAACACGCAAAAGCTACAAGATCATCTTTACGGATATGAACGCCACAGTCGTCAGGACAGGAGACTTCAACAAGGACGGCATCTGTGACCTGATCAAGAGAACAATAACATCGGGGCAGACGACCATCTGGTTCATGAACGCCGATGGAACACGCAAAAGCTACAAGATCATCTTTACGGATAAGGACACGGCAATCGTCGGAACCGGAGACTTCAACAAGGACGGCATCTGTGACCTGATCGTGAAAAAGGCATCATCAGGACAGACGGCCATCTGGTTCATGAACGCCGATGGAACGCGGAAAAGCGACAAGATCATCTTTACGGATGTGAACACGGCAATCGTCGGAACCGGGGACTTCAACAAGGACGGCGTCTGTGACCTGATCCGGAGAAAAACATCGTCAGGACAGGCAGCTATCTGGTTCATGAACGCCGATGGAACACGCAAAAGCTACAAGGTCATCTTTACGGATACGAACACCACGGTCGTCGGAACAGGGGATTTCGACAACGACGGCATCACCGACCTGATCGTGAGAAAGATAGCATCGGGGCAGACGGCTGTCTGGCTCATGAACGCCGATGGAAGTCGGAGGAGTTACAAGACCAGCTTTACCAATACAAATTTGATCGTAGCTCCGACACGCGGTTTCGGTGTCTGGAGTCGATTGGGCAATGGTTTAGAAAGCAATGTAAATTCATTCGTATCTTATGCCGGAAAGCTGTACGCGGCGAGTTATGGTGTTGCAGAATGGAATGGGACGACCTGGACGGACAAGTCGAGTGGATTGCACGCCCTGTTTGGTTCAGGTGACGTATATGCCCTGGCGAACTTCAATAATGTCCTTTTTTCAGGCGGCGACTTCACCGTATATACACCGGAGAGCAACTGGTACAACAATGCGGCCAGGTTCAGCAGCGGAAGCTGGACAACCTGCGGCAGTGGAACGGGCAATGACGGCAGCGGAATGTCCGGCTATGTCAATTCCATGATTGTGTACAACGGGCAGCTTTACGCAGGCGGCAGCTTTGCCACGGCGGGCGGCGCTCCACTCTACGAGAGAGACGCTGCCTATATCGCCAGATTTGACGGAACGGAATGGCACCCCGTCGGTGGAGGAATGAATGCAAACGTAACCGACATGGTGATCTACAACGGGGAGTTGGTCGTGTCGGGTTTCTTCACTCGAGCGGCCTACCTGACTTCAAAGGGAACTGAAAATCCGGGGAGCATATCTGCAAATTATATCGCCAGGTGGAATGGAACGAGCTGGAGTCCGCTGGGCAGCGGGATGAACGGGAAGGTCACCGCATTAGCCGTTCACAATGGAATGTTGTATGCCGGCGGCTCCTTTACTACGGCCGGTGGTGTTCCAGCAGCAAGCATTGCGAAATGGAATGGAACCAGCTGGTCTTCCGTCGGCAGCGGGATCAGCGGCGGCGGACAGATCTATACGCTGGCATCCTACAATAACGAACTGTATGCGGGAGGCACATTTACTGCCGGTGGGGGAAACGCAGGGAATCATATCATGAGTTGGGACGGCATGAATTGGAAAAGTGTGGGTTCAGGAACGGACGGCAACGTCATATTCCTTTTTCCATATGGTTCCGACTTGATGGTCGGCGGTTCTTTTTCAACCGCGGGTGGTTATTCAGCGGAGAATGTTGCGAAATATTTCATTACGCATTAGGCGAGGCTGTGCGATCCAAAGGAGCGGGACAGGTTTTCAACGATGGGAATGCCGGGAATAAGGTTGCCTTCCCCCAGAGAGCCGGCAGAACGGAAGAGAATTGCGGCAGAAATGAGAGCGGTCGGAACGAAAATGCCGTTTTTCAGGCAGAAGGACATCCGTCGGGCGAAAAAGACCGGTGATGAATATATTTTCCGGATCGGCTACATGTTGTGGCACGACCGTTGAATACACCTAAGTCAAGATAAATACAGGGCAAAATCAGGCTGTACGGCCCAGGAGCAGATCATGAACTTGATGTATATTCTATGGTTTTTTATCGGGGCGTTGTCCATGTATGTCGTGATCGGCGTTTTGGTCGTTGTCCGAAAGGCTAAGCGAACCGATCCCAAAGGCGACGTTCCCTGAACACACGGTCCCGGCAATCGGAGAGAAAGCCGTTCCCCTCATGGCCCCGTGGAGCAGCTGCAGGCATAGGAATGGCGGCAGCCCGAGACCGAAAAACACCATTTCAGGCTTCCGCGCGCAGATAACGTCATATAAAAAGGGCTAGCGATAAACGTCTAGCCCTTTTTGTTGTTTGGCTGGGGAAACAGGATTCGAACCTATATTCACGGAGTCAGAGTATTCCCCTTGGCATTTCTGCAACACTTTAATATCACTTCAAGTATTTAAATTCACGAAACAATCACTTAAGAAGAATTAGGAACGTTTAGGAAGAAAAAACCCTATTTCTCAGTATTTTCTTTAGCGAAATTTTAGCGAGAGAGCAAGGTTTCCTAAATGTTCCCAACGATGATTTAGGAAAGTATCAGGATGCTGTTCATATTTCACGTTTGTTTTCTCGCGGCATGAATCTTAACAGAAAGTTTATTCGCAGCTCTAAAAGATGAATCTGACAAAATCCATTCGAGTGTTCCTGCTAAATAAAGAAAGGTTCATCCGACTAAAGCATACTTGGCTTCATGAATGGCCATGATTTTAAGTTTGAAGAATTCGATATCCCGGAA
>MVRU01000033.1 GCA_002067745.1 Syntrophus sp. PtaU1.Bin005
TTCAACCGGATAATTTCACTGGATGTCGTTACGTTACGGAGCGCTAAGCCCTCAGTCCTTCAGCTGCATCCGGGCGAAGGTGTCCTTCATCTTCTCCCAGCCGTACTTGTCCACCAAAGCGGCCAACCCTGTCTCCACATCCTCCATCTCCACCTGCTCCTCCACTTCCTCTTCTCTCTCTTCGTAGGTGAGAACGTCGTTGATGCACCACTCGACACATTTCGGAATTTCCAAAGGGGGATCGCTTTCACACATGTCGCAGCGAAGGGGGAGACCGGAATCCGGCTCTTTGAACCTGTCCCGGGCAGGACAGGCGGCCCGGCAGAAGTCGCAATCACTGTATTCCTTGTCGTCGATTATATACGTTTCCCTGCCCATGCATTCGGCTGCGGTGTACTCACCTGCAAACACTGGAAGCCAGATGTCCGAGGTAGGGTGCCGGACAATCTTAATGCGGGATCTCGCCGGATTGATGACGCTGTATTTCGGGACCGAGTGAAAACCGGCACAAACCATCTCACAACCCCGGCAGCCATTACACTTATCTGCATCAACCTTGATTCTCTTGATTTTCTTAGTTATTTTCGCCATCTCTCAATATCCCTCTCTTCATTAAGTCTTCCGCGACATAATCCAAATCTAATTCATGGAGTCGTTCTTTCGTGGGAACGCCATCCAGATTCCATCCCTTGTACTGATAGTATGTATCCAGCAACTCTTTCTCCAGTTCGGGATAACGTCTCTTCCAGTGATCTTCCGGCGGGGTCTCATCTTCCCTCCTGAAGCCGTACCTGAGATTCAGTGCCCGGTGAAGGTTCCTGTTGCGATTGACAATTTTCTTCAGCTTTTCTTCATCCATTTCAACCCCTGTCGCCGCCTGGATAACCCGCGGATAGTTGTGGATATGCCAGGGTGGCTTCAGGCAGAAGCCGGACATCCCGCAACAGATGCAGCAGGCGTCATCGATGTTGTGCATCATCTCCATCCAATCGACGATCTCACTGCACATGTAAGGCGTGGGGAAGAAGGGGATCGATTTTTCTCCCCGGGGCTCCCAATCCAGAACATACTGTTTGAAGTGATCATCGGGGAGCTGCGGCCAGTCTCTGACGAATTCCTCTCTCATTTCCATGGTGGGGAATGCCGCCTGGGGCCAGTTCCCCTCGATCTGGGTGATGCTGATCTTCTCGTTGGTCGTATACATGAGGTAATAAATGGGATCCAGCGTTCCCAGCTTGAGTGGCAGCTGCTCATGCTTCTTGATCGTATTGTGGTCAAAGGCTTCCGCCCCATTGCCGATCGCTCTGGCCGCCCAGTAGACACCGTCGGCCAGGAGATTGCCGATGCCCTGCCGATAGGCCGTCCGATCCATCAACCAAAGGAACCGCTCCTCGGGCTCTTCCGGGCAGGGTGGGTATTCGTCCGTCCCGACCAGATCTTCCTCGGTCAGAATGCCTGCCTCAATCAGCTCGACACCGAAGGCGAGGATCTGCGGCGTTGAGAAGGAGTCAAATCCATACTCCGTCGCCCGCTGCAGGGCTCTCCAGGACCAATCCAAGCTGTCGACATAAGCCGCCATGGCGTACGTCATCTTCCCGAAACATTTTGCCATATAACGGGGCGTATCCTTGAAGGCGATCAATGCCCCGCAATGCTGGGGGCAGTTGTAGCAGCTGATCAGCCGTTTGATCCCGGCCAGCTGCGTTTCAGGCCATTCCACGGAGATGTTCTCGTCCCAGAATCCCCTTCTCCGGACGCGTGCATTTCCCCACATGAAATTTTCCGTATGCCACTTCTCATCGGTATGCACCATCTCCTGCGGCGAGCCGATCCCGGCCAGAATGGTCATGACTCCGGGGATGGGGTTGGCGTTCCGGTAATTGATATAAGCCATCATGTCCATCATCTCTTTCATGAAGGCTTCACCGTCGTACAGGTTGATGTCCTTGGTCCCCCGCACCGCAATGGCCTTGACCTTCTTGTCTCCCATGATGGCGCCACCGCCAAGCCGGCTGGCACTCGACCGGCCCTGTTCCATGGACGCGGTGAAGCACCGATTTTCTCCCGCCGGACCTATGGCGAAGATCTGGGCATCGGGCTCTTTAAGCTCCTCGCGGATAAGATCCTGAGTTTCGTATGCACCCCTTCCCACGAGATGAGAGGCATCACGCAGCTCGACCTTGTCGTTCTTTATCCAGATATAAACCCAGTTGGGCGATTTGTTGTTCAATATTACTTTGTCGTAACCCGCGTACTTGAGTTCCGCGGACCAGAATCCTCCCGAAAACGGATACGCCAGCATCCCCGTCTGGGGGGAAACAAAGGTGACCAAGGTACGATTCGCACTCCAAGCCGGTGTGGCATTAAGAAGACCGGAGCTGAAAATCATCATGTTCCCATCGTCAAAAGCCTTCGTTTCCGGAGGGACTCTATCCCAGTGCAGCTTGACATTGGTGCCCAGCCCTCCAAGATGGGTTTCGACTAGTTTTGGATCAGTTTCGACTCGCTCTATGTTTCCCGTCGCTAAATCAATCTCCAAATTATACCCCGTCTCTGCATACCTCATATCGCTACCCCTTTAAAATATTGGTTACATTGTGACCGTTTCATAGCACAGCCCAACTGATTGTCAAGGAAAATTTGTCATATTTTGTCATTAAATAGATCGAAGTAATTTATAGAAATATTCTTCGCTTTAGGCTATCGATAACATAAGTTGATGTTCTGTTTCCATCCCCCCGGAGGCTTCTGCACCCTTAGCCGCATGAAAGGTCAACATCAGGCGAGACATGTTCATTATATTGTAAATATTCATAATATATTTTTATACATCATCATTTTCTCCGTTTTGTCCTGAAATAAAACAGCCCGATCCGCTTTTTTATCCCCGAAATAAATTCTGTTATTCAATGTGAGAAAAACAGATATTTTTCTTGAAATGCGGAGCGGATTCTTATATTGGATAAACCAATTCATAATTAGAAAGATCATGAGCAAGGAGGAACAGGATATGTCTTTAGGAGCAGGAACTGTTAAGACCTACATCACCCCTAAGCCTTTCACACCGCAGAATTTCAACCCCCACCCCGCAAAAGAGACTCTGTTGAACATGAGCGAAACCGTTCGGTTCGCCCTGAAAAACCTGGGCTACTCAGTGGCGGAGGCTCCAGATTATGACCCGGAAATCATTCGACAGATCCAGGCCGAAGGTGAGGTTATTTCGGACTTTCTGGCCAAGGTTCTGCGGGCCCGGCGGACGGCCGACAGAGATGAGCTCAAGAAGCTTACTGATACGCTGAAGGAACAGGTTTCAGCCATTTTGGCCGCCTCTGACCGGCTCAAGGCCATCGCCGCAAACACCGGCAAACCCGAATGGGTGAATGTCTACTTGCAGACCGTCGTGACCAACCTTGCAGAAGTCGATGCCATTGTAAAAGGACTTCCCTGAACGCAAGGCTCTGCAGTAAACAATCACGGAGTCCGGCAACCGATGAACTGATGGGGCGGGCGCCGCAGCCTTGAACGCGCCGGATGTGTGGAACGGTCTCAGGGAACATCGGTGACGATCGATCTGCTTATAAGTTGCCAGCGAACCCTCCGACAGATCGATGGGGTTGTCCCCGGAGCAACCCGACCTGGGAGGGAAAGAAACAAAGAAGCAACAGGCCGGCTGTATATTACGCTGTCAGGCGGCAGGAAACGCTTCCATCGCCCGTCAACACTTTTGCTCAAGGGATGAATAACTCCTGCAACCACTGCCTGATGCGCTCCTCTAAGTATTGACGACCGGAAAAACACTTGTCCCGGCCTTGTTGGTGGTTGTCGCACTCTGAGTTTCGGATTGCTGCCCGCTGAATAAATACCTCCGTGGGCAATGATTTTTTAAAAATATTGAAGGGGAGAGATAGAATGGAAGAGATTAGCAAAGATAAACTCAGCTTGAAGGAATTCGAGAAAAAACCGGATGGCACCTGGGTTTGTGTCAGGAATGCGGACATCCAGACCAAATCGGGTAAGGTTATCAGGGTGCTTCCTGGCACCGTTTTCAAAAAAGGTTTCCCCCTCTGGGGTGGTTGTCAAGTTGCGGAAACACTTGACGAAGTGAGTTCGAGTTAAAACATTCCTGGCTGCAAGTTCCAGAGTGCCGGGAAAAACTGTTCATCGAGCGGGAGGATATCGCTCTTGCTTGCTGATGGTTGGCGGTTTCACCATCTGGCCCTTTACGCAGACGGTTTCATAAAAAAGCGGCCAAAATTTTCAACGCTCTCTATAGAATGGCCGGATATGTCTGCTGCGGCTGCTGATCGAAAGCCCGAAGCTAAGCGCCACCGGCTGGCAATTCCCTTGTGCCGAATTGCCAGCCGGTCCCCACCTGTCGTTATGGCGCTGACCCGTTCACCGAATACGGGTCCCCGCGCTTTTTCGCAAGAGACTACCACCGTATCGGCTTTCCAACCACTGGCGGTCCCTTGAGGTGAGGTTTTCCGCTGCAACCTCTAATTTCCTGAGATGGGCTACCCTCTTTTTCAACGTTCACCAGGTTGACAGAACCTGGGAAAACGAACCCCACGGCCCCCCTTGAATCCCTCACCCCGTCGTCGGATAAGGATCGGGCATACCCTTTTTTTCCATGATTCAGCACCTGGAATCGAGACAAGTCCTTTCCGGCTTCCCGGCCCCCCGGCATGTGAATGCCGATTCTCCGCCATGGACGTCCCCCGATGCCGATGCCGACAGGGGCAGAAGAAGGAGCCGCCCTTTCCGGACTTATCAGGACACCTATCAGGTCAAGCTGGTTTTTTCCCTTCCGGATTGCTGCGGCAGCGACAGGATGCCGGCTCAATCCTAACCGGATGCTTGAAGAAGCATTCGCCTCTCTGGCGGACAGCAGATCAAGTTCCGGTCTCTTTTTCTAAGGAAATGCATTATGAAATCTCTGTCTATTGGTCTTGAAGAGGCTCTGCGATTGACCCTGGAGGGCATTATCCCCCTTTCCGCGGAAAATGTTTCCCTGGTTGAAAGCGTTGATCGCATCGCGGCCCGTGATCTTTTTGCCTTGGTCGATTCCCCCTCCACGGATTCTTCCCGCAAAGACGGCTACGCGGTCCTGGCCCATGAGGTCGCCGGGGCTACAGCCGAAAATCCTGTCCGGTTGAGGCTGCTGGGTTCCATGGCCGCTGGTGGGAAGACGGATATCCAGGTCAGGGAGGGGACGACGGTCAGGGTCTTGACGGGAGCCCGCATCCCGACCGGAGCTGACGCCGTGGTCGCGGAAGAATATGCCCGGAAAGAGCACTCCCATGTGCTGGTGGAAAGCTTTGCCCAGCCCAAGAATGTTCTGAGGCGCGGCAGTGATGTGGCCAAAGGGCAATGGATCCTCCGTGCCGGCCGGCGGATATCGCCTGTCATGGCAGGCCTCCTGGCCGCCGCAGGACATAGCAGTGTCCCCGTCTTCCGTAATCCCGTTGTCGGAATGCTCGGCACCGGCGATGAAATTGTCGAACCGGGGAACCCTCTAACGGATGGGAAACTCTACGCGAGCAACATCACGACCCTGGCCGGATGGTGCAATCGATACCGGATGAAAAGCCGTACGGCCATCGTCAGGGATGATCGTGCTGCCCTGCTGTGCGCATTGAAAAACCTGGCGGACCAAACGGATGCCCTGATCACCAGCGGCGGGGCCTGGGTGGGGGATCATGACCTGGTGGCTCATGTCCTTGAAGAGCTTGGATGGAAGAAGATTTTCCACCGGATCCGCATCGGACCCGGTAAAGCCGTTGGTTTCGGCATGCTGGATCGAAAACCCGTTTTCATCCTGGCCGGTGGCCCCCCATCCAACCTGATGGGATTTCTGCAGATCGCCCTTCCCGGAATCCTTGCCCTTGCCGGTCACACAAACCCAGGCCTGCCGACGATGACTGCCCGGCTTGCCTCGGACCTCAGCGAAGGCGAAACCGATTGGACGGATTTTTTCTTCGGCACCCTCGAAAACCATGAAGAATTACCGGACTTCCGTCCCATGGCGAAACGCAGCCGCTTGAACTCCCTTGCCGAGGCTACGGCAGTGGCCTCCATCCCGGAAGGGAAAAAGGCTCTTCCGGCGGGATCCATCATTTCCGTGCAGCTGTTGACATAGTAAACACATCACTCAGAATAAAAACCGGAATCCATGCCTGTTCACACGATCCCCGTAAGCCGGCACAACGTGCATATGGACATGCTGATATTCCTTCCCGGAATCGGGACCTTCGTTGAACCCCATGGAAAATCCGGAAGGGGCAACATGCGTCGCTCCGCGGAGAAATTCAATACCGGAATGGCATCTTTCAATGACTCTCGTATCGGATTTTTCCGCCAAAGCAATGTAGTGTTCATACCTTTCAATAAAATTGATTCGGTGAAACTGATTAAAGAGAACCCTCCAGGCAACTTTTCGAAATTGAAGATATTCTTCATTGGTCAACTCGAAGATGCTTTCAACGTGCCTTAACGGTATAATTAAAAAGTGGCCGACATTTTTAGGACAGATCTCGACCAGCGCGGCCAGCAAACGATCGCGGTAAAAAATATTATACGCGTTCGTTTCGATCATTTCGCAAAACTGACAATACCCCATGTTCGATTAATGCCTTTCAGATGCATTCCTGTTGGTGGAGCGCATGCGAGGAAGAAATGCGTCTTTCCGGAGAGTCCATCAAGACGGGAAAGGCCGGGGGGAAAGCATCTCCGGCAAAATGGCCTGATTTCTCTGTCCTGGGGTTACAGCCCCTGGCTCTTCGACGGACGCGTTCATGCTCATATCCAGTCCGCCGCATCCGTCACAACCTCCTCTATAGGATCAAAACGGTCGGTGTCAAGAGATATATGTCTTACAGGACACATGCCTTCTGCAGGCTCTTCGTGACGGGAAGACGATTATCTGTGAACGCACCCCCTCTTTTTACACCCGGCGTTAGTAGAGGTTTCAGGAGCCCCTGCCACGAGGAGTTCCGGAACATCGTTCCCAAGAGTGCATGAAGGGTTCGGAATACAGAGGAGACTTCAGCGCCTTCGGCTGAGACCTTGATGAGAAGGGCTTCAGACCATGGAGGGGGAGAGAGACGGGATGCGCTCCCGTCTCAAGGTTCATGTTTCGTGCGGCTCTTTTCAGGACATTCGGAATAGATGACTTTACAGTGGGATGTTGTTGTGCTTTTTCGGAAGACGGTGCTCCGACTTTTCCTTCAGGGCCTCCAGCAGAAAGGCAATGCGTTTCCGGGTGTCCATCGGAAGGATGATTTCGTCGATGATGCCCAGGCCCGCGGCAAAGTAAGGATTGTTGAACTGCGCTTCATAGGTTTGGGCCAGCTCTTTGCGTTTGGCTGCGGAATCCTTTGCCTCCTGAATCTCCCGGCGGTAAATAATGTTGCAGGCGCCTTCCGCCCCCATGACGGCAATTTCCGCGGAGGGCCAGGCCATGACGTAGTCCGCGCCGAGCTGCTTGCTGCACATGCCGATGTAGGCCCCGCCGTAATCCTTGCGGACCACGATGGTGAGCTTGGGCACCGTGGCCTCCGAATAGGCATGAAGCATCTTTGCCCCATGGGTGATGATCCCCGCCCATTCCTGGCGGGTGCCGGGAAGATATCCGGGAACATCGGCGAAGGTCAGCAGGGGGATGTTGAAGGCATCGCAGAAGCGGATGAAGCGGGCGGCCTTATCCGAAGCGCTCACATCGAGCACGCCGGCCCCGAATCGCGGGTTGTTGGCCACGATCCCCACGGGACATCCCATAATCCGGATAAACGCGACAATCATGTTTTTAGCCCACAGGGCATGGGGCTCCAGCATCTCATGGTTGTCGGCGATTTCCAGGATGATCCTCTTCATGTCATAACTCTTTGATGGCTTGTCGGGAATGATGCTGTTCAGGTCCGGGCATTCGCGGTCCGGCTTGTCCGACGTCGGCATGATGGGCAGGGGGCTGTGACAGCTGTCGGGAAGATAAGACAGCAGCGTTCGGATTCTGTTGATGCAATCCCGGTCGTTGTCCATGGCGAAATGGCAGACGCCGCTTTTGGTGGAATGGACCAGGGCCCCCCCCAGGGCTTCATTGGTCACCTCTTCGCCGATGACGGCCTTGATGACATCCGGTCCCGTAATGCACATGTAACTGCTTCTTTTAACCATGAAGACCCAGTCTGTCAGGGCCGGGGAATAAACGGCCCCGCCGGCGGTGGGTCCCATGGTCGCCGTGATCTGGGGAATGTAGCCGGAGGCCAGGGTGTTTCGATAAAAGATCCCGCCGTAGCCGTCCAGGGCGGGAACACCTTCCTGGATGCGCGCCCCCCCGGAATCGTTGAGGGAAACGAAGGGCTTTTTTGCCGCGATGGCCATGTCCATCACTTTCCATATTTTTTTCGCCTGCATTTCCCCGAGACTGCCCCCGGAACAGGTAAAATCCTGGGCCGCTGCAAAGACGACGCGGCCGTCGACCCGGCCGAATCCGGTAATGACGCCTTCGGCAGGAATGTCTTTCTCTCCAAGGCCGAACAGTGTCGAACGATGCTTGGTGAAGAGCTGCACCTCCTGAAACGTCGCGGTGTCAAAAAGCAGGTCAAGTCGTTCCCTTGCGGTCAGCTTGCCCAGTTCATGCTGCTTTCTGACCATCTCTCTGCCGCCCATCCGCATTAACGTCTTTTTTCGGGATCCGTAATCCCTGATTTTTTCCGATGTGGTATTCGTCGAATTTTCCGTGGCCATAATCCCTCACAGAATGAAGTTAAATAGTTCGGGGAACCTGAAAAACCCCGGTTAAACAGGTTTTTCGAATTGACCATACTTAATTTAAAAAAGTATAATTGTACATAATTTTTTACAAAATCACCGTGGAGACGATGAAACGAAACATAAAACTTGTCCTGGAATATGACGGGACGGCCTATCGAGGCTGGCAGCGCCAGGGGCAGCAGCCGACCATCCAGAAAATTCTTGAGGAGGCCATCGGCAGAATCACGCAGGAATCCATTACACTCTATGGATCGGGACGGACCGACGCCGGGGTTCACGCCCGGCATCAGGTGGCCAACTTCAAAACGGAATCGGGAATTCCGGCGGGAAATCTCCTGCGCGGGATCAACAGCCTCCTTCCCGAAGACATTGCGATCAAGGAGATTCAGGAGGTTGAGGGGGATTTTCATTCCCGTTATTCCGCGAAGAGCAAAAGCTATCTTTACCGGATTTTCAATTCCCCGATCCGTTCCCCGCTGGAGAGACATTCCGCCTGGTTCGTCCGCGCCCCCCTCGAGTTCGATAAAATGGCCCGGGCCTTGTCCCTTCTTCACGGCAGCCATGATTTCACCTCTTTCTGCGCCGCGGGCAGCGACGTGAAATCCTGCGTCCGCACCGTTCTCAGGACGGAGATGCTCCTCGATTCCGGCCGGGTGATCTCGATCTCGATCGAAGCGGACGGCTTTCTGCGGCACATGGTCCGCAACATCGTCGGGACGCTGGTCGAACTGGGTGCGGGGGAAGAGGCCCCGGAGATCATCCAGGACATCCTGGAGGCGAGAGACCGGGGACGAGCTGGAATCACCGCGCCTCCCCAGGGCCTTTTTCTGCAGGAAGTCCGGTATTGACCGCCGCCTTCCGGCGCGGGAATAGGAAAAGAGAGATACGTAGAAAGAGAGAAGGCACCCGACTCCCATGGTCCATGCGATTCCAGATTGCGGCTTTGCACAGGCCTATGTCATCTCCGGAGCAGACGGCCTGATGGTCGTTGACGTGGGCAGCATCGGCGCCGCGAGGGATGTCGAACGGTTTCTTGCCGGCCGTCCGGACCTGTCCATCGAAGATGTCCGGTTTGTTACGGCGACCCATTTTCATATCGACCATATTGGCGGAATGGGAACTTTCCTGGAAAAATGTCCGCCATCGACAGAGATTCTCTTTTCTCCCCTGGTTGGGGAGTACTTCCACGGGAAAAGAAAACTGTCCCTGATCCGGAGCTGGTTCGTCGGTTTTATGCCCGCCTCCCTGTGGTGCAGCCGCTACGTCAGGAGGTTTGACCATCTGCGCGTTGAAAGCCTCTCCGGAATTCCTCTCCCGGGATTGAGAAATCTGATCAAACCGCCCTGCCCGGAAACGCGGATCCGGTACTTCGATCTGGACCTTTTTCCGTCTCGGAATCCGGCCGATGGACGGCGAAAGTGCCCCCAAGCCTGCCCTGTCGGTTTCGGTGATTGGAAAGTCATAGAAACACCGGGCCATACCGAAGATTCCCTCAGCTTTTACAACCCTGTCACGAGGGAGCTGATCTGCGGCGACCTGGTGATCAACACGGTCAAAAACGGTCCGGGCAGGCTGAACACCTTCTGCTGGAGCCGGAAGATAACGAAAAGGACCTATGACAAGCTCCGGACGGGGCTTGTCCCCCGGATTCTTTATCCCGGACATGGGTACAGGATCGCTCACCCCCAGAATGCCCTGGCAGACGTCGAAGTTTCACGGCTGTTCCTGCGGCGGCGGGTGTGCCCTTGAGCCCTTCTCTTCGGCATTGCATCGGGCAATCGTTTCTGATAGCCTCAAGCCCTGGGCAGGGATGCCGGAAAGCCGCGGAAGGCCATCCCGCCCGGGCCGCGATGGCCCTTTCCTTAAAAGATCCCAATGAACTGGAGCAACTCTTTGAGCCGCAGAATTCACCTTCTTCCCGAAACGCTGACCCATAGAATCGCCGCCGGCGAAGTCGTGGAAAGACCGGCGTCCATCGTCAAAGAGCTCATGGAAAATGCCCTCGATGCCGGGGCGACGGAGATCACCATTGAACTGGAACAGGGCGGCTGCGGACTGATCCGCATTTCCGACAACGGGAGCGGCATCAGCGCCGAGGATGTTCCGCTGGCCTTTGCCCGTCACGCCACCAGCAAAATTGCGGAGTTCGACGATCTCTACCGGGTGCGGTCCTTCGGCTTCCGCGGGGAAGCCCTGGCAAGCATCGCCTCCATATCCCGGACGGAGCTGGTGACCCGGACCCCGGAGGCGCTGGCGGGTATACGGATCATTGTCGAAGCGGGAAAAATGATCGAAAGAGCAGAGGCGGGCTGCCCCGTCGGGACGACCGTGACGGTGAGCCGGATCTTCGATTCCGTGCCCGTTCGCAAGAAATTCCTCAAATCCGAAAACACAGAGCGGTCGTACTGCCTCGATGTGATTACCCGGCTGGCCCTGGCAAACCCCGAGGTACGAGTCCGGGTTCTCGCCAAGGGGCGGGAACTCTTCTCCTACCCGGCAACGCCCCGCCTGGCGGAGCGGATCGCCATCGTCCTCGGACAGAGGGACTCCCAACGGATGCGGCCGATTGAGGGCGCCGCCGCCGGGCTCAAGGTTTACGGATTTGCCTCCCAGCCCGACCTGACCTGTGCAACGACGAAGCAGATCTACACGTTTGTCAACCGGCGGCACGTCAAGGATTACCTTCTCAACCATGCGGTCATGACGGCCTACCGAAGGGTCATCGAGCCGCGGCGCTACCCGGCGGCGGTTCTCTATATCGATCTGGATCCGGCCGATGTGGATGTGAACGTCCACCCCGCAAAGCTGGAAGTGCGCTTCCGGCAGCCGCGGATCGTCTACGAGGCGGTTGTCGAGGCCCTGTCCCTCATGCTCCGCGGCTTGGCTCAGCCCCCTTCCATCGAGCACTCCCACGGGCCTTCCGGGGCCCTCGAGGAAAGCCCCATGCTGCGGGAGGAATACACATCCCGGGTTTCCGAAGCGTTGCGGCGGTATTCCCTGGCTTCGGGAAGCCGGAAGCTGATGTATGGGAAGGGACACGAGCCAGGAACGGGAATGCAATCGGCTGTCAGCCCCGAGATGGGATTGCAGGCCCGGACGGCTTGGCCGCCGTCCCGGACCCGGAAATCGGAAGGAGATCCTGCAGCGCCTGATCTGTTCGAGCCGGCTCCGCCGCGGAATCTTTCCCGTCCCGTCTTTACCGACCTGGACTGTATCGGCTCTCTCTGGGAGACCTATCTGATTTTCCCCTCCCCCGAAGGAATGATCCTGGTCGACCAGCATGCCGCCCATGAGCGGGTCCTCTTTGAAAAGATCAAAGGCGGGGCCGAGAGGGGAAAGCAGGCCGTTCAAGGGCTTTTGATCCCTGAAGTCCTCAGCCTGTCCAAGGCTGACTTTGAACGGATTTCCGACCTGATCCCTCTGCTTGAGGAGGCCGGTGTCGAAGCGGAGCCCTTCGGCGGCGACTCGGTGGTTGTCAAGGCCCTGCCCGCCCTGTTGGCCCATCTGGAAGCGGGGGCGCTCGCAAAGGATCTGATCTCCGAATTTTCCGAACGGGAGCGGGCTCTTTCCCTTGCAGAAAAGAGGGACAGAATTTACGCCTTCCTGGCCTGCCGGGGAGCGGTCAAGGCCGGTCACCACCTGACCCGTGAAGAAGTGGGGCAGTTGTGCCGGGATCTGGATTCCACCCCCTTTGCCGCCACGTGCCCTCACGGAAGACCGGTCTATGTTCTCTATCCCCAGCGGGAGATCGAACGGATGTTCAAGCGCCGGTAATGCATGGGAGCGGGCAGGATAACATGATCAGGGAGCAAGAAAAGCCCCGCCTCATCGTGGTGATGGGTCCCACCGCCGCAGGCAAAACCCGGACGGCCATCGCCCTGGCGGAGTTCTGCAACGGCGAAATCGTCAGCGCCGATTCCATGCAGGTCTATCGCCATATGGACATCGGAACGGCGAAGCCGACACCCGCCGAACAAGGTCAGGTTCGTCACCATCTCATCGACATCGTGAATCCCGATGAACCCTTCAGTGCAGCCTCCTTCATGGAGCGGGCCAGGGCCGCCATCACCGATCTCCATCGCCGGGGAAAGGGAATTGTCGTGACAGGGGGAACAGGTCTTTATATCCGTGCCCTCCTGGGGGGGCTCTTCGATGGTCCCGGTGCCGATGAGGCACTGCGCCGATCCTATGCCGCCATTCTGGAGCGGGAGGGAAAACCCGGCCTGTACGAGATCCTGAAAACGAAGGACAGTCGCGCCGCAGCGATCATCCATCCCAACGATGTGGCGCGGACAGTCAGGGCCCTGGAGGTCCTGGAACTCACCGGCGTCTCGATCGTGGACCAGCAGCAGGATCATGGTTTTGCCCAGCGGCCCTATTCGGTCCTGAAAATCGGTCTGCGGATGGAACGTCCCCGCCTTTATGAGCGCATCGAAGCCAGGACGGATCAAATGATGGCGCTGGGATTCCTCGAAGAAGTTCAGGGCCTGCTGGATATGGGCTTTTCCGGGGATCTCAAGCCTATGCAGGCCCTGGGCTACCGGCAGTTGGTCAGGGTCCTGAAAGGCACCCTTGGCCTTGAGGAAGCGGTAACTTCGATCAAGCGGGAAACCCGGCGCTACGCCAAGCGCCAGCTGACCTGGTTCGGCGCTGATCCGGAGATTTCCTGGTTTGACGCCGGGGACAGGGAGGGGATTCTTCAGTCTGCCCGACGCCTTCTGGAGAGAAATCCCACCAGCAGATCCCCCCTCCAGAGCGGGGGAACACTGCAAAATCCCTTGACTTAGACAAGGGATAAAGATAAGGATGCGCCTTGAAATAACAAGTTCTTGCATTCGAATAGAAATCTACTCGAAAGGGCGCAGGGCCGACTTCCCGAAGGTGGGACAAGGGAGCATCAGGGCGGCATACCTGCCGCCCTTGTCATTTTTGGAGCACCTGTCATGGACAAAGGGTCTTTAAGCAAAGCGTATGAGCCTCGGGAAGTTGAGGAAAGATGGTACCAATACTGGCTGGATGCCGGCTTTTTTCATGCGGAGGACGAAGGGGAAAAACCTCCCTTCGCCATTGTGATCCCGCCGCCCAATGTGACGGGAATCCTCCACATGGGGCATGCCCTGAACAACACCCTTCAGGACATCATCGTCCGCTTCAAGCGCATGCAGGGTTTCAATACCCTCTGGATGCCGGGAATGGACCATGCAGGCATCGCCACCCAGAACGTAGTGGAACAGGAACTGGCCCGGGAGGGGCTGACACGCCATGATCTCGGCCGGGAGAAGTTCATCGATCGGGTCTGGGAGTGGAAGGCCAAATTCGGCGGGGTCATCATCAATCAGCTGAAGAGGCTGGGATGCTCCTGCGACTGGGAGCGTCAGCGGTTCACCATGGACGACGGGCTCTCCCGTGCCGTCCGGGAAGTTTTTGTCCGCCTCTACAATGAGGATTTGATCTATCAGGGGGATTACATCGTCAACTGGTGCCCCCGCTGCCACACCGCCATCTCCGATCTGGAAGTGGAGTACAAGGAGGAAGCCGGCTCCCTCTGGAACATCCGCTACCCCCTTGCCGACGGCAGTGGTGAGATCATCGTGGCGACCACCCGTCCGGAAACGATGCTGGGCGATACGGCGGTGGCCGTTCACCCCGACGATGTCCGCTACAAGGATATTGTCGGCAAGGACGTGCTCCTTCCCCTGGTGAACCGCAGAATTCCCATCATTGCCGATGACTACGTGACCATGGATTTCGGTTCCGGGGCGGTGAAAATCACGCCGTCCTCCGACCCCGCCGACTTTGCCATGGCCGAACGGCATTCGCTGGAAATCATCAACATTATGGACGGAAACGCCGCCATCAACGAAAACGGCGGCCCCTACCAGGGCCAGGACCGCTACGAATGCCGGAAGAACGTCGTGGCCGACCTGGAGAAGCAGGGTTTTCTGATCGGCGTTGAGCCCTACATGCACAATGTGGGACAGTGCTACCGCTGCAAGACCGACATCGAGCCCGCCGTTTCCAAGCAGTGGTTCGTCAAGATCAAGCCCCTGGCCAAATCGGCCATCAGCGCCGTGGTTAAGGGGAAAACCCGCATTGTCCCGCCCATGTGGGAAGCGACTTATTACGAATGGATGAACAACATCCGGGATTGGTGCATCTCCCGGCAGATCTGGTGGGGGCACCGCATCCCCGTCTGGTACTGCGATTCCTGCGGAAAGATGATCGTCTCCACGCAGGATCCCGATGCCTGCCCCGATTGCGGGAATGCCTCCCTCCGGCAGGAGGAGGATGTCCTGGATACGTGGTTCAGCTCCGCCCTCTGGCCCTTTTCCACCCTGGGCTGGCCGGATTCTACGCCCGCCCTGAAAACATTTTATCCCACCTCGCTCTTAATCACCGGGTTCGATATCCTCTTCTTCTGGGTGGCCCGGATGATGATGATGGGGAAATACATCATGCATGACGTTCCCTTCCGGGACGTTTATCTCCATGCCCTGGTGCGGGACGAAAAGGGGGAGAAGATGAGCAAGTCCAAGGGGAACAGCATCAACCCCCTGGACATGATCGACAAGTATGGAACCGATGCCTTCCGGTTCACCCTGGCCGCCTTTTCCGCCCAGGGACGGGACGTCCGGATGTCCGAGGAGCGCATCGAGGGCTATAAGTTCTTCGTGAACAAGATCTGGAACGCCGCCCGCTTCTCCCTGATGAATCTGGAAGATTATCCGTCTGAAGAAAGCGTTGTCGCTGCAGCGGATAAATCCCTGAAGGATCAATGGATTTTGAGCCGGCTTCAGAGGACTGCCGGCGAGGTTGTCCGCAGCATCAACGAATACCGTTTCAACGACGCCGCCGCCGCCGTTTACTCCTTCTTCTGGCATGAGCTCTGCGACTGGTATCTGGAGCTGGCCAAACCCGCCCTGTACGGCAGGGAAACACCGGAAAGGCGCCTGGCAACCCAGGCCACCCTGAAAGAGGTTCTGCAGGGCGGGCTGAAGCTCCTCCATCCCTTCATGCCTTTCGTCACGGAAGAAATCTGGCAGAAGCTTTCCCATGACGGCACGTCCATCATGGTCAGCCCGTTCCCTGAGGTGGATGATGGAAAAATCGACGATGAGGCGGAGCGGCAGATGGGCTTGGTCATGGATGTAATCACCTCCATCCGCAACATCCGGGGCGAAATGGGGATCGCCCCTTCCCGAAAGCTCCGGGCCGTGCTTTCCGCTCCTCAGGACGGGGAAAAGGCGCTGATGACGGCGGCGCAGGGTGATATCATCAATCTGGCCGCTCTGGCAGAGCTGGAAATCCAGGGAGACATGGAGGAACCCAGGGGCGTGGCCACCGGCGTGGTCGGCTCCATGCGCGTTTTTGTCCACCTGGAAGGCCTCATCAACATCGCCGAGGAAAAAGCCCGGCTGGAAAAGGAAATGGCAAAACTGGACAAGGACCTGGCACAGGTTTCCCGAAAACTCGCCAACCGTGATTTTCTGGCAAAGGCGGCTGAGGCCGTCATCCGGAAGGAAGAAGAAAAGCACAAGGCCCTGCGGGAAAAGCACGTCCTTTTGAAAGCGGCCTACAAGAAATTTCAGACCATGGAAGAACGTTAGGAGTTTCCCATGATGCTTTCCGTACCGAAATTCATGATGGAGACCCTGATCCGTGCCGCCTTGGCGGAAGACATCGGCTCAGGTGACGTGACCACGGCATCCGTACTGACCGGGCAGGAAAAGGGGCATGCGCGGGTGGTGGCCAAATCGGACCTGGTGGTTGCCGGCGGGGACATCTTTGGCGAGGTTTTTCTCCTGGTCGATGACCGGATCCAAAGAACATCCTGTCTGCCGGACGGTATGCAGGTCCAGCGGGGGCAGGTGGTTGCCGAAATTTCAGGCCCCCTGGCCGGCATTCTGATGGCGGAGCGGGTGGCCCTGAATTTCTTCCAGAGGATGTGCGGCATCGCCACGGCAACCCGGCAATATGTGGAAGCCGTTTCCGGGACGAAGGCAAAGATTCTGGACACCCGGAAAACCGTTCCGGGGCTGCGCATCCTGGACAAATACGCCGTGCGGATCGGCGGAGGAACCAACCACCGCTTCGGCCTCGGCAACTGCATCCTGATCAAGGAGAATCACATTGAGGCGGCGGGCGGCATCGGCGAGGCCGTATCCCGGACCCGGCAGGCGGCGTCCCACACCCTGAAAATCGAAGTGGAAGTGAAAAATTTTCAGGAATTGGACGAAGCCCTCGCCGCAGGGGCCGATATCATCATGCTGGACAACATGAGCGTTGCGGATATGCGGAAGGCTGTCCGAAAGGTCAACGGCAGGGTCCCCCTGGAGGCGTCGGGAAACGTCACGCTGGCAACGGTCCGGCAGATCGCCGAAACGGGTGTGGATTTCATCTCCTCCGGCGCCTTGACGCATTCGGTAAAGGCGGCGGACCTGTCGCTTCTGGTGAGCTCTCAGGGGTGAAGCATGACCGAAAAGACTCTACAAGTCCTGCCATCGGATCTCAATGAAACCGCTTTACGGGAAAGGCTTCAGGGAAGGCGGATCGGGCGGACCGTTCATGTGTATCCGGAGATTGATTCCACCAACAGCGCCGCCTTTTCGCTGGGACATTCCGGGGCGGAAGAAGGGACCGTCGTAATCGCCGATTCGCAGTCGCAGGGACGGGGGCGCCTCCGGAGACCCTGGCAGTCCCCTCCCGGCCGCAACCTGTACACCTCCATTCTCCTCAAACCCCCTATCGAACCCGCTGTCGCGCCTCAACTGACGCTCCTGGCCGGGGTGGCCGTCGCGGATCTCCTGTCGACGTACTGTCCGGGCTCCATTCGACTCAAATGGCCCAATGATGTTCAGATCGAGGGGAAAAAGGTCTGCGGCATCCTGACGGAGATGAGGACTTCCGGTCACGGGATTGACTATGTTGTGGTGGGCATCGGGATCAACGTCAACATCAGGAAGGACGATTTCGACGAGAGCTTCCGGAACCTGGCGACATCCCTCCGGGACGAAACGGGGGGTCGCATGCTCTCACGCCTGGATCTTGCCGTTGGCCTGTATGAGCATGTTGAAAGGCGCTATGCCCGCTATCTGGCCGAAGGCTTCGGCCCTCTGAGGGAAAGCTGGCTTCAGTATGCCCGCATTGTCGGGGAGCCCATCGAGGTGATCTTCCGGGACGAACTCCAGGCTGGAGAAGTGATCGGGCTGGAGGAAAGCGGTGCCCTGCTGCTCCGGGACGACGACGGCAGGGAAGTGCGCGTCCTTGCCGGCGATGCGACGGTTAAGAAAAAATGAAAAGGACGGCCTATGCTTTTAGTCATTGATGTGGGAAACACCAACACGGTTCTCGGCGTGTTCGACGGAGAGGAACTGGTCCATGACTGGAGGATCCGAACCGTTATCGAACACACGGTGGATGAGTACGGCATGCTCATGTACAACCTCTACAAATCCAGCAAGATCAGCTCGAAGGCGATTCAGCACATCATCATCTCCTGCGTTGTGCCGCCGATGCTTCATATCCTGGAACGGGTCTGCGAGAAGTATTTTCAGGTAGAGCCCCTGATCGTCGGCCCGGGGATCAAAACCGGAATGCCTATCTTCTACGACAATCCTCGGGAGGTTGGAGCAGACCGGATCGTCAACGCTGTAGCGGCCTATGAAAAATACCGACAGGAAGCCATCGTCGTCGATTTCGGAACGGCCACCACCTTTGACTATGTTTCCCAGAAGGGCGAGTACATGGGCGGATGCATCGCGCCGGGGATCGTCATCTCCAGTGAAGCCCTTTTCAAACGAGCCTCCAAGCTGCCCAGGGTCGATTTCAGTACGCCGAAATCCATCATCGCCAAGGATACGGTCAGCAGCATGCAGGCGGGGATCATCTTCGGCTACGCCGGCCTCGTGGACGGGATCGTGGCCCGCATGAGAGAGGAGATCCAGTCCAATCCCCTGGTGATTGCCACGGGCGGTCTGGCCAGGGTCGTTCAAAGCGAGGCGAAAAGCATCGGCATCGTGGATGAAATGCTCACCCTGGACGGGCTCCGCCTGATCTACATGAGAAACCGCTGATCAGCAAACGCCTTTTCTCAAGGTCGTCTATCAATACGGTTTCTGTAGAGGAAATGGCCTTCCAGTCGGGAGAGGCGCCTGCTCCGGTCGAATGTCGGTCGACATTCAAGAACCGGCCTGAGGAGCAAATACGGGGGACACGATGGCCTGGTGGTTCTGTGTTTGGAGACAGCCTCTTTTGCTGTCAGGCCATCCTGAAACGAGATGAGAGAGTCGGTCAAAACGGCCAAGCCCTCTCATCCCGAATGGTCTACGAATGACGGAACTTTCTCCTGAGAGCCGCAAGACCTGCCAGGCCGGGTGCAAACAGGAGAAGGGCGGAGGGCAGCGGGACGGGAGCCGTCTCTATGATGCCGCAATAGTTGACTTGACCCCCATTGAGGTCATTCCATTCCCCTTTGCTGTTCCAGTTCATAACGGCATAATCTTCACCACCGAAATCGTTGGGCTCCCCACCAGCCCAGTTCGTGTAGGTAACCGCTTCGCCTGAGATCCATTCCCATGTTCCCTCTGTAACTCGGTCGGTAAAACCGATCCAGAGATTGCTCGCGGCAAACTGTCCTTGCAGCCACGACTGCTCAGCCGCATCGTTGATGGATCCGAGATGGATCCGAATGATCCTCTTGCACTTGTTTCTGGATTCCACCTCCCCTCCGGCACCTGGTCTGAAAAATTCTTGGATCCTCTTGACCAAGGAACTTTTTCTCACCATCCTTTGACGGGAGGCCACTTCGGCCCTCTTTCACGGTCGGGAAACAGCCTTCTTTTTTCCGTAACCCGTCTGGATTTCATGAAAATTACAGCTCTTTACACAAGGTGTCAATTGAGGAAATTCCTGATTTATGGGTCAGTTTATAGAGTTCCGTTCATAATGAATTTTACCTAGGCCGTGCTGGTTGAGCGCTGAGAACAAGAGACGGCAACAGCGAACGACTGGCAGAAAAGGCGAAGCAACGGGACATTGCCGCGGGCAGGACCATGTCATTGACGTGACAGACCGGTTCATGTCAGGAGTGAAAGTTCAGCCCGGTTTTGTTCATGGATGATGCAGTGGTGATTGATCTTTGCCCCTTAATCCTTTATAAAATAAGAACGCCTCGAGCAAAACGGGCATGCCGGATTTCTCTTCAAACGGCAGAAAACGGGGGTTGTCATGATTCTCCGAAGACGTTTCCGGATCTTCTTCTTGTTATCCCTGATCGTATTTCCGTTTTACATAACGGGTTGCACTTCCGTTATCTCCAAACCGGTTCGGGACCGCGTGAATCCCGGTATCACCTTCCAGGAGCTGAAGGGCAATCCGGAGCGGCACGCCGGCACGATGGTCCTGCTGGGCGGGGAGATTGTGGCAACGACGGTGAGAAAGGAGGCAAGCTGGATTGAGGTCGTCCAGAAACCTCTCGGCTGGGAGGATCAGCCCAGGACGACCGACCTCAGTCACGGCCGTTTTCTGGTCCTGTTCCAGGGGTTCCTGGACCCGGCGATCTATGCAAGGGGGCGGAAGATCACGGTTGCCGGTGAGGTTCAGGGTACAAAGGTTCTCCCCCTCGGCGAGATCGAATATACCTATCCTGTCATACTTCCGAAAGAACTTCATGTCTGGAAGCCGGTGGAGATCCATGACGGACCGAGGTTTGGCATCGGCATCGGCATTGGAGTGGGAGGCGTCATCCGATGAAAAGATCTTTGATCCTTGCCCTGTTCTCTCTTATCCTGGCAACGGCCTGTGCGCCTTTTCCCCAGAATCTGATGAGGGATGCACAACTCGCCGTATCCGTATCCGATGTCCAGAAGGAACCCGATCGCTACCGTGGGGAAGTGGTCATCTGGGGCGGCGTCGTTATCGACGCCTTGAACCGCCGGGATGAAACCGTCCTTAAGGTCATGCAGACGGATCTCGATTTTCAAAAGCGTCCCACCAATACCGCCAGATCACCTGGGCGATTTCTGGTGCGCTGCAAGGGTTTTCTCGACCCGTACATCTACAGCAAAGGGCGTGAAATAACGATTGCAGGCGTCTTCATCGGGAAGGAAGAGCAGAACATTGGAGAGATTCTCTATGCCTATCCCGTCTTGGAAGCCCAGGAAATCCGCCTGTGGGAAGAGAGACAGGATCCCCAGTACTGGGGGCCGCCCTACTGGTGGGGCTATCCCTATCCATGGTGGCCGGGATATCCATACTGGTGGTGAGTATCGAAACCGGAGGTCGCCTGGAGACCGCCTCTTTGTCCTCCCCGTTGCAGGCAAATTTGTGTATGCCGGGTTGCCTTCATGATCGCACCCCCGGGATAGCCCGCCCTTCAAACCCAAGGCATCACAGCCGCATCATTCCTCAAGTTTTGCCCCGACCTGCCGAATAACTTAATATCAACCAAATCATTTTAAAGATGTCGTCCTTCGGGTTTCACGAATAGCGATTATCCCGCCGCCCCTGTTGAACAGCGTCATGGGTTTCAACAGGCCGCAGCGGGTTATATGCCATGCCGTCAAGGGATCATGCATCCTCATCCCTTGCCGGCGCTGAAGATGGAAGGATAACGGGCTAATCCCTTTAGGAAGAACAAATAACGGATGAGAGGAACCGATGATGAAAGTGATGGTAATGGCAGCCCCCCCCGCTGGAGATGAAAAAAGAAATCTGGATACAGACCGCTTAATACACAACGCCCTGAGTTCGCTCGGGGAGGGAATGGGGGAGGCATTGGACGGCCACGCCAGGGAAGATGTTCTTTTGGTTCTTGTGGATGGCGGCAGCGGGAAGCTCCAGGATATGGCCAACCGCATCAAGGAGAGTCTTGAAATCTCATGAACAAAGAAAAGGATTCTGCCGCACTGGTATGAACCAAGCTTCTTCAGGCCAAGCTTCCATAAGGAAGATTCCGGATTTACTGTGGCGATTGCCCCCTGAGACAGACCGGGCACGGCATGCGCGTCGTCAGTCCAGAAGGCGAGATGGATCAGATGGACCCCTGTCAGCCCCTCGATGAACGGGAACAGTTCACAGGGGCTTTGTTATGCCCGGAAAGGCTACGCTCAGGAATTACAGAATACCAGAAGGACGGCGTAACATTTTCCCCCGGAATCATGCAATTTAACCCATGGATAGAGCCGGACATTCGGGAACAATTGTTTGCTTCTTCGGGCATAATTTTCTAAATTGCAACAGGTGGTGCTTGAAAGAGCGGCGACAGGAACCGGCTGGACTTTCGCTCCGCAAAGGCGCACTGTTCCGGCCGTTTGCCTTGAAGCGGCTGATCGGAAACGCCAACAGAATAGAACATTGAGGAGGGAAGAGGATGAAGGTATTGGGCATCAACGCCAGCCCCCGCGGATCGAGAAGCCAGACGCTCCGGTTGGTCAAGGCTGTTCTCGATGGGGCGGAATCCAGGGGATTGGACGTGGAGCTGGTGGATCTTGGTCTGTTGGAGATCAATTACTGCAAGGGGTGTTTTGCCTGTTACAGAACGGGACGATGTCCCCAGAAGGATGACTTTCAGGACCTCTATGCAAAGATGCTGGGCGCTGACGGTTTGGTGATGGGCTCTCCGAACTATATCCGGTCGGTTACCGCCCAGATGAAGAGCCTGTTCGATCGGATGGCCGACACAATCCACTGCCAGCTGTTTTCCGGAAAATATGGCGCGGCCGTCGCAACATCCGGAGGGCTTGGCCAGGATCATCTTGTCCGTGAATATTTGAGTGACGTTCTGTTCTCCTTCGGATCGTTTGTTTCCGGTACCGCTGGAACATCCATGGCAGAGGGGCCGGAGGCTTTCGCGGATGCCGAGAAACGGTCCTTTCAGCTCGGGGAATCCCTGGCCGAGGATCTCAAGACAGGGAAAGGCTACCCGGATCAGCAACAGGCCCTGGCTGAGAGCGCAGCATACTTTCACGCCCTTGTCCAGATGCACAGGGACGAGTGGCTCCACGAGGCTGCCTACTGGGACAGGATCACCAGACAGCCGGGAGAAGGGCGACAAAAATGAGAAGCTGAACAGAAAGGGGAGGAATCATGGACAAGGACCTTTTCAAGGTATACCGATTATTTTTGAAGGACAGCATCCGCAAGGTTGTCGATTTTTCCCAGACCGACCAGAATAGAGGCATCAAACCGCCCCCCTTGGAAAAGCCCTTTGCAGAGGATGCCGTACGAGTCGACCTTCCGCGAAACGTGCAATTCGGGAAGATCGGACAGATCGATCTGGCGGCGGCGATCGGAAACCGGGAAAGCCGCAGGGCCTATCGCCGATCTCCTCTTTCCCTCGATGAGATGTCCTTCCTGCTCTGGGCAACCCAGGGGGTCAAGGAGAAACTCGATCCCGGCCACGCCCTGAGAACCGTACCTTCCGCAGGATGCCGCCACGCCCTGGAAACCTACCTGGTCATTCTCAATGTCTCGGGAATGGAACAGGGCGTTTATCGTTATCTTCCCCTGGAGCATCAGCTCCTCCTTGAATTTACCGAAAAGAACCTGGAGCGGAAAATCGTTCGTGCCGCCCTGGATCAGCCCTATCCGGGCGAGGCTGCCGTCACCTTTGTCTGGACGGCCGTTCCCTATCGGATGGAATGGCGCTACGGACTCGCCGCCCACAAGGTCATTGCTCTTGACGCCGGTCATGTCTGCCAGAATCTCTATCTTGCCTGTGAAGCCATCGGCGCAGGAGCCTGTGCGATCGGCGCCTACGACCAGAGTCGAATGGACAAGCTGCTCCGGGTGGACGGCGAAGAAGAATTTGCGATCTATCTGGCTTCCGTGGGCAGGAGAAATTGATCCGATGATGAAAACAAAGGGGCATTGCATCGAATTTTTCTAAAGAGGCATGAATTTTATGACAGGAATGAGGACGGAAGAAGACCTACTGGGAACACTCGAACTTCCCGCGAACTGCTACTGGGGCATCCACACCCAAAGAGCGCTGAGCAATTTCCCGATCAGCGGAACCCCGGTAAATCCGGCGCTCATCAAGGCACTGGCCCTGGTGAAAAAAGCCTGTTGCCAGGCCAATGCCGGACTGCGTTATCTGCCGACGGACAAGGCGGAGGCCATCCTTGCCGCCTGTGACGACATTGCCGCGGGAAAACCCTCGGATGCTTTTCCCGTTGACGCCCTGCAGGGCGGGGCGGGCACCTCGACCAACATGAACCTCAACGAAGTCATCGCCAACCTGGCCATAGAAAAACTCGGCGGGAAGAAGGGGGATTACCGGCTCGTTCATCCCCTGGATCACGTCAATCTCCATCAGTCCACCAACGACACCTATCCAACGGCCATCCGCATCGCCGGAATCCAGGGTCTGCGGCGTCTGAGTTCGTCCGTTGCCCGCCTTCAGGGAGCCTTTCAGGACAGGGAGAGGGCCTTCGGTGAAATCGTCACGATCAGCCGCACGGAACTGCAGGAGGCCGTTCCCGTCACATTGGGCGCGGAGTTCTCCGCCTTTGCTGAAGCCCTTTCTCGGGACCGCTGGCGCACTTACAAGTGCGAGGAAAGGCTCCGTGTCGTCAATATCGGCGGAACGGCCGTGGGCACGGGGCTGACCGCCCCGCGGGATTACATCTTTCTCGTCATCGAAAAGCTCCGCGAGGTGACGGGGCTGGGGCTGGCCCGCGGCGAGAATCTCATGGGGGAGACGGCCCATGCAGACACCTTCGTGGAGGTTTCCGGCATCCTCAAGGCCCATGCGGCCAACCTGATCAAAATCGCCAACGATCTGAGACTGCTCAACTTCACCGGGGAGATTTCCCTCCCGCCCCTGCAGGCCGGCTCCTCGGTCATGCCCGGAAAAGTCAATCCTGTCCTGATGGAAGCCGCCATGCAGGCGGGCATCAAGGTCATGGCCAACGATGTGATCATTGCCGAGACGGTAAGCCGGGGAACCTGGCAGATCAACGAGTTCCTGCCGCTTCTTTCCCACGCCCTGCTTGAGTCCCTGCATCTTCTGGACAGCATCGACGAGCTGCTGGCGGGCCACATCCTTCGGATTGTCCCCGACAGGGACCGCTGTCAATTCCACCTCGACCGCAGCCCCATGATCCTCACCGCCCTGCTTCCTTTTCTCGGTTATGAACGGGCAACAGAGCTGATTGCGACGTTTCACCGGGAAAAGCATGCCAATGTGCGAGCCTTCCTGGAAGTGAAACTCGGCAGGGAACTGGTCGAAAAACTCCTGTCGCCCTATGCGTTGACCGCGCTGGGCTACCGTAAGGAAACATCCCCCCCGCGTTGAGACCCGTTCCTGGACTTGTGGATGTTGTTTCACCGCCATCCCGGTCAGCCCCCCGGGAAAATGCCGACCAAAAATAGGTTGACAGGATTTTGCCGTTATAGGATAAGAAAAAATCTTTTTTGCTTCCTGTAATACGGCTCTCTCTTTTGATACCTGAGGGGAAGGATGACGTTCTAACCTCGAGGGGGATGAAATATCTTTAGGAAATGCATCTGGAACCTCCCGATTTCGGAAAGACGGATTTGCAGGAAGCAGGGGGATGAGGATACGATCCGGCATTTGCGACTAGAGAGGTTTGATTCCCTGCGGGACTCAAACCTCTTTTTTTATGGAAAAATTCCATGAACAGAAGAATCGGCACCATCAGCATCATCATTACTCAGCGGTCCGCACAGGCCGCTTCGGTCAACAGGATTCTGTCTGAATACGGCGACATTATCATCGGGCGGATGGGCCTTCCCTACCCCCCTTCCGGACTGCACATCCTGTCGCTCATTGTTCATGGCACCACGGACGAGATCGGAGCCATGACGGGAAAGCTGGGGACCCTGACAGGCGTCAAGGTCAAATCGGCGCTTCAGAAAACCTCATAACATCGAAAGGAATGATTTCATGAAAGATTTCATAAGAGATGGGGAAATTGAGGATCTGCTGGTAAAATCGGAATCCCCCGATCACAAGCACGTTCTTGACATCATTGAAAAATCAAAAGAATTAAAGGGGCTGACGGTGGAAGAGACGGCGGTCCTTCTGCAGACCGAGGACCCGGAGCTGCTCCAGGCGATTTTCGAAGCGGCCAGGGAAATCAAGCAAGGCATATACGGCAATCGTCTCGTTCTGTTCGCACCCCTGTATATCGCCAACTACTGTTCAAACAACTGCCTGTACTGCGGCTTCCGTAGAGACAACCAGGATCTCAACCGGGTCGCCCTCACCATGGATCAGATCGCGGAAGAAGTCCGGGCAATCGAGAGAGAGGGACATAAACGCCTTCTGATGCTCTGCGGGGAACATCCCAGCCGCTCCAGCCTTGATTATTTTATCGAGGCCATTGAGACGGCCTATGCCACCCGCACCGACGAGGGTGGCGAAATCCGGCGCATCAACGTGGAGATCGCCCCCATGAGCGCACCCGACTTCAGGCGCTTGAAGGCGGCCAGCATCGGCACCTATGTCCTCTTTCAGGAGACCTATCATCACGAAACCTACAAGACCATGCATCCCAGCGGCCCCAAGGCTGATTTCGCCTGGCGGCTCACGGCGATGCACCGGGCGCAGGAAGGGGGGATCGATGACGTCGGGATAGGTGCCCTTTTCGGATTGTACGATTACCGCTACGAAGTCCTGGGGCTTCTCATTCATGCCCGGACCCTGGAGGCGGACTGCGGCGTCGGCCCCCACACCATTTCCATTCCCAGGCTGGAGCCTGCTTTTAATGCCCCGGCCGCCATTTCCCCACCCTGCCCGGTCAGCGATGATGAGTTTAAAAAGCTCGTGGCCATTATCCGAATGGCGGTTCCTTATACCGGCATGATCCTGAGCACGCGGGAATCGCCTGAAATCCGGACGGCCGTCTTTGAGCTGGGAATTTCTCAGATCAGTGCGGGCTCGAGAACAAATCCCGGAGGCTACACGAAGGATTCCAGCGAAAATTTCCGCGCCGCGCAGTTCAATCTCGGAGACACGAGAACGGCGGACGAGGTCATCCATGACATCGCGATCAGGGGGCATATCCCGAGCTTCTGTACGGCCTGTTACCGCCTCGGACGGACGGGCCGGGATTTCATGGACCTGGCCAAACCCGGCCTGATTCAGCACTTCTGCCGCAGCAACGCCATGATGACCTTCAAGGAATATCTCATGGATTATGCCTCTCCCAGGACCCTGGAGGTGGGAGAGCGCCTGCTGGCCCAGCTTCTGGCGGAGACCGAAAAGCCGGAAACGCGGCGGATTCTTGAGGAGCGTCTCGAAAGAATCGAACAGGGCGAACGGGATCTCTTCATATGAACGGCCTCTCCCTTCGCGGCGGCTCGGGCATAAGAAACCGATGACGTTGACTTCAAAGACGGAAGAATGCCTGGAACGGCTTCAGGAAGCGGGCCCGCCCCGGCGTGAGGATCTCATCGCCCTTCTTTCCCTGCGGGATGAGAAAGCCCTGCAGCCGCTTTTTTTTGCGGCCGATGCCCGAAGAAAAGAAACCGTCGGGGATGTCGTTCATCTTCGCGGCATCGTCGAGTTTTCGAATTATTGTGAGCGGAACTGCCTGTACTGCGGCCTGCGGCAGGCAAACCGGCAGTTGAAGCGCTACCGGATGACCGATCGGGAAATCCTGGAAGCGGCTTTTGCCGTCAAGAGGGCGAACATCGGGACGCTGGTTCTGCAATCCGGAGAAGATCCCTTTTACGACGCGGAAAAGCTCTGCCGCCTGATCGAATCCATCAAAAGGGAGATCGGTCTGGTCATCACCCTTTCCCTTGGGGAACGGCCGCGGGAGGAATACCAGGCATTCCGGCAAGCCGGAGCCGACCGCTATCTGCTCAAACACGAAACGGCTTCGCCGTCCCTGTACCATCGCCTTCGCCCCGGTTCCCGGCTCGAAAACAGGCTGACGTGCCTGGGGTGGCTCAAAGACCTGGGCTTTGAAACGGGTTCGGGAAATATGGTGGGGCTGCCCGGTCAGGATGCCGCCGTTCTGGCTGACGACATTTCCCTGATCGACTCCTTGAATGCGGATATGGCAGGGATCGGCCCTTTCCTCCCTCATCCGCAGACACCCCTGTCCTCCTGTCCCCCCGGGGAGGTTCTGCCGGTTCTGACCATCCTGGCGCTTGTCCGGCTGACCCGTCCGGTCATCCATCTTCCCGCCACCACCGCCATGTCCGTCCTTCATCCCGAAGGGCGTTTGAAGGCCCTTGCCTCCGGCGCCAACGTGTTCATGCCGGATTTTACCCCGCCGGCATACCGCCGCCTCTATGATCTCTATCCCGGCCGATCGGCCGATTCTGGAGACCCCTTATCCATCCTGGATCTCCTGGAAAAAGAATTGAACCGTTACGGCCGCACGATTCTTCCATAAATACAATAAACTCTGAAGAGATAGAGAATATCATTGCGTCGGCAAATAAATATATAAATTAAATGTGTTCCGCGCTATCCTACAAATATGGAAAAGACAGACGCACGCAAGCATAGCCCAGAGACCCAACATCAGATACGGAAACAGATTATTCGACTTCGTAAGCAGGGTTTTTCCAACCGAGCAGTAGCTGAGGGTGTGGGCATCAGTGAAAGTCATGCCAGCACGATATGGCAGCGCTACAAGAAGGAAGGCGGTAAGGCAATCCAGCTTGGAAGACGCGGTCGCCGCACAGGAGGGAAACGGACACTTTCCTCGGATCAAGAAAGGGAAATTCAAAAGGCATTGATTGACATGATGCCGGACCAGATGAAAATGCCCTTTGCCCTGTGGACGCGAGATGCCGTGAGATTGTTGATCAAGCGGCTCTATAAAGTCGATATGCCTATCCGGACGGTTGGAGAATATCTCCATCGCTGGGGGTTGACCACACAGAAACCGGTAAAGCGCGCCAACGAGCAGAATACTGAGGCAGTGAAGAAGTGGCTGGATGAGGATTATCCGATCATAGCCACGCGAGCGAAGCAACAGAAGGCAGAAATTCACTGGGGTGATGAGACGGGTTTTCAGACAGGTGCCAATCGTGTCCGGGGTTTTGCCCCCAAAGGAGAAAAACCGGTCATCAGGATGGTAGCTAAAAAGAGCCGTGTCAGCATGATATCGTCCATCACCAATGGCGGCAAAGTTCGTTTCATGATGTACCAAAATGCCATGAATGCCGAGCTTTTGATCAAGTTCATGACTCGTCTGATCAAAGGTTCCGACCGTAAGATCTTTCTCATTCTGGGTAATCTTCGTGTTCATCATGGCAAAATTGTCAAGCAATGGCTGGAGGAACATAAGGAACAGGCAGAGGTTTTCTATCTTCCTTCCTATTCACCCTGAGTTCCCGAGAAAGTGTAACGAGCAATAGAGTAAGTCTTCGATAGGACGGAGAGAAGAGCGATTTCTTCTTGCATTGCACATCGTTACAATGCATATAATTGTAACGAGAGGGGGATCGCATATGCCGGCTATCGTCTATCAGACCAACAAAAAGACAGGGGTCACCTACGCATACGAATCGATTTCCTACTGGGACAAGGATAAACGACAGTCTCGGGCGAAGCGCAAATGCATCGGGAGACTGGATCCCCAAACGCAAGAAGTCGTTCCAACCAGAAAAAAAGCACAAGACATCGCCGGAGAAAAAATCAAGCGAGGGCCAGTGCCGATAACAAGGACCGCGCGGAGTTTTTATGGCGCCACCCATCTTTTTGACCGCATCGGAGAGGACACGGGTGTGACGGAAGATCTGAAGACATGCTTCCCCGAGAGTTATCGACAGATCCTGTCCATTGCCTATTACCTGATACTTGAGGATAGAAATCCTCTGAGTCGATTTTCCCGATGGGCCGCAATCCATCGCCATCCTCATGGCGCGGTTATCTCCTCACCGCGGAGCAGCGAACTCTTCGCATCCATTACCGAGGAAGCCCGGCAACGATTTTTCCGGCTTCAGGGAAAACGGCGCGTAGAGAGAGAATATCTGGCCTATGACAGTACGTCCGTCTCCAGTTATTCCGAGTGTCTCAGACAGGTGCGTTACGGGAACAGCAAGAATCACGAACTCCTGGAACAGATCAACCTGGCTGTGCTTTTCGGTCAAGAATCCCGTTTGCCTTTCTATTACCGGAAACTGGCGGGAAACATTCCCGATGTTAAAACCCTGAGAAACGTTCTGGCCGACATGAACACCCTGGGGTGGTAATGACAACCGAAAATTGACCACCTGTGATAATCGAATTTTGACCACCCAGAGCAGTGTTTATACTTTGGG
>MVRU01000034.1 GCA_002067745.1 Syntrophus sp. PtaU1.Bin005
GTGCGGCACCCTCGGCGTGGTACGAGCAGCTTGCTCTGCACGCCGTGTTCGGAGCGGTTCTGTGGCTGGGGCTGGTTTTGTATTGAAGCCGGCAGGCCTTTTCACCCTTTCACAAACGAGTAAAAAGGCCGTTTCGCAGCAGGGAACGGCGCCCTTTTTCACCATCACCTTTTATTTAGGAAGATGCAGATCGTTATGCTTCTGACAGGAGTGATCTGAAATGCGCATCGGAAGAGTCATGGTTTCTCTTGTTTTTGTCTGTCTCGCCATCAGCGGATGTGCTGCTGATCCAGAACGACAGGGGGCCTATATGGAAAATTACCGAAGTTACCTTATGAAGACGGATCCCGGTGTCATCGCTCCACCGGCTCCGGGTTCGGAGAAGGAAAAGGCTGCCATCGAAAATTTCCGCGCCTTCTACGAAATCTTTTCCGAAGAGCGGATCCGGGGACGGATCGGAGGCCTCTACGCCCCCAATGCCTATTTCCGCGACGGATTCCGGGAGGTTCAGGGGATCGAGGCCATAACCGCCTATTTTATCTCGAGCACGGAAGCGGTCCACGCATGCACCTTCGACATCCAGGATGTGGCCGTGCATGAAGGAAACTACTACTTCCGCTGGATCATGCATCTGACGCTCAAGCGCAACAGGGAAAAGCCGATCCAGGCTGTCGGCATGTCCCATGTGCGCTTTGACGCCCAGGGATACATCACCTTTCATCAGGATTACTGGGATACGGGAATCATTTACGAGCAGGCGCCGGTCCTGGGCCGGATCATCACCTGGATTCGCGGCCGCATCTGAGTCCGGCCCCCGCTTTTTTGCCGGGAAGTCCGGAGTCCTCTTCAGGGGAGGCGATGACCATGAACGATCAGCGATTGCGCATAGCCGTTGTAGGTGCCGGTGTGGCAGGCATTGTCGCCGCTTACCTCCTTTCCCGCAGGCACGATGTGACCCTCTATGAAAGAAACGATTACATCGGAGGCCACACGAACACGATCGCCGTTCCCGACGGGAAAGGCGGCTCCATGCCGGTGGACACGGGCTTTATCGTCTTCAACGACCGGACCTACCCCCTCTTCACCCGCTTCCTCGATCAGCTGGATGTGAAGGCCGGAAAAACGGACATGTCGTTCAGCTATTCCGAGCGGCGGGGCTCTCTCGAATATGCGAGCCGGGACCTGGACAGCCTCTTCGCCCAGCGGAAGAATCTTCTCCGGCCCTCCTTCTGGCGGTTTCTCGCCGGCCTGGTGCGCTTCAACCGCATCACCCGCAGGAGGCTTCACGAAGGCTCCCTGGGCGGAATAACCCTGGGAAGGCACCTGGAGAGGGAGGGGGTCGGAGAGTTCGTTGCCAGGGCCTTCGTGCTGCCCATGGCCGGGGCCATCTGGTCTGCCCCCGACGGTGATATCCGCTCTTTTCCAGCGGAGACGTTTGCACGCTTTTATGAAAATCACGGCCTGCTGTCCCTTCGGGACCATCCCCAATGGTATTATGTGCTCGGAGGGAGCCAGACCTATGTCCGCGCTTTTCTGAAGGGGTTTCCGGGGGCGGTGCGGTCCGCAAGCCCCATCCGCTCCGTGATGAGGACGGAAGACGGCGTGATTCTGAAGCGGCCCGATGGCGAGGAAAGGCACGACTCCGTTGTAATGGCCACTCACGCGGATGAGGCCCTGAGGCTCCTGGCCGATCCCTCGGCCGATGAGGTCAGCCTGCTGTCGCCCTGGAGGTATGCCGCCAATCGCACGGTTCTGCACAGGGATGCCTCATTTCTCCCGGAAAATCGGCGCGCCTGGGCATCCTGGAATTACATCCGGCCGGCTGGCGGCCGTGAGAACGATCCCGCTACGCTCACCTACGATATGACGAGACTGCAGCATCTTCCTGACGATGGTGGGCGCATCTGCGTGACCCTGAACCCTTGGAAGGAGGTTCCGCCGGAATCCGTCATCGAAACGTTCCTGTACGCCCATCCCATGTACAGCTTTGACGCTCTGGCAACCCAGAGCCGCCTATCGGAACTCAATGGAAGGCGGCATACCTATTTCTGCGGCAGTTATTTCGGATACGGTTTTCATGAAGATGCGGTCCGGTCCGCTGTGGCCGTGGCGCATCGGTTCGGGATCGAATTGTAAACGATGAGAGCGCCCACGGAACTCAAGCCTCATTTCAGATCATGCATTTATGACGGGTTTGTCGAGCACAGACGCCACCATCCGGCCGTCCATTCCTTCCGCTATCCCCTTTTTTTCTTCTGCTTCGATCTCGCCGAGCTGGCCGCATTGGATCGTGAAATCCCATTTTTTGGTTACAACCGTATCCGCCCCTTTTCAATCCATGACAGGGATTATCTCGATGGAAATTCCGACCCGCTGCCGGCGAAGGTGATGTGCAGGCTCGCCGATGAGCCCTTTGCCTCCCGCATTGCAAAGGTTCTCCTGGTCACCTCGGCGCGCTATTTCAACTACATCTTCAATCCCGTCAGCTTTTACTACGTCCTGTCGGAACGGGATGAGCTCCTGTGCATTCTGGCCGAGGTGAACAACACCTTCGGCGAAAAGCACCTGTATGTCCTCAAGGGCGTCAACGGCGCCAACCAGGGCTATCCGGCGCGCTTCCGCGCGCAGAAGTGCTTTCATGTCTCCCCCTTCAACAATCTCGAAGGGGAGTATTCCTTTCTCTTTTCGTCCGCGGGAGAGAATCTGGACATCTCGATCGAATTGTGGCGCGAAGGGCGGCTGGTTTTCGAGGGGCATCTGCAGGGGCGGGCCCTGGGGTTGACGACGGCGGACATCGCCCGGATGTTTCTGCGGCATCCCCTTGCGCCGACCCTGACGGTCCCGAGGATCTTTTTCGAAGCGGCGCGCCTGTATTTCCTCCGTTCTCTTCCCTATCACGATAAGCCGGTTCCCCACTCCAGGATGACCATCCGCAGAAGGACAGGCTTCAGTGAACGGCTGTGCATGAAGCTCTTCTCCGCCCTGCTGAAGGGGATTCAAACAGGGGGCCTGACGCTGCGGTTGCCCGATGGGGGCAGGTGGTTTTTCGGGCGGCGGGGAGAACGCCTCCAGGGGGAAATGTCTGTTCATGATTACGGGTTTTTCAAAAAAGCGGTCCTCGGCGGAGACGTCGGCCTGGGAGAAGCCTACGTGGCGGGACTTTGGGATTCCGATGACGTTGTGGCGCTTTTTCGCGTCCTCATTAGAAATCGTGAGGCCCTGGTCAACGGCTATCCTGCAACCGCCTGGCTCACACGCCTCAAGAACCGCATGGCCCACGCAGGAAGGGCCAACTCCTCCAAGGGGGTGCAAAGAAACATCGAGGCTCATTACGATTTGAGCAATGCCCTTTTTGAGACCTTTCTCGACGGCCGGCTTTTGTACTCCTGCGCCGTCTACACGGATGGGGAGGATTCCCTGGAAGAGGCGCAGGAGCGAAAAATCGAAGGCATTCTAAAGAAGGCGGAGATTGAGGCGTCGGACCATGTTCTGGACATCGGGTGCGGATGGGGCGGCGTTGCCCTGGAGGCGGCGAAAAGGACCGGCTGCCGCGTGACGGGAATTACCGTTTCGAAAAAGCAGTTCACCTTTGCCCGGGAACTGGCGGCGCGGGAAGGTCTTGCCGACAGGGTGAGCATTCTCCTGACCGACTACCGCCATATGTCCGGAACGTTCGACAAAATTGTTTCCATTGAAATGATCGAAGCCGTGGGGCCCCAGTATCTGGGAGCCTACTTTGCCGCCTGCGACCGGCTGCTCAAACCCGGCGGCAGGGCGGTGATCCAGGCCATCACCGTTCCCGATCAGATCTATGACGCGTACCGAAGAGAAACGGACTGGATTCAGAAGCACATTTTTCCCGGCGGCCATCTGCTGTCGGTTTCCGTGCTGGCCAATGCCGTCGCCCGGAATTCACGCCTGGTCATTGAGCATCTGGAGGACATCGGGCCTCATTATGCCCGTACCCTGAAAGACTGGCGGATGAGGTTCCAGGAGAACAGGGAGGCCGTCCGCTCCCTGGGATTCGATGAGGCCTTCGAGCGCAAATGGAGTTACTACCTGTCCATCTGTGAAGCCGGTTTCCGCGAGCGGGCCATCGGCGATATCCAGGTCGTTCTGCGAAAGCCGGAATAGGCGGCGTGCGGGATGCGGCGGGCCTGTGCCCCGAGTTCAGGATCTGTTCACGCTGGTTATGACCTTAATGGTGCGAAGCAGATAGTGCACTTCCCTTTCGACGTTCAATTCCGCCTGATGGAGATAAGCTTCAATCCCTGTCTTCATGAAGTCATCGTAATACTCGCTCTCCCAGAGCTTGACAAGGCATCTCGAAAAATAGGCCACGGGAAACAACGCCGGCTTTGTATAATCGACAATGATGATCAGGCCGCTTTCTTTTGTGACGCGCTTCATCTCGTGGAGCGTATTGAGCCCCACGGAATAGGGCATGTCGTGCAGGGCCAGGCTGATGCAGGAAACGTCAAAGGAGCGGTTCCTGAAGGGGAGTTTTTCCGAATCGGCCCGGAGAAGTTTTACATTCTTTGCATGTCTCATCTTTTTCCGAGCGATTTTCAGCATGTCCCTGGACAGGTCAATCCCCGTCACCGTCAGGCCCTTCCTGGCAAATTCGATGGTCTGCGCACCGGTCCCACAGGCGACATCGAGGAGTTTTCCCTGCCGGCTGTCGACGAGATCCGCCACCTTTTTTCTCAGAAAAAGGAGGATGAAGGACGTCAGGTCGTACCATTTCGCCCATTTCCGAAAGGTGTTTGAGTTGTTTTTGATGAAAACGGATTTTTCTATTCGTTCCATTGTAACTTTTTACCAAATTTTTTGAATCTGTTGTGAATAATTTTTTTACCGCCTTGACGGAACATGGATGTGGCCTTGGAAGGAAATCACGTCTTGCATTTCCTGGCCATAATATGGCAAGTACGATTCAGGAAAATCTGAATGAAAAAAAACCGGAGACCTGTTCCAGAGCAGGATCGCTGGCAGGACGGAGGCGGCGCAGGACTGTGCGGACCGGGTATCGACAGGGCAATCGAACCGCCGGCCGGGAATGCGCGAGAGATGGAGCTGAAGGAACGGGCCGGTTTCAGGGGGAAGTCTTATGTGGGAATATACGGATAAGGTCAGGGAATATTTTTTGGAGCCCCGCAACGTGGGCGAAGTGGATAATCCTGACGGAGTGGCGGAGGTGGGCTCCATCGCCTGCGGCGACGCGCTGCGCCTGACGTTCAAACTGGATGAGAACAAGCGCATCAGCGAGGCGAAATTCAAGACCTTCGGCTGTGCCAGCGCCATCGCCTCTGCGTCGGCCCTGACGGAAATGGTCAAGGGGCTCACCGTGGAAGAGGCGGAGAAGATTACCAATCAGGATATCGCCGCCTACCTGGGAGGGCTCCCCAAGGAAAAGATGCACTGCTCCGTTCTTGGACAGCAGGCTCTGGAAAAGGCCATTGCCTATTACCGGGGAGTGCCCACTGAAGTCAAGGAAGGGGAGATCATCTGTGAATGCTTTGGCGTGACGGACCGGGAAATCGAACAGGCCGTTAGGAAAAACAACCTGAGTTCCGTGGAAGAGGTGACCAATTATACCAAGGCGGGAGGCGGTTGCGGAAACTGCCTCGACAGGATTCAGGAAATCATCGACAGGGTGCGGGCGGAAGTGCGTGAGCCCGTTCGTCCGAAAATGACGAACATTCAGAAAATCCGCATGATCGAAGAGATCCTGGATCGGGAAATCCGTCCGGCCCTGAAAAACGATGGTGGGGATGTGGAGCTCATCGATGTGATCGGCAACCGGGTGCTGTTGGCGAAGAGGGGATACTGCGCCGTCTGTCCGGCATCGCAGCAGACCTTGAAGGGTTTTGTAGAGGTCAAGCTCCGGGAACTGGTCTCGCCGGATCTCGTTGTGGAGGAGGTGACGGAATGACGACGGTCTATCTGGACAACAATGCGACCACCCAGGTTTCGGCGGAGGTGCTGGCGGCCATGATGCCCTATTTCGGCCGGCTTTACGGCAATCCGTCCAGCATGCACACCTTCGGCGGTCAGGTGGGGATCAAGGTCCGGGAAGCCCGGGAACAGGTTGCCGCCCTCCTTGGGGCGTCACCGGACGAAATCATCTTCACCAGCTGCGGGACGGAGAGCGACAATACGGCGATTCGTTCGGCGCTGGCCACCTATCCGGAACGGAGGCACATCGTGATCAGCCGTGTGGAGCATCCCGCCGTACGCTCCCTCTGCGCGCATCTGGCCAAGGAGGGCTGCCGGGTGACGGAACTGCCCGTGGACAGCGAAGGCCGCCTCAACATGGAAGCCTATGAAAAAAGTTTGACACCGGATACGGCCATCGTCAGCCTGATGTGGGCCAACAATGAAACGGGTGTCATGTTCCCCGTGGAAAAAGCGGCCCTGATGGCCCATGACCGGGGCATCCTGTTTCACACCGATGCCGTCCAGGCCGTCGGGAAAATTCCCATCGACATGGAAAACAACGCCATCGATATGCTGTCCCTTTCCGGGCATAAGCTTCATGCCCCCAAGGGGATCGGCGTCTTCTATCTGCGGCGCGGCACGCGATTTTCCCCCTTCATGATCGGCGGTCACCAGGAGCGGGAACGGCGCGGGGGGACGGAGAACGTGCCGAGCATCATCGGCCTGGGAAAGGCCTGCGAGCTTGCCGCTGCTTACATGGAGGAGGAAAACACCCGGGTGAGGCAGTTGCGGGATAAGCTGGAGCATGAATTGCTGGACAGAATCCCCAATTCGCGCGTCAACGGTGACCGGGTCAATCGTCTTCCCAACACCACGAATATCAGCTTTGAATTCGTAGAGGGGGAGGGCATCCTGCTCATGCTGGACCGCTATGGAATCTGCGCCTCTTCGGGCTCGGCCTGCACCTCGGGATCCCTTCAGCCTTCCCATGTCCTGCGGGCCATGGGGGTTCCCTTTACGATGGCGCACGGATCGATCCGCTTCAGCCTGAGCATTATGAATACGGAGGAGGAAATCGACCTGGTCATCGAAACCCTTCCGGAAATTATCCAGCGCCTGCGGGAGATGTCGCCTTACTGGGATTCGGGAAGACAGGCCTGCGCCACTCCGTCTTAAGCCGTTTTCCCGAGACGCTTTTCTTTTCCTGTTATCATTCGAGACCGGCGCTTAGTAAACCGGCACTAAAAAAAAGGGCGTAACCGAATTCGGTTACGCCCTTTTTCCCAATGCCGGGTGGCGGATTGAGGTTGCGTCGGCAAGAACAGTCTGGGCGAAAGGTCGTCGGGAACCCCCGCTTCTCCCAAGATCAACCATCCGCCTGCGCTGCCGAAAACGCCACGTGGTCGTGGCTCCGTTATCCTTTCCTGATCAGAAGGCGACAGTATCCTTCCTTCAGAATATTCTCGTTGATTCTGCTTCCATTGAGTCTCTGGCGTCTGCGCTTCAGCCACACAAGTTCCGGTGCGATCAAGCCAAGGGTGTCCCGATGCTTTGTTAAACGCTTCATGAAGTTCATGATCCATGCTCCTTTCTGAAACAATGGTTGAGTGTCTTGAACGGAAACAGTGTCCTTCCGGAGTTCCTGGCGCCGGTCTGATCTTTCTTGGGTGAATGTTACAAGATGGAAAAGGTTCAGACAATCGGGAGTATGATGATTTATTGCCGTTAAAAGCCTTAGAAGTGGGAAAACAAAGTACTTAGGCGGGTGTGGATTAGATTAGGGATTAGTCTGTATGGCGGATCAGAAAATTCCTGGCGGAAAAATCATCCTCCACGTTCAAATCTCGCCCTGAAGCCGTCGGGAACCCTCACCGGTTTCTGGTTCCCGTAATCAAAGAATACGACTCCGGTTTTGGCTCGCGCCACCTCCTGCCCGGTCTCTCTATTGCTGAGCCGGTAAAGAAAATCGCAGGATTTGGAGGCAAAGTTCCGAACTGCGACCTCGACCCGGATCACCTCCCCGAAAAAGGCCTGCGATTTGTAAACGATGGCGGCATCGGCGGCGACATAGCCACAACCGTCTATGTTCAGGTGGGGATAGCCCAGGTGCTCCAGAAACAGGAAACGGGCCTCTTCAGCCAGGGAGAGAACGGCGTCATGAGCCAGGTGATTCCCGGCGTTGATATCGCGGAAGCGGAGGCGCAGATCGGTTGAGAAATCAAATGTAGCCGGCAGTTCTATCTTGACTCGCGTCATAAGTGCAAGGGCTCCTTAACCGTTCCTGTACATTGGTGATGAAAACACGGTAGCGACGGTCAGCCTGATATTAGCGCATTCTGTTCAGAGATGCAGCGATTTAATTTCATGAAATCGGAAGATCCGAACCCGATGGTTTCCGGAAAAAATCAGCAGATCCTTGGCACCAGTTCCCCCAGAGGAAGATCGACCACCCGGGAACCGCCGATGATCGTCTGCATTATCAGGCCTCCTCCATTGCGCTCTCCCACAGAGCCGATGATTTTGGCATCTCGCCCGTATTCATGATTCCGCAGGGTTGCCAGAATCCGGTCTGCATCGGCCGGCGCGCAAAAGACGGCCACTTTCCCTTCATTGGCCAGAAAGAAAGGGTCGAACCCAAGAATTTCGCAGACGCCTTTCACTTCGTCTCGAACAGGCAGTTCAGACTCCTGTATCGTGATGGAAAACCCGGATTGGCCGGCGATCTCAGCCAGGATTGCCCCGAGTCCGCCGCGGGTCGGGTCTCGCATGCAGTGGATATGTTGGGACGCTGCGAGAATCGATGAGATGAGGCCGTTAAGCGGTGCCGAATCGGAGCGGATTCCAGAGCTCAGGCCCAGTTCCCTGCGCCTGCAGAGGACCGTGGCGCCGTGGTCGCCGAGAGTCCCGCTCACAAGGACTGCATCACCAGGCTGTATGCTGTCCACGGACAGGGGTTGAGGATATTCAATCATCCCGATGCCGGAGGTGTTGATAAAAAGCCCGTCGGCGGCTCCGCGGGCCACGACCTTGGTGTCGCCGGTCACGATGGATACGCCGGCTGTTTTGGCCGCTTCTGCCATGGATCGGGTAATCTGCTTCAGGTCTTCCATGGGGAACCCCTCTTCGAGGATGAATCCGGCACTCAACATCAGCGGGATTCCGCCACAGACGGAAAGATCGTTGATCGTTCCGTGAACGGCCAGTGACCCGATATTCCCTCCGGGGAAGAAAATCGGATCGATGACATAGGAATCCGTTGTGAAGCAGAACTTCCTGCCCTCCAAAGTGACGACCGCGCTGTCCTCCAGTCGATCGAGACAGGCGTTGCTGAAGAGAGGAAGAAAAACCTCGGTAACGAGTTCATGGCTGAGGAGTCCGCCTCCGCCATGTTCCAGCAGAATTCGCTCTGTGCTCATGGGGCATTATCCTGTTTTCTTTTTCAATGAAAAATAAAATAAATCCAAGGGATCGATGTCACCTGTCTCGTGTTGAACGAAACAGATCCTTTCTTCAAGATTTCCTTCTCTTCAATCGGGAGGCGGCAACCACGGCCTGTCCCAGGGCGATGCAGCCGTCGTTGGGTGGCAGGCTGATGTGGGTATAGACGGCAAACCCTTCCTTCTCCAACTCCCGGGTCACACCATTGAACAGAATGCGGTTCTGAAAGCAGCCGCCGCTGAGGACGGCCCTGTTGATGCCGGTTCGTTCGCGGATCTCGCCAGCCGTGGCCGCCAGGGCTTTGATCAGTGAAACATGGAAGCGCGAAGCGATTTTATGGGGGTCTATCCCGTTGATCCGCTCCTGGGCGAGTGTCCGGATCAGGGGCCTCAGATCAAGAAGCGTACGGCCGTCTTCGTAGCGGAGAAGAAAGGGATAGCTTGCTTCATAGGGCAGATCCGCCATGGCCTCGAGTTCCATCGCTGCCTGGCCCTCGAAGCTTGCCGTATGGCGGATTCCCAGAAGAGACGCCACGGCGTCGAATACCCGGCCGAGACTTGAGGCCTGTGGGCTGTTCAACCCTGAAGCCATCATGGAATTCAGAAGTTCAAAGTGTGACGCAAAGGCGCTCAGGTCTAAACGCTGCGCCATTTCCTGCCAGTCGTGGCCATAACTTTCATGCAGAAGGCTCACCGCCACCCGCCAGGGTTCCCGGACGGCCTTGTCCGAGCCGGGAAGCGGGAAGGGTTCAAGGTGGCCCGCCCGCTGAAAATCCAGTTCATCTGAAATGAGAAATTCACATCCCCAAACCGTGCCGTCCGTGCCGTAACCCGTTCCGTCCATGGCCAGCCCGATCACTTGTTCCGACAGCCCGTTTTCGGCCATGACACTGACAATGTGGGCGTGGTGATGCTGAACGCGGAAAATCTCCCGGTGGGGAAGCTCTTTCGCAAGCCGGGTGGTGTAGTAGGCCGGATGAAGGTCGCAGGCAAGCACCTTGGGTCGGCACGAAGCGATCCTTTCCATCAGGCTGAGGCTTTCGGAATGAAATGCCCGCGCTTCCGGGGTTTCAAGATCTCCGATATGGGGGCTCAGATAGGCCTGGTTTCCCTTGAGGATGCAAAGGGTTGCCTTGAGTTGTGGCCCCAGGGCGAGAACGTCCGGGTAACATTGCTGCAGGGTGATCGGCCTCGGGGCATAGCCGCGGGACCGCCGGATCATGACCGTCTTGCCCCGTGCGGCCGTTACAACCGAGTCGTCGCAGCGCACCAGGATGTCGCGGTTGTGAAGAAGAAAGAAGTCGGCGATCCCTTTCAGGCGCAACAGGGCCTCCCGATTTTTCTGACAGATGGGTTCGTCGACTCGATTTCCGCTTGTCATGACGAGTGGGGGGCTATCATCCTCCAGGAGCAGTGCGTGCAACGGTGTATAGGGCAGCATGATGCCCTGGTCCGGCACTCCGGGAGCGACGGAAGGGGCGATTCCACCGTGCCGCTTCTTGCGGCACAGGACGATGGGCCGTTGGGGGGAGGAAAGAAGATGCTGTTCAAGACGGCCAATTTCTGCGATTCTTCCGGCCGCCTCAAGATGTCCGACCATGACGGCCAGGGGCTTTTCCTCTCGATATTTCCGGGCGCGCAGGCGCTGAACGGCTTGCTCATTGGTGGCGTCTACGGCAAGATGAAAACCGCCGAGTCCCTTTATGGCCAGAATTTTCCCCTTTTTCAGCAGTTCCCGTGCCTGTTCCACGGGGTCCGGGAAATCGTCGGCCAGGGGAACGCCCTGTCCATCGGTCATCCAGAGTCTGGGGCCGCAAAGGGGGCAGGCATTGGGCTCGGCATGGAAACGGCGGTCAGAGGGGTTTTCATACTCGGTGCCGCACTGCGGGCACAGGGGAAAGCAGGCCATCGAGGTATTTCCCCTGTCGTAGGGGACATCGCGGATGATGGTCAGGCGGGGACCGCAGTCCGTGCAGTTGATGAAAGGATAACGGTACCGGCGATCCCGCGGATCCTTCAGCTCCCGCAGACAGTTGTCGCAGACGGCAAGATCGGGAGAGATCATAACGTCCTTATCCCCGTCGTCCCGGCTGGATCGAATCTGAAAGGTCTGCTCCCCGCGGACGGAAAGGTCCTCTTGCGAGACGGCGGCCACCTCTGCGGCGGGAGGGAGGTTGTTCAAAACGGCGGGGACGAACCCTTCAATGTGACGGGGATGTCCCTCAACCTCGACGACAACCCCTTCCGGGGTATTGCAGACGAACCCGCCAAGGTTCTGTTCCTTCGCAATTCGGTAGATGGCCGGCCGAAATCCGACTCCCTGGACGATGCCGGAAAAAAGGAGCCGGATACGCCTTCTTTCCTGGTTATTCAAACTCGAAAAGCCTCGATCTGAGCGGACAGCCAGTTGAACCATCCTTCCAGCCCTTCGCCGTTTTTGCAGGAAACCTCGAAGATCTGGAGTGCAGGGTTTACGGACAAGGCCGTACGTTTCGCCTTTTCCAGGTCGAAATCCACGTAGGGCAGCAGGTCTGTCTTGTTGATGATCATTACCGCCGACTCCTGGAACATGAGGGGATATTTGGCCGGTTTGTCCGCCCCTTCAGGAGTGCTGAGAATCATCACCTTGGCATTTTCTCCGATTTTAAACTCTGCCGGGCAGACGAGATTTCCCACGTTTTCGGAAATGAGAAGGTCGATCCGGTCGAGTTCAAGGGAAGGGAGTGCTTCGCGGATCATGTTGCCGTCAATGTGACAGGCGCCGCCTGTATTGATCTGAACGGCGGGGATCCCCAGAGCGGATATCCGGTCGGCATCCTGGGTATCCTGAATATCTCCCTCGATGACGGCGATCCGGTAGCGGTCCTTGAGGGCCATAATGGTCTTCTCCACCAGGGTCGTCTTTCCCGCACCCGGTGAACTCATGAGGTTGATCACATAAATTTTCTTCTCGTCAAAGAGCGCACGATTATCCTGGGCGATCCGTTCATTGGCATCGAGGACATTTTTAACAATGGTTACCTTCATCTCTATTTCCCCCTCCGCAATGCATGTGTTAATGATGACCATTCAGCCCTTCAGGGCATTCTCCACAGGTTTCGCTGACGTCGCCGGGATGGACGCCGGTGGCGCCTCCACCCGTTTATCCCGGTGCCATCTTTGATCCGGAATTGGAAACGCTTGTAACAGCGGCTCTCTGCTTTTTTTCAAGCCTCATATCTGAGGTACGCCGCGCAGGTTCCCTCGCTCGATACCATGCACGGGCCTACAGGGTTGACCGGCGTGCAGGCTTTCCGGAAAAGCCGGCATTCCGGGGGAGACATCGCACCACGGAGGATCTCTCCGCAGCGGCAACCCTCAAATTCTGCGGAATGGATTTCCGGCAGGGGAAATCTGTTCAGGGCATTCATGGACTCATACTCCTTCCGGATGAAAAGGCCGCTTCCAGGAATGACGCCCAGACCTCTCCAGTCCGCATCGCCCGGTTCAAAGACCTCCGCCATTGTCTGTCGCGCCCGAAGATTTCCCCCTTGCGTGACACCTCTTGCATACTGGATGGCGACCGCATAGCGCTTTTCCAGGATCTGCTGAAGGCTCAAAAGAATTCCATCGACCATGTCGACTGGCTCGAAACCGGTGATCACGGCGGCCCGTCCCGCTTCAGGGATGAGACGGTAAGCTTCCCCCCCTGTAATGACACTGACATGACCGGGGCAGATAAAGCCATCGATGTCCAGTCCGGGATCATCGAGGAGGGACTGGATCGCAGGGGGGACGGTCTTGTGAACGGAGAAGAGGGAAAAATTCTTTAACCCTTTCCTCCGGGCGCTTCGGAGCGTTGAGGCTACGGTTGGAGCCGTTGTTTCGAAACCGATTCCCAAAAAAACGACTTCGCGTGTCGGATTCTCTTCGGCGATGGAGAGTCCGTCCAGGGGCGAGGAAAGGATTCGGACGTCGGCACCTGCGGCGCGGATCTGCTGAAGGCTCCGTCCACCGGTGCCGGGGATGCGGAGCATGTCCCCGAACGTGGCGAAGATGACATTCGGCCGTTCTGCCAGGTAAAGGGCGCGATCCACATCGGAAATCGACGTTACGCAGACGGGGCACCCCGGGCCGGAGATCAGGCGGATGCTTCCGGGAAGCAGTCTGCGGATTCCGAAACGGCCGATGGCATGGGTATGAGTTCCGCAGATTTCCATCAGGGTGATTGGCCGGCCGATCTTTTCGGCCAGGACATTCACGGCGTTGAGCAGTTTCCGGACGAGTTCCGGATCCCGGTATTCGTCAATAAATTTCATGATCGATGAACTCTTTCAGTAAAGCGAGACTCTCCTTGGCGTCTTCTTCGTCGATCCGATGAATGGCGTATCCGGCATGGCAAATGACGTAGTCGCCGACGGCGACCGGTTCATCAAGGAGATCCAGGCAGGCCTCGCGCTTCGTCCCGCTGATGTTAATGACGGCAAAGTTGTTCTCATCGATGCTCAGGATCATGCCGGGAAAAGCGATGCACATGCAAAACACTCCTCTGCTATTCATTTGTTGCGAAATGACGAACCCGGCCTGCCATCCGGATGAACTCCGGGACAAGCCTCACTCCACGTCCAGTTCCAGAAGCTGCAATTCCTCTGTTCCGCCGGTCAGAAGCACCTCTGTCCTGCCGCATGCCGGACAGCAGGTTTCGAAGTGATCCACCTCGAAATCTTTTTCACAATTAACACAATGAATGATGACCGGCAGGATGTCAAGTTCAAGCGTTGCCCCTTCAGACCGCGTACCCTTCGACTGCACCTCGAAGGCGAACTGCAGGCATTGAGGAACCACACAGGACACTTTTCCGCAGGACAGCCGCAGCGACGTGACACGTTCGAACCCCTCCCGAAGGGCATAGTCTTCGATAATATCCAGGATCGATGTAACGAGAGAAAGCTCATGCATGAATTCTTACCGGGGCCATGGAGAGGCGGTTCAACTCTTCAACGAGAAATTTTTCCATGACGGGGAACTTTTTCTTCAGCAGGGCGTAAGCCATGACCCCGCCTTCGACGGTTCGGACGGAATCGGGCAGAGACCGGCGTCGCTCGAACTCGCGGAGAAAGTGCACGCCGAAGCCGTCATCATTCATCAGGATATTGTCCAGCCCAAGAATGGTGACCTCCTGTTTTTCCGTCATTTCGTCAGGATAAGAACGGAGAAGGACATCCTTCCCCGTTTGTCTTTTCACCCGGTTCTTTGCGACGCTGACGCTGTCAGCCTTCGAATCGGTGTTCTCCCTTCTGGAAGATATTTCCCGTGACCATGGACGAGAGGGCTCCCTCTTTCAGAACGGCATCATACCAGAAGGCCATATAGATGTGAACAACTATGAAGAGGATGAAACCCCAGGCGAGTACATGATGCATCATGCGCACGGCGGCCAGACCTTGAAAGTCGTGAAGGGCCATTCCCAGGCACTGCTCTGCCTGATCCCCTGCGGCGGCCATGATCGTCTCGTGATATTCGAGGGAAATCGTTTCGAGAAGAATGCTGGCCCCATCGGGGTGTGAAGAGCGCAGCAGGGACTCGCTACAACCCGTGCATTCCGCGAAGTGGAGCCAGACAATCGGCAGGCGGCTGAGATTTTCCGCCGCTTTGCGCAGGGGTATGGCACAGAAAATTGTTGACCGGAAAATGCTCCAATGAGATAAGACCGGATTAAGAAGGAAAACTATCGGAGCCTTCCGCGCGGCATTAAGGGAAATGCTCCTGGACAGAACGTTCCATTTGGGAAAGAATATTTAAGATTGCTTTTGGATGAAATCCGGGTAATAAAAAAGTGCACCTGTAGAGAGGCTAAGCCGCCCTTGCACGTGCACTGGCTGTTGGATCGGCGAGGGGCTTTGAGAATGTGCCCACTTCCGATCCGAATTGGCTCCCCGGTGCGGATTCGAACCACGGCTCCGAGGGTTAACAGCCATCTGCTCTACCGACCGGGCTGCCGGGGAACGAATGCGGCCGTTCGAACGGGGCTCATCGTAGCAGGATTCCATGGATGCCAACCATGGCATCATCGAAGTGCCGGGAGAATTCGCTTCCTCGATGTACATGGACATAATCAGCTTTTTATAAATTTTACCTGCAGGAGGAAAAGTCAAAATGGATAAGTATTTTTGTACCGGCTGTGGCTACATCTATGACCCGAGACTCGGCGACCCTGAGAATGGCGTCCCCCGCGGAACGCCCTTCGAGGAGATTCCTGAAAACTGGGTTTGTCCAATCTGCACGGCTCCGGAGACGAGTTTCCAGCCCGACTACTGTGAAGTCTAGATAAGATTGGCAGGTATTGAGGAATGAGATTTCTGATCAAGTGGATTCTTTTGACCCTGTCCGTTCTTCTGGCCGCCTATCTGCTGGAGGGGATCAGGGTCAGCAGTTTCTTTTCCGCGCTTCTCGCCGCGGCGATGCTGGGATTTCTCAATGTCTTTTTCCGGCCGATTCTTCTTGTTCTGACTCTTCCTGTGAATGTTCTGACCCTCGGCCTCTTCACCTTCCTGATCAATGCACTCATCCTCAAAATGGCGTCGGGCGTCATCCCCGGCTTCGACGTTCAGGGGTTCTGGACGGCTGTATTCGGCGCGCTGCTGATCAGTGTCGTGAACGGGCTGCTGGGCGCCGTTCTGGGCGGGGGAAGCTCCCCGGGCGGCGGGGGCTTCATCGAAATGAAAAAGCGGGGCGGGGATCGCTGGGAATGACCGATTCCGTGGACATGACCAGTTTGACCCCGGCAATGCGGCAGTATGTGGAAGTGAAGAGCAGACATCCCGACTGCATCGTTCTTTTCCGCATGGGAGATTTTTATGAAATCTTTTTTGAAGATGCCGTAACCGCCTCTGAGATTCTTGAAATCACCCTCACGTCACGAAACAAGGGGAAGGAAGACAGCATCCCCCTGTGCGGCTTTCCCTACCATGCCTTGTCCACCTACATCCCGAAGCTCATTGAAAAGGGGCTCAAGGTGGCGATCTGCGAACAGATCGAGGACCCGAAACTTGCCAAGGGGGTTGTCAAGCGGGAGGTCATCCGCATTGTCACCCCCGGCCTGGTCGTGGATGCCGAAAACCTTCATGCCAAGGAAAACAACTTCCTCGCGGCGGTTAATCCCCTGGGCTCTTCCATCGGGCTGGCCTTTCTCGATATTTCCACCGGGGAATTCCTGGTCAGCGATTTCCAGGATCCGCAGTTTTTTGAGGCGGAGATGGCCGCCCTTGAATTCCGGGAAATCCTCCTTCCCGAGGATCTCCGGAGGAGCGGTTTTTCCAGGTTCTTTTCCGGGAGAGAACCCGTCTGCCGCCTGGATGAAATGCCCGGGGAGTATTTTGATCAGGACGAGGCCTGGAGGCGTCTTTCATCCGCCGTTCCGGAGAACATCCTTGAGCGTTCAGGCCTGAAGGGCCATCCGGCGGTGGTTGGAGCGGCAGGCGCCATTCTTCGATACGTGGAGGAGACCCAGAAGAATACCCTCCAGCACATCCGCCGGCTTCAGTGGTACTCGACAAAGGATTATCTCCTGCTCGACGAGACGGCGAAGCGGAACCTTGAACTGTTCAGGACCATCCAGGACAATCGGACCTCCGGCTCCCTGTTTTCCATCCTCGATGAAACGATGACCGCCATGGGGGGGCGCCGCCTTCGCTGGTGGCTCAACTATCCCCTTGTCGATCCGGAGAAAATACGGGAAAGGCTGGCGGCCGTAGCGGAAATACGGGAAAACCATCTTTTCCGGGAAAACCTGCGCCGAACCCTCTCCGGGATTTATGACATGGAGCGCCTGGCGGGAAGAATTTCTCTGGGGGTCGCCAACGCCCGCGATCTCATCGCCCTGAAAAACTCATTGAGCAGTCTTCCCGGCCTTAAAAGCCTTCTTGCCGACAAAACCTCCCCGCTGCTGGAAAGAATTTTCCTGGGCATCGATGAACTGCCCGATCTGCATGACCTTCTTGAACGGGCGATCTGCGACTCCCCGCCGCTCACCCTCCGGGAAGGGGGGCTCATCAAGGACGGCTACGACGAGGAGCGGGACCGCCTGTCCTCCATGATGCGGGACGGGAGAAGGTGGATCGCTGCGCTCGAGGAAAAGGAGCGAAAGCGGACGGGCATTGCGTCTCTCAAGGTGGGATTCAACAACGTCTTCGGGTATTACATCGAGATTTCCAAGGCCAACGCGGCCAATGCGCCGGAAGAGTACGTGAGAAAACAGACCCTCGTCAATGCGGAGCGTTACATCAACCAGGAGCTCAAGGAGTATGAAACGGCCGTTCTCAATGCGGAGTCTCGATGCCGGGAGCGCGAATACGACCTCTTTTCCGCCGTGCGGGATACCGCGGCAGCGGACATCCCCGGAATTCAGGAAACGGCATCCTGGCTGGCTTCCCTGGATGCCCTGGCCTCCCTGGCGGAAGTCGCCGACAAGTACGGATACTGCTGCCCTTCCGTGGACCGGAAGGACCGGATTGAGATCGACGTGGGAAGGCATCCCGTTGTGGAGCGGATGCCCCTCAAGGATGGCTTCGTTCCCAACGACCTTGTTCTGGATACGGAGCTGAACCGATTCCTGGTGATTACCGGCCCCAATATGGCGGGTAAATCCACGTATATCCGACAGGTTGCGCTCATTGTTCTCATGGCGCAGATGGGGAGTTTCGTGCCGGCATCCAGGGCAAGGATCGGGGTGGTGGACCGGATCTTCACGCGAATCGGAGCGGCGGACAGCCTGATCCGAGGCCAGAGCACCTTCATGGTGGAGATGAACGAGGTGGCGCAGATCCTTCTTAATGCCACCAGGCGGAGCCTGGTGATCCTGGATGAGGTGGGGCGGGGGACCAGCACCTTCGACGGCCTCAGCATCGCATGGGCCGTGGCGGAATACCTCCACGACCAAAAAAGCATCGGGGCCCGCACTCTCTTCGCGACCCACTACCATCAGCTCACCGAACTGGCCGTGGCGGGAACGGGATTCAGGAATTTCAATATCGCCGTCAAGGAGTGGGGTGACCGGATCATCTTTTTGAGGAAGATTGTTCCCGGCGGAACGAACCGGAGTTACGGAATCCAGGTTGCGCGGATTGCAGGCGTTCCGGACGAAGTGATCAGCCGTGCCAGGGAAATTCTCGACAACCTGGAAATCGGGGAAATGGATGAAGTGGGCATGCCCAAAATTGCCCGGAGCAGGAAAAAGAAAGTCCGCAACCCCGGGCAGCTGAATCTTTTCATGAGCGAAAAGGAACGGGTTGTCGAAGAGCTTTCGGCATTGAACCTGTCCTCCCTGGCGCCCCTGGATGCCTTGGACCTCCTTCGGAGCTGGCAGGAGCGGCTGAAGGAAAACTGAACCGCTTCCCTATTTGATGCAGACCCTTCGGACCTGTCGGAAGTCGGTGAGACCCTGGATTGCCTTCTGGATGCCATCCTGGAGCAGGGTCGTCATCCCTTCCGAGATGGCCGCATTTCTCAGCGATTCAATGTCGGCGTGCTTCTGGACCAGCCGTTTGATCGAATCGGAGCCGATCAGCAATTCATGAATGCCCATCCGCCCCTTGTAGCCCGTTCGGTCGCAGGCATCGCACCCCTTCGGACGATAGAGCATGAAATCATCCGTATAGGGGACATTGAGCCTGGCGAAATCTTCCAGCCCGTAACTCTCGGCCAGATCGTCGTATTCCCGGCGCGTGGGGTGGTAGGCCTCCTTGCATTTTTTGCATAGCGTCCGGACCAGGCGCTGAGCCAGGATGCCCAGCAGGGCATCGGCGAAGTTCAGCGGATCTATTCCCATGTCGAGCAGCCGGGTAATGGTTTCCGGGGCGCTGTTGGTGTGCAGGGTGCTGAAAACGAGGTGCCCGGTCAGGGAGGCTTCGACGCCCGTCTTGGCCGTTTCGAAATCCCTCATTTCCCCCACCATGATCACGTCCGGGTCGGCCCGGAGAAAGGCGCGCATGGCCGCCGCGAAATCAAAGCCTATCTTCGGCTGAACCTGGACCTGCCGCAGCCCGTACTGGGTGATTTCGACGGGATCTTCAGCCGTCCAGATCTTCCGCTCCGGGGTGTTGATGTGGTGAAGTGCCGCATGGAGCGTGGTGGTCTTTCCCGATCCCGTGGGGCCGACGACGAGGATCATGCCGTAGGGCTTCTCCAGGATCTTGAGCATTTCCTGGTAATTGCGCTCAAGCATCCCCATGGCTTCGAGGGGCATCGTTTCCCCCTTGGCGAGGATGCGCATGACGACGTCTTCCACGCCGCCCTGCGTGGGGATGGTGGCCACGCGGAGTTCAATCTCTTCCCCGCTCGAATTCCGGAATTTTATTTTCCCGTCCTGGGGGATCCGCTTGACGGTGATGTCCAGGTTCGACATGATCTTGATCCGGGACACCAGCGCCGCCCGGTAGCTGAAGGGAACGGTCTGATAGAGGCCGCAGTCGCCATCGATGCGGAAGCGGATCTGCACGTTTTTTTTGGTCACGTTCGGTTCGACATGAATATCGGAAGAGCGGCGGTTATAGGCGTCATTGATGATCTTGTTGACCAGCTGCATGATCACGCTGTCCGATTCGGAAACGACATCACCGTCTTCATCGGGGCTTTCTTCATCTTCGTCCAGCTTGCCGAGAAGCTCGGCAAAGGAGGACTCGCTGGAGGGGCTCTGGAAAAAATGGTTGATGTAGCGAATGATGTCTTCGGGAAGAGCGACGTCGTACTTTACAGCCTTGGTTTTCAGAAGGCTTTCGATCATGTCCCGCTTGATGATGTTGTTCGGGTCATCGACGATCACCTGGATGTTTCCGTCTATCTTGTTCAGGGGAACCCACAGTTCCCGAAGCAGGTATTCCCGCTTGAGATTTTTCAGCAGATCGCCGGGGATCGGGAATTTGTCATCGAACTTGATGAATTGGCAGCGATAGAATTCCTCCAGCGACTTCCCGATGTCCTCCTTGGAAATGCCGTATTTTTTCATGAGGAAGGATTCCATCGGTTCTTTCTGTTCCCGGGATTCCTCCAGAGCGCTGTCCAGCTCCTCTTCCTTCAGCAGGTCCCTGCTGATGAGATAATCGTAGCGGGTCTTCCGCCGCCGGGCATAGCGCTCCTGGTTGAAGAAGGCGACGCCGAGCACTTCGGCGATTTCCTGGACAAATCCCTCTTCCTCCTCGGAGAAGTTCCCCTTTCCCTTCTTGTTCAGGATCTGGATGACACCGGTGAGATTGCCGGTGTGGAAGATGGGGGCGCAGAGAATCTGCCGGGTGCGGAAGCCTGTCTTCTTGTCCCAGCTCATGTCGAAGCTCAGCTCGGGATCGATCCGCTTCAGCTCCGAAGCGTCGTAGGCATCGGCGATGTTGACGGTCTTCCCGTTGTTGGCCACATACCCGGAGATGCTTTTGTTGTTGATGGGCACCCGTATTTCCCGGATCTGGGCCCCGGCAAGCAGCAGGGAAAAGATCTGGTTCCTCAGGCGGTCGACGACGTAGATCGTAATGGAAAAGGCATCGAAGAGATTCAGGATGGCCTCTTTCAGGTCGACAAGGATCTGTTTTATATTCTGGGCGGCGTGAATCTGGTTGGTGATGTCCTGCATTTTTTTCCGCAGGAGAAGTTTTTTTTCGAGTTCGGAGATTTGTGAATTTTTTGTCAGGGCTTCCTGCATGATTTTATTCCCACCGTCAAGTCTTGAATCGCATCCGCATCCATGAAGATGGATCAATCCATCGGCTCAAAGCACATAGAATAATGCATAGATGTGATTAATTCCTGCTGTTCTTCTACCGGTCTCCTGCCTGTTCCCTGAAATCCGTTCCGACGGTTCTTCCCTTGACACTGTATTGAAAATACCTTAGATTGTGGCAACTTTTTCGTTACAGCGGGGTATTACCGGTTATGGCTACAAAAAAGCAGAAGCGTATCACAGAGCTCAAGAACAGGAAGAAGAAAAAGGGCACTCAGAAGCTGATTCTTGCAATAATTGGACTTGCCGTTGTCGGATTCCTGATTTTCTTTTTTGTGACGCTTTTTAATGTGATCTATCCGCCGATCGGAGGCCGGACGGATCAGAAGGGATCGAAAGAGAAGCAGTCGGTCGTTCTGTACTTTTCCGATGCCAATGAACGTTTTCTCGTGTCGGAAAAGCGGTTGATTCCTAAAATGGGATCCCCCGTTCAGCAGGCGGAGGAAATTGTAAGGGCCCTGCTGGATGGATCCAAAACCGGTAAGGTGAATACCTTCCCGCCGGAAGTGGCGCTCAAGAGCGCAAAGATTGAAGCGAATTCCACAATCTTTGTCAGCTTCAGCAAAAATCTCGTCCAGGACCATCCGGGAGGGAGCGCCAGCGAAATGGCTACCGTGTATTCCCTGACCAATTCTCTCACGGCCAATATTCCTGAAATCAAGGCGGTAAAAATTCTGATCGAGGGCCAGGAAGTGGATTCGCTCAAAGGGCACATCAGCCTGAAGCAGCCCTTCAGCTTCAACAGGGAATACCTGGCGCAGGACGTAAAGGGTCAGTAACAGCTTGCCGTTCAAGCTGGGATAACTTCACGACAGAAACTGTTTTCAGAAATCCTTCCACCTGCCTGAAGGCGGGGCCGGATCCATGAAAAAATAATGGTGCTTCGATGCCTCCCACATCCAAACTTTCAAGAATTCGAAATATCGGGATTATCGCTCACATCGATGCCGGCAAGACAACGGTCAGCGAGCGGATCCTCTACTATACGGGGAAGTCATACAAGATCGGAGAGGTCCATGACGGAGAGGCCGTGATGGACTGGATGCCTCAGGAGCAGGAGCGGGGAATCACCATCACGTCGGCCGTGACAACGTGCAATTGGAAAAACTCCGAAATTCATATCATCGACACGCCGGGCCATGTGGATTTCACCATTGAAGTGGAGCGCAGCCTCCGCGTTCTGGACGGGGCCGTCATCGTGTTCGATGCCGTGGCGGGTGTGGAGCCGCAGTCTGAAACCGTCTGGCACCAGGCCGACAAGTACGGTGTTCCCAAGATCGCCTTCGTGAACAAGATGGACCGGGTCGGTGCGGATTTCTTCCGGGTCATCGAGATGATGAAGGAGCGCTTCAGCGCCGTTCCCCTCCCCATCCAGATTCCCTGGGGTCAGGAAGAAAAGTTCCAGGGGATCGTGGACCTGATTTCAGAAAAGTGTGTCATCTGGGACGACAGCTCCAAGGGGGCGCATTACGAAGCGATCGAAATTCCCGGCGATCTGATGCCGGAAGTGGAGCTGCAGCGGGAACGAATGCTGGAATCGGTGGCGGAATTCGATGACGACATCGCGGAAAAGTACCTGGGAGGGGAGGAAATATCGCAAAAGGAGCTGCATGCGGCAATCCGCAAGGCCACCCTGGCCGTCAGGCTCGTTCCCGTCCTGTGCGGCACCGCTTTGAAAAATAAGGGCATCCAGCCGCTGCTCGATGCCGTGGTCGATTTTCTGCCTTCCCCGGAGGATGTCCCCCCCGTTTCGGGAATCCATCCGGTCACGAAGGAGGAATTGACGAGAATCAGCAGCACGAAGGAGCCGCTGGCCGCCCTGGCCTTCAAGGTGATGCAGGATGAAGGCCGGAAGCTGACCTATCTGCGGATTTATTCGGGGCAGATAAAAACGGGCGAGGAGCTTTACAACGCCAGCAAGAACAGGAAGGAAAAGGCCTCCCGGCTTCTCAAGATGCACGCCAACAAGCGTGAACGCCTGGAGCAGGCCGGGGCCGGGGACATCGTCTCGGTGATGGGGTTGAAGGAAACTGCGACCGGCGATACGATCTGCGACGAGGCGCATCCCATCCTGCTCGAATCCATGGAATTCTATGAGCCCGTCATTTCGCAGGCCATTGAAGCAAAGACACCCGCCGATCAGGAAAAATTGTCGCTGGCTTTGCAGAAACTGATGGATGAAGATCCGACGCTCCGGGTGAAATACGACGATGAAACGGCGCAAACGGTGATATCCGGGATGGGAGAGCTGCACCTGGATGTCATTATCGACCGGTTGAGCCGGGAGTTTCACACCCAGGTCAACGTGGGAAAACCCCGAGTGGTCTACCGGGAGACTATCAGGAAAAAAGTTGAAAGTGAGGGGCATTTCGAAAGAGAGCTGGGCGACAAGAAGCATTTCGGCCATGTCCGCCTGATCCTGGAGCCGCTGGAACGCGGAGCGGGCGTTGAAACGGACTGGATTCCCGAAACGGACGCACTGCCCGCGGAATATGTCCGGGCCACGGAAGAGGGGATATCGGAGGCGGTTCAAAGCGGCGTGATCGCCGGCTATCCTCTTGTGGACATTCGGGTGAGCGTTGCCGGGCTCACGATCAAGGAAGGCGAATCCTCGCCCATCGGTTATAAAATTGCAGCGGCTTCCGCATTGAGGGACGGATTCAACAAGGCCGATCCCCTGCTGCTCGAACCCGTCATGATGGTCAGTGTGATCACCCCGGCCGAGTTCATGGGGGAGGTGATCGGTGACATCAACGCCCGAAGAGGGGAGGTCCAGGAAATCACGCCCAAGGGAGCGATATCCGAAATTCGCGCCCGGGTTCCCTTGAAGGCCCTCTTCGGTTATTCCACGGACCTCCGCTCTGCGACCCAGGGCAGGGCGGTGTTCACGATGCAGTTCTTCGCCTACGATCAGGGCTAGCGCCGCCGGTTTTTCACATCCCGCCTTCCGTCATCCGTCATGAGAAATCAGCACCTCTGCCGGCACTTGTCCCCAGGGGAACCCCATCCCCCGGGCTGATTCCTGTACATCCCCCCGGGAAAACCGTCTTCCCGATCCAAAGGAAACCCAAGAAGTTCCCCGAAAAAAATGTCAGGGCGTTCCAATCGGCTTCCGCCTGGGATTGTCGTTCGGTCAGCCATCCACTAGGATCCCCCGGGGGCGGTCACGGTGGACGTTACGGGAGCCGGTCTGCCGGCGGAGGACTCCCCCAGGGGAAGTCGGGGTGAAAGTTTTTTGGAATTCTGATGGACATCATGATATCCTTTGGCGGTCAAAACGCATTGGAACGGATGCGCCGGGCGGTTTCAAGTCCATGTAATTCTTGAATTTAACAGGGGGAGGAATCATTCTCATGGTAACAACATCACGAAACGTGGATGTCCTGTTAACATCATCGATGCCTCTGGAGGATAAGGATAAACTGTTGAAGACCCTCCTGCGGATCACTTCCCTGCTCACCAATCCGTCGAGCGTCGGAGAAATCATGCAGAAGATTCTCGATGATGTCGTCGACGCCCTGGGATTTGACCAGGGGATTATTCGAACCTGCGACGATTCCCAGCAGTTCCTGAAGACGCGCGTTGTCAAGAATTACAAGGCGGAGGAAGCAAAGCGGGCCTTTGCCGCGGCCATCAATCTGGCAGATGACTGCGTCGCCTCCAAGGTCTATAAAACGGGAAAGGCGATGGTGATCGAGGATGTATCCACGGACCCGCGCATGACGGACACGGATCGCCTCCTGACCAGAATCAACGACCGGGGGTCCATCTTCTGCGCACCCCTGAAGATCGGCAACGAGGTCTTCGGGATTACGGCAACGTGGTGCCGCCAGAGAAAAAGCTTTTTCCCGGAGATGATGGACATGTTTCTGACCTTTGCCAACCAGATGAGCATCATCATCCACAATGCGCAGCTCTTCGAGAACAACGCCGAGAAGATCCACCAGCTGACCGTTCTGGGGAAGGCGGTATCGGAGATGAATTCCAGTTATGTGCTGGACAATCACATCCGGGAAGTCCTGACCACGGCCGCGATGGACATTGCCTCCGCCTCCAAGGCCATGTTTTATATCATCGACGACAAAAAGAACCGTTTCCTGATTCATGATGGGGATCAGGTGACCACCGAAGAGGAGCAGCTCCGGAATGCACGGATTGAACCGAGCATCATTCCCGAGGCCATCGCCTCCAATGCCATCATTGTCAAGCAGCCCCCCTTTGCCGAAGACGGCTTCATCCCGATATTCGACGGGTTCGATTCGGAACTGGCCATTCCGCTGCGTATCGGCGACAAGTTCCGGGGGGCGCTTTATCTTGCGAAGGAGAGGAACCGCTATACGGAGGATCAGGTCAATGTCCTGGACATCCTGGTAAAGAATGCCTGTACGGCCTATGACAACGCCATCATGCATTCCCTTTTGTCCCGGGAAGCAAGATCCCTGAAAACGGAGGTGGAGAAGCTCAAGGAGCGCGAGGATTCCCTGCTGGGCTTCGACAACATCATCGGGACATCCACCAAGATGGACGGCATCTTTCATGTGATCAAGGAAGTCGCCGGCCACAACACCCCGGTTCTGATCCAGGGGGAAAGCGGTACGGGAAAGGAGCTGATTGCCCGCGCCATTCACCGGCAGAGCAACCGAAACTCCAAGGCCTTTGTGGATGTCAATTGCGCCGCCATTCCCGGGACGCTTCTGGAAAGCGAACTTTTTGGGTACGAGGCGGGGGCCTTTACCGACGCCCGGAAGAAAAAGATCGGTCTGCTGGATTATGCCAACGGGGGCACGATGCTCCTCGATGAAATCGGAGACATGAGCTTTCCCCTGCAGGCCAAGTTTCTGCGCGTCCTGGAGGAGGGGCATCTCCGGCGCCTGGGCGGGACGGAGAACATCCCCCTGGATGTCCGCTTCGTTTTTTCCACCAACAGGGATCTCAGCAGGATGGTGAAGGAAGGCCTCTTCCGCGAGGATCTCTACTATCGGATCAGCGTTGTTCCCGTTGTCCTGCCGCCCTTGAGGGAGAGGGGGACGGATATCCTGCTGCTGGCCCATCACTATGTCGAGGAATTCAACAGGAAATTCCGGAAAAAGGTCAGGGGCTTCAGCAAAGAGGCGGAACAGATCCTCCTGGCCTATCGCTGGGCGGGCAATGTCCGGGAGTTGAAAAACATCATGGAGCGTGTCATGATTCTGCAGAATGTCGGTACGACCATCCTGCCTGAAAATCTTCCCGCGGAGATGCGGGCAACCGAAGAGGGGGGCGACTACCGGATTTCTCTGGATACGTTCCTTCCCGATCTGACCTCGGGAGGCATCGATTACACGACGATGACGGAAGAGATCACCAGGAATGTCAAGGGCAAAATCCTGGAAAAGGCTTTGGAACTGAGCCGCGGCAAAAAAACGGAGGCGGCCAGACTCCTCAACATATCGCGTTACAAACTGATACGGGAGCAGAAGAAAAGCGGCCTTTCCTGAACCAAAAAGAGCCGTCTTTATCGGGTGTTGCTGCCGAGAAAGCAAAGGCCGGCTGGAATTCCAGCCGGCCTTTTTTTGAAAGCGATCCGCTCGAAACAGGGGAGCTTTTTCAATCCGGTTCAAACCGGATGGCCGGACCCCATTCCTTGACGGAAAAGGCGTTGAAGATGTTGTGCCCGTTATAGTCGAGCACCCTCAAATCGTCGGTCTGGTGGAGATCTTCCATGATGATGTCGAAAGTGCCGGTATACACGGATTTCACTCTTTCAACGGGAAGCTCGATGGCGACAAATTTGTTGATGCCTTTCGCTGCCAGCTTCTTGACAAAGGCCGGGTCGGTCAATGATTCATAAGTTGTCAGAATGAGAATGGGACCTGTGCCGCTGAAGATAATCGCTGACTTCATGGTTTTCCTCCTTTCTAAAGCTGAAAAAAGACAGAATGAACCTGAAACCCTCTCCGCCGGATCGGAATTTCCCGGCTTGGCATACGACCTGAAACTGACCCTCATCCTTTTATGGGGATTGCAACATATTCTAGCGGATCGTTGAGATCCTGTCAATTCATGATGTGGCAAAAATCCTGCATATTTTCTGAAAGCGCGTTTTCAGAGCCCGGTTCTCCGTTCCTGTTGTTTTCGGGCAAAAAAAAAGGGGGGATGCGGCAAACCGCATCCCCCCTTCGTCAGCTTATGAAATGCCTTCGTAAATTAACCGTAGATCATGTGGTACATGGCAATGATCGCCGGCAGGGTCACGAGAGAAACGACGGACATCAACTTGATGAGGATGTTCATCGCGGGACCTGACGTATCCTTGAAGGGGTCGCCGACGGTGTCGCCAACAACGCCCGCCTTGTGGGCGTCGGAGCCTTTACCGCCGAAATTGCCCTGCTCGATGTATTTCTTCGCGTTGTCCCAGGCGCCGCCGGCATTGGCCATGAGGAGGCCCAGGATAACGCCCGTCAGCGTGGCGCCGGCGAGGAAACCGCCCAGAGCCTGCGGGCCGATCAGGGCACCGACCAGGACCGGACTCACGACAGCCGCAATTCCGGGGAGGACCATCCTCTTCAGAGCGGCGGTGGTGGCGATATCCACGCAGCTGTTCGTATCGGGAGGCGTCGTTCCCGCCATGATGCCGGGGATCTCCCGGAACTGCCGGCGGATTTCGTTGATCATGTCGAAGGCGGCCTCACCGACGGCCGTCATCGTCAAGGCGGCCAGCAGGCAGGGAATCAAGGCGCCGAGGAACAAGCCGGTGATGACATGGGCCTCCGTCAAGTCGAGGGCGAAGTTTTCAAAACCCGGATAGGTCTTCATCGTCTGGCTGACGGCGGCGAACATGGCCAGGGCCGTGAGGGCCGCCGAACCGATGGCGAAGCCTTTGCCGATGGCTGCCGTGGTGTTGCCCACCGCGTCGAGGCCATCGGTGATTTCCCGGACGTGGGGCGGCATGTGGGCCTGTTCGGCGATGCCGCCGGCGTTATCGGAAATCGGCCCGTAGCTGTCCACGGACATGGTCATTCCAACCGTTCCCAGCATGCCGACGCCGGCGATGGCGATTCCGTAAAGACCGCAGGAAAGGTAGGACAGCCAGATCGCCATGGCGATGAAGAATACTGGGGCGGCAACGCTCTCGAGACCAACGGCAAACCCGCTGATGATCGTGGTGGCCGATCCGGTCTGTGAGGCTTCGGCGATTCGGCGGATCGGTTTGCGGGCCGTGTAGTATTCCGTGACGGCACCGATGAGCATCCCCGCGACAATTCCCATCAGAACGGCCCAGAAGGGTCCGAGGGGACCACGGATGCCCAGGCTCTGCAGATATTCGGGAGTCATGTCCGCCGTGATCGTCTTGACGACAAAGTAAGAGGAAGCGATGAAGAGGACCCCTGCGATATAGAGGCCGTTGCTCAGGGCGGACTGGGGGCTCATGTTCTTGAGCATATTGAACAGCCCGATGCCGATGACCGAGGAGGCCAAACCGACAATGATGAAGAGCATGGGCAGCATCATCCATTTCATCGCCATTCCTTCCACGCCCAGCCCCATCGTGGCGCCGATGGCGATGGCCGCGACGACGGATCCGACATAGGATTCAAAGAGGTCTGCACCCATCCCGGCGATGTCGCCGACGTTGTCGCCGACGTTGTCCGCGGTGACGCCCGGGTTTCTCGGGTCGTCCTCGGGAATTCCCGCCTCGACCTTACCGACCAGGTCGGAGCCCACATCGGCCGTCTTGGTGAAGATGCCGCCGCCGACACGGGCGAAGAGGGCGATGGAAGAGGCGCCCATGGCGAATCCGTTGATGACTCCAGGATCCGTTCCGGCGAAGAGCATGAAGAAGACACCGAGGCCGAGCAGACCGAGGGAAGCCACGGAAAGGCCCATGACGGACCCACCGAAGAAGGCCACGGTCAGGGCTGTCGCCTGTCCGTGCGTCTTAGCCGCTTCCGCGGTCCTCGCATTGGAGAGGGTCGCCGCCTGCATGCCGAAGACGCCGGCCATCAGGGAGCAGATGGCCCCGGCCAGGAAGGCCACGGAGGTCATCTTGTTATCCAGGCCGAAGTAGAGAAGGACGAAGACGACAGCGATAAAGACGGCGATGATCTTGTATTCCCT
>MVRU01000035.1 GCA_002067745.1 Syntrophus sp. PtaU1.Bin005
TCACGGCGTTTTCATTTGCCGGGTGAAACCGGCCGTTCTTTTTTTGCTTGCATTTAAAAAAAACTATAGTAACCTACAATTAGTTGAACGCTCTTCCCGACGATCCTTGACGCCCGCTTCGATCGACGGCTGTTTTTCGGAAACAAATGCTCCTCCGCTGAAACGCCATACTCCTCCCCCGTCACCCCTGGTTTCTCTCCTTCAAGACTTCGCACCGGATGCTGGATCGCCGATCCTTCTCTAAGAAAAAAATCCGTTCGCCGGAAGGAAGAAGACCTTTCGTCCTTTTAATTCCGGCTGCAAATTTCAACAAGCAAAAAAGAATCCATCGCGTTCCCCGGCATTTGCTTTTTATTAAAACCTCGACAGATGAACGTCACGGTCTCGACGAAAACATGGACAGACAAGGAGGTGGAAGAATGAAAAGCGTTAATCCCGACGGCTCCGTCACGGCCAGGGCCAGGTCACTTCTCTATCTACTTGATAAGCCCTTGACGCCGGAAGAAATCTCTCAGCAGCTTGGGCAACCCCTCTTTCATGTAAAGAACAGCCTGCATGAAATGGTTCTCTGCCGCATCATCGACCAGAAAGGTGAATGCTTTGTCATCACCGAGCACGGGAAAGAAAAGCGATAAGAGGGGAAAAGCGGATCAAGGAATGATGTTCGACGGTAAGAAAGAGGAACACCTCCCTGAAAGCGGACCGCCCAGCGGGCAGTCTCTGAATCGCCTTCAGGGAGGAAATTGGAACCGCCTTATTTCAGCCAGTCTTCTATTTCTTCAGCCTGATGGGACTCCTGCTGGACCGTAAGATCCATCTTCATCACCAAGCCGGAATGTTTTTTAAACTCCCCATCCTCCTGCAGTCGAGTGTGCCGCCCCAGAGCCTCCCGGACATCTCCCAGGGCCTTTCGAAGAGCCTGCTCCACCGCCTGCCCCGCGTCCATGCTCTCGGGAATCAGACGCGGCACCGCTCCGTCTTCGGCAACGGCCTCCGCGAAAAGGGCCAGCTGCTTCATCTTTTCCATGGACTGATCCATCAACGCCCAGCCCTTAGCGCCATCCCTCTGGGAGAGCCAGGACAGGCGGAGATGCCGGAGCATTTCGTTGTATTTGCCGATCAGCTCTTGCTGGAGCATCTCCAGAAAAGCGGGGGGAAGCTCATGGTCGCCCTGGGGAAGCCCCCCGGCATCTTCCGGGCTGAGCTTGTCCAGCATCCGCTGAAAACGCCTGGCATGGATCGCCGATTCCCAGGCCTCCCGGTGAAGCACCCTGCGTATGTGGGGATCATCCACCTTCTCCGCTTCGCCGTGGTAATGGGGAATCAGCTTTTCTTCATACTCGATGTAGGATTTGAGCATCGTCGCCCGGCTCGTGGGATCAAAGGGATAGGGCCCCGGCGTGAAATCCGGTTCGCCGCCCAGCCGGCCGATGATCATACCCAGCCAGTGCATGTGCCACATCTCCTCCCTGGAGCGGGAAAGCAGGCCCGCTCCCATCGGGGTGTCCTCCCCCTCCTGGTACGCATGGACCAGGTAGCGGATGATGGCGGCGTGTTCATCTGCAAAATCACGATTCAGCATGTCGATCAATTCCTTCGTATCCATGTAATCCTCCTCCTGAATAAATAGTTATTCCTCCTGTGGATTTTCCCTTACTGCCGGGCAGCAGAGGCGGCGATCCCTATGCCTTCCAGTCACGAAGCTCCAGTTTAAGAGACAGAAACTGCAGCATGTCCTTGAGGGTGAGAATTCCCAGCAGGCGCTCACCCTCGACCACCAGCAGGCGGCTGTTTCCCGTCCGGCTCATGATCGCCAGGGCGCGGACAGCGTCTTCATCCGGTCCAATGGTGATGTCCGGGGTGCACGGTGCGGCGATTTCGCCCACCGTGTGCTCTTTCCAATTCTCCCGGGGAATCTCCGCCGCCTGACGGACGGTGATGCACCCGGCAAGGCGGCCGTAGGAAACCACGGGAAACAACTTGTAATGATACCGGTAAACATAGTCATTGACAAACTCGTCGAGGGTCAGAGTCCGGGACACCGTCACGGGCTCCGTCACCATGAAGCGGCGCACCTTTTCCCCTTCCAGGACCTTGCGGGCTAGAAGCTGGGAATAAGACATCTGGGCCGCATTGCGCAGGAAAAAACCAATCATCAGCCACCACAGCCCCCCGATAAAATTGCCGCGGAAGATGCTGAAGATTCCAAGGAGCATCAGCACAACGCCAAAGGCGGAACCGAATCCGGAAGAAATGCGCGTCGCCCAGCGAAGATTTCCCTTCCATCCCCAGAGGAGCGAACGGAGGACCCGGCCGCCGTCCAGGGGAAACGCGGGAATCAAGTTGAATGAGGCCAGGAGCAGATTGATAAAGCCCAGGTAGGACGTGACCGCTGGAATCGTTCCCGGCCACCCCAGCTGCCTGCCCGCATAGGAGATCCCGTGAAAGGCCAGGCCCAGGAAGAAACTGGACAGTGGCCCTGCAATGGCCATGAAAAACTCGGCCCTGGCACTGGGAGGCTCATCGTCCATTTCCGCGACGCCCCCGAAGATGAACAGAGTGATTCCCTTTACGGGGATTCCATAACGGGTGGCCACCAGGGAATGACAGAGTTCGTGAAAAATGATGGAAAAAAACAGCCCCAGGGCTCCCAGGGCCCCCATGGCCCAATAGGCGCTCTCGGACACCCCCTTGTAGGAGCCGGGGAAAATGCCCTTTGCCAGAGACCAGGTGACCAGCAGGGCCAGGATAACCCAACTGGCATCAATCCGCACTTCAAACCCCAGTAGCCGGAACAGGGTGATTCGGTTTCCAAACATAGCGATACCTGGAGATTATATTGAAATTACAGCAATAATGACCGTATTCCAGGAGAAAATCAAGAGAAATAAAAGGGGGTTCGGAGCCCAGCGGGGAAAAACCTGTTGCCATTTGACCCGCTCCTCAATTATAGGACGGACAGTTCTTATCAATGAGCCATGGAGGTTTTCGGATTCTTGATCGAAGAAATCGCCGGGGGATTTTACAGAATATCCCTTCCCATGCCCTTCCGCTTGAATCATATCATGTCGTTTGCCCTGGTTTCGGAAAGGCAGGTCACGCTGTTTGATACGGACATGGATATTCCGGAGGGGTTTTCAGCGCTGGAACGTGCGCTGCAGCAGGTCGGAAGGTCCGTGTCCGACATCGACCGGATCTTTCTGACCCATTACCATGCCGATCATTGCGGCCTGGCCGGCCGATTGAAGGAAATCAGCGGCGCCCGGGTTTATCTTTCCGAGGCCGACTCCGAGGCCCTCCGGAATCAGAACCGGACGGGAGAGCTGTTTCGCCGCCTTCGGATTTTCTGCCGGGAGCAGGGCTTCCCGGAGGAACTCATCGATTCCCTGCAGGAGCTTCATCTGTATTTCACGGGGGTTACTTCTCTCATCGAGGCCGATGAACCCCTCCTCCCTTATTCCTGGCATACGGCGGGCCATCGCGCCTTTCAGGTCATCCCCGCCGCCGGTCACACGAGGGGGCAGGTCTGCTTTTTCTTTCCCCGCGAGGCGCTGCTCCTTTCCGGAGACCATGTTCTGCCGGTCATAACTCCCAACCTCAGCATCGACCTCTTTCACCCCGAGTGGCATCCCCTGGAAAGCTTTCTCGAATCTCTGAGGCGAGTCAAAAAATTAGCGGCTGATCGCACATTTCCTTCGCACGGCCACATGATTCCCGATCTGTGCTCCCGCATCCGGGAAATTGAGGCGCATCACGAGGAGCGCAAGCAACTCATCCTGGAAGCGGTTCGCCAAGGATTTGACACGGGGCGGAAAGTCTCCCTGGACCTTTTCGGCGGCAACCTTCCGGAATTCGACCAGTATCTGGCGCTTCACGAAACCTGCGTTCACCTGCTGGAATTGAAAAGCGAAGGGCTGATTCAAGAAATCCGATCCGGCGATACCATCCGCTATCTTCCCTGAGGAAGCCTAGATGTAGGGGAAAACATGCCGGGTCACGATTTCAAAGTTATTTTTGACCCGCTCCCGGCCGATCACCATTCCCATGTGTCCGGGAAACAGAAATTCGGCATTCAATTCGGAGAGGCGCGTGATGCTCTGCTTCAGGAGACTGCCGTTACCGCCCGGGAAATCGGTCCTCCCCACATTCTGATCGAAGATCACGTCCCCGGAAAAGAGGGCGCCGGTACGCGGCCAGTACAGTGCGATTGAGCCGGGGGAGTGGCCCGGGACAAGCAGGACCTGGAAGGTTTCATCCCCGAGAATCAATTCGCCCTCATTCAGCAGAAGGTTGATCTCGATGGGAGGAACCGCCAGGCCGAACATGCGGCATAACATGGCGTTTTCGGGCCCTTTGTAAAAGGCCAGATCTTTTTCGGACAGGGCGATCTGAATCCCGGAGCCGTTGAACAGCGAACTTCCTTCGATGTGATCGGCATGGGCATGCGTATTGATGATCGTGCGGATGTCCTGCCGCTGAATTCCGTCCTTTTCCATCTCGCCGAGGAGGCGGGGGAAATATTTGGCCAGCCCCGGATCCACCAGGGCCTGGACAGATCCTCCGATGTAATAGCTGTTGCAGTTGTTGTCGAAATACTCCGTCCATTCGTAAACATAAAGATCGTCATCAAATTTCACGTTCGTTCTTCTCCTTATTTCTGGAAGCTGTATCTGCACTCATAAAAACGTCATTCCGGCTGCATCAGATTGAAACCCAGCGCGGAATCGGCCACCCGGCGCGCCGGCGTGTCCAGCAGCTCCCAAAGAACCACTTCCAGAATCTGCCACACCTTGACCCCTCTCCGGATGCACCCGGTGACGGTCCGGTCTTTCCGGCCCATGGCACAGTGCATGTGGATCTGCGGGCGGCCTTCTTCATCGGGAAAGAGCGTGCCGGTTCCCGCCACCTCATGGACATTTTCCAGCAGATGCTCCATGGGAACCACGGGAGTGGAACGGCCTTCCTCCGGACCGACGACCACCCGGCTGCCCGAATCCAGCGCACCCACGGCGATGATGGCCGCCGCGCGAATCGACTGTTCCGCGGCAAACCGCTCGATCACCTCATGGACAATTTCTCCGTCTTCGAGACGGATCACAAAGATGCGACCCTGGCGGGCCTGTGAAAATTTCATGGGTCTCTCCTGCTCATCCTTTTTTTTCTGAACTCTTCTTCAGGGAAACATCTTGCCGGGGTTGAGAATGCCCCGAGGGTCCAGCAGCTCCTTGATTTTTTTCATCGTTTCCAGGCTCTCGCCATGCTCCCTGGCCATGAACTTCTTTTTCCCCAGCCCGATGCCGTGCTCTCCAGTGCAGGTTCCCTCGAAGTCCAGGGCCGAAGAGACCACCCGGCTGTGGGCCGCCTCCACCCTCGCCCAGCGCGATTCGTCTTCGGGATCGTCCATCACGACGACGTGGATATTGCCATCGCCCGCATGTCCGAAGATGTAAGCCGTCAGGCCGGCCACGAGTTCCTTGATGAGGGCCACCAGTTCGCTGTACCGGGAAAGGGGCACGGCAACATCCATGCTCAGCGACTTCAATCCCGGGTGAGTGCGCCGGATGGACTCGTGGGTGAGATGGCGGATCTCCCAGAGCCGCTTGCGCTCTTCCGGACCGATCCCACGGTCCAGGAGGATGCAGCCGTTGTCCCGGCAGATCTCTGAAACAAAACACATCTCATCTTCAAGCCCGCGTTCACTGTACCCGCTGAACTCCATCAGCAGCGTGGGCGATTCTTCCAGGCGGAGCCCCCGGTCCCGATTGAGAACGGCAACGATGTCCCTGTCGAGGAACTCCATGGCCCCCGGCGTTATCCCGGAGCGCATAATCTCGAAGACGGTCCGGGTGGCGTGACCGAGGGTGGGAAACGTCGCCCGGACAGCCATGAAGGCGGCGGGAAGCCCTGCGAGCTTCAGGGTGGCCTCGGTCACGATCCCCAGCGTTCCCTCCGCCCCGGTAAAGAGACGGCAGAGATCATATCCAGAGGAACACTTGCGGGAGCGGCTGCCCGTCCGGATCACCTGCCCGTCGGAAAGAACGGTGGTAAGGCGCATCACGTAATCCCGGGTGGCGCCGTACCGAACGCTCCGGATCCCGCTGGCGTTGTTTCCTATCATCCCGCCCACCGTTGCCGCCGCTCCGGGATCGGGGGGAAAGAAGAGCCCTTCCGCCTCCAGAATGCGGTTGAGTTCCTTGTAGACCACCCCGGCCTCCACGTCCGCCTGAAAATCCTCGGGGCGGACCGCCAGGACCCGGTTCATTTCCTGGAAATCGAGCACGATCCCCCCGAAAACAGGGATGGGGTTTCCCTCCAGGGAACTGCCCGCCCCCCAGGGCGTCACGGGAATCCTCCGCCGGAAGGCATGGGCGACGATCCGGCTCACTTCATCGGTGCTGTGCGGCCAGAGGACAACCTCGGGAAGGCAGGGCTTATGGAAGGATTCATCATGGGAATGAAGAAAACGGACCGACTCCCCCCGGGAAATCCTTTCCCGCCCAACGATCCGGGTCAGATTGTCGATATCCCGTTCATCCAGGCAAGGTTCGGTCATCTTCGCATCCACCTCACAGCAGCCCGCTTGCTTTCGGACATGGGCGCCGGCTTCGCCTGCCTCTTCCGGATCCGTTTCCGCATCCTGTTGAGCCGCTTACGTCATGCCGGCGCGTGATCCTTGTTAATAACGTCATTAAGAAGGCCATTCTACGGGGCCTTTTGTCCCCATACCACAAAACAGGAGAAGAAAAAAGCTTTCTCCCGCACGGAACAGGACAAGCCCTTTTCAGAAGGGCCAGGACGGCACCGTTCTTCCTGTGAAGGCGGTTTATGGCTGCCGCCGTGTGCGAATTCCAAATCCGGCACACCCCAGAGCAATCCCCTTGACATCCATCCCTTGAATTGTCATCCTAACGCCGGAGTAAATCTCAATTTCGTGCAAGGAGGATCAAGTGCCGCATGGACCGTTCAGACGCCATTGAATTGTTGAATGCCTGCATTGCCAACGAAAAGATGCGCCAGCACTGCTATGCTGCCGAAGCCGTCATGCGGGCGCTGGCCCGGAAGCTCCATCAGGATGAAGACCGGTGGGGATTGGCCGGGCTTCTGCACGACCTGGATGTGGAGAAGGTAAACGCGGACCTGGCGGTGCACGGACTGGAAACCGCAAAGATCCTTGAGGAAAGGGGGGTTGACCCGGAGATCGTTGAGGCCATTGTCCTGCATAATGAAATGGCCAGCGGCAGGCCTCGGCAGTCGGATTTTCACTTTGCCCTCGCCGCCGGAGAAACCGTAACCGGCTTGATAACGGCTACGGCCCTTGTCTATCCTGACAAGAAGCTGGCCAGCGTCAAGCCCAAATCGGTCGTCAAGCGGATGAAGGAAAAGAACTTCGCGGCCTCGGTGAATCGGGATATCATCCTGGAATGCGAAAAGCTGGGGATTTCCCTGCCGGAGTTCGTGGATCTGTCCCTGAATGCCATGCAGGAGATCAGCGATCAGCTGGGACTGTAAGATCCCGGGGTCCGGAGATCCTGCTGCGGAGGTGTGACCATGTTTAAGCACATTCTGGTTCCTGTCGACTTTACACCAAAAAACAGAAAAGCCCTGGAGATTACCCTTCAGGTGGCGGCGCAGGAGAAGGCTCGCGTCAGCCTCCTCCATGTGGTAGAAAGCATCGAAGACGCTACCTTTGAAGAATTCAGAGACTTTTATACCGGCCTGCAAAAGAGCGCAGACAAGAAAATGGCCGGCCTGGTCGCCTTCTGCGAGAACCGCGGCGTCCAGGTAACCGACAAGATCGCCTTTGGCAATCGTGTCAAGGAAATCCTCAACTATGCCTCCGAAACGGGGGTGGATCTCATCGTCATGAGCTCTCACAAGCTTCACCTGGACGAGCCGTCACGGGACTGGGGAACCATCAGTTATAAAATCGGAATCCTGTCTCAGTGCCCCGTTCTCCTGGTGAAGTGAAGGAAACGCCGGTTGAACAGGGCGCATCAAATGCGGGTGCCTTCCGGAAACAACCCATGAAGCGATTCAGGCAACCATGAAGGAACCCTTGGCAAAGCAGGCTTTATTGAGGCATGAAGCGGCCGCAAACCCGACAGCTCGGCTCCCCGCGCAGCCTTCGCGGGTGCCGGTTGTCATGTTGATACAGATGTCCCTGTCCTGGATACCGTTGCCCGTGTAAACAGCACGGGGACAATAAGGTCTTTTTATCAGCGGGACGGCCGCAATAAAAAGCCTCTCCAATGTTCGTCGTCTTTTCTCAATCAAAAATTCTTTTCATCTCCTCTCTTCCTGTCTTCCTGATTTTATAGAAAAGTACATCTAGAACTTCATGCTTATTGACTTTAAAGCGAAGATAAGGTATGGTTAAACCGTTTAATTTATTGAATATATCTGTTTTTATATCCATTCAACAAATGAACCTGCTCAAGAACATTTTTTTCGGATCATCCTCCCCATCCGACATGATGATTCGAAGCATTTGATCACGCCCCATCTGACGGGGTAACAAGTGAATTATTCATTTACTTCGACCTGTTTCTTAAAAAAACAAATGACATTTTTTATGGCCTCAACAACAACTAATGAAAGGAATACAAAAAATGGCTACGATTAAAGGTACTTCCGGCAACGACACAATTACTCCCGAATCTGTTTCACCGGGAGTGACAGGCGGTATTCCTTCCGATGCGGCCGACACCATCTATGGTTACGCAGGGAATGATACGATTGATGGGGGTGGCGGCAACGACTGGATCGATGCGGGAAGCGGGGCCGATACCGTCAGAGGGGGGAATGGAGATGACACGATCTACCTCACCACCGACTTTGCCAGTGTCAGCGGTGGCGGCGGTTACGACCGGGTTTACATCAGCGGGACGGCTGGAAATTCCCTCAACCTGACTACCGCGGGCATTGAATGGATCTCCGGTGGGGACGGCAATGACAATTTCAATGGGAGTTCGCAAACGGTGGCCCTGACAATCGACGGCAATCTCGGGTCTGACGTCCTCCGGGGCGGAAACGCCAACGACTACATTTACGGCGGTGACGGAACCAACTCCCTCTACGGCAATGGAGGCAATGACCACCTTTACGGCGGCAACGGTAACGACACCGCCTCTGGAGGCAGCGGCAACGACTCGATCAGCGCTTATAATGGAAACAATACCGTCTACGGTAATGACGGCAACGATTCTATTTCCACGGGCACGGGCAACGACTCCATTGTGGGTGGCCGAGGAAATGACTCGATCAATGCCGGCAGCAGCGGTATCGACAGCGTCAGCGGCGGGGATGGGGATGACACAATCACCATCAACACCGCCTTTGCCGGCGTCAGCGGCAACGACGGTTACGACCGGGTTTACATCAATGGAACCATCGGGAACACCCTCAACCTGACCACGGCGGGCATCGAGTATATTTCCGGAGGGAGCGGCGACGACAGTTTTGATGGAACCGCACAATCCGTAGACCTGACGATCGACGGAAATCTCGGCAATGACGTCCTCCGGGGCGGCAACTTCAACGACTACATCTACGGCGACAACGGAAACAACACCCTCTATGGCAATGGAGGTAACGACCGATTGTACGGCGGTACCGGCCGAGACATTGTCTACGGCGGGAGCGGCGATGATACCGTCAGCGTCGGGAACGGCAACAATTCCGTAGACGGAGGCACCGGCAACGATTCTATTTCCACGGGCACGGGCAATGACACGATTATCGGCGGGGCGGGAAACGACTCGATCAACGCCGGCAACAGCGGAGCCGACAGCGTCAGCGGCGGAGCCGGGGACGACACGATCACGGTCGGCACCGCCTTTTCCAGCCTCAGCGGCGGCGCCGGTTACGACCGGGTCTACATCAACGGGACCGTCGGGAACACCCTCAACCTGGGCACGGCGGGCATCGAGTATATTTCCGGGGGCGACGGCAATGACAATTTCGATGGGACATCGCAGACGGTGGCCCTGACGATCGACGGCAACCTCGGCTCCGATGTCCTCCGGGGCGGCAGCGATGACGACACCCTCTACGGCGACAACGGCAACAACACTCTCTACGGCAATGCCGGCGACGACCGCTTGTACGGAGGCAGCGGCAACGACACCGTTTACGGCGGCAGCGGCAACGATTCCGTCAGCGTCGGGGACGGCAACAACAACGTGGACGGCGGCGACGGGAACGACTCGATTTCCACCGGAACAGGCAACGACACCATTATCGGCGGCAGCGGCAACGACTCGATCAACGCCGGTAACGGCGGCACCGACAGCGTCAGCGGCGGCGCTGGGGACGACACGATCACGGTCGGCACCGCCTTTTCCAGCCTCAGCGGCGGCGCCGGCTACGACCGGGTCTACATCAACGGGACCGTCGGGAACACCCTCAACCTGGGCACGGCGGGCATCGAGTATATTTCCGGGGGCGACGGCAATGACAATTTCGATGGGACTTCGCAGACGGTAGCCTTGACGATCGACGGCAACCTCGGCTCCGATGTCCTTCGAGGCGGCAGCGCCGACGACACCCTCTACGGCGACGACGGCAACAACACCCTTTACGGCAATGCCGGCGACGACACCCTCTATGGCGGCAGCGGCAACGACACCGTCTACGGCGGCAGCGGCAACGACCACATCAGCGTCGGAAACGGCAACAACAACGTGGACGGCGGCGACGGGAACGACTCGATTTCCACCGGAACGGGCAACGACACCATTATCGGCGGCAGCGGCAACGACTCGATCAACGCGGGCAGCGGCAATGACAGCGTCAGCGGCGGCGCCGGCAATGATACGATCACCCTCACCACCGCCTTCACCAGCGTCAGCGGTGGCGCCGGCTACGACCGGGTCTATATCAACGGAACGGCAGGGAACACCCTCAACCTGACCACGGCGGGCATCGAGTATCTTTCCGGAGGCGACGGCAATGACAATTTCGATGGGACTTCGCAGGCGGTGGCCCTGACAATCGACGGCAATCTCGGCGATGATGTCCTCCGGGGCGGCAGCGCCGACGACACCCTCTACGGCGATGACGGCAACAACACCCTCTACGGCAATGCGGGCGACGACCGCCTGTACGGCGGCAGCAGCAATGACACCGTCTACGGCGGCAGCGGCAACGATAACATCAGCGTCGGGAACGGCAACAACGCCGTGGACGGGGGGGACGGCAACGACTCGATTTCCACGGGCACGGACAGTGACACAATCCTGGGCGGGACGGGTAACGACACAATCAACGCCGGCAGCGGTGCAGACAGCGTCAGCGGCGGGGCCGGGAATGACACGATTACGGTCAGCACCTCCTTTGCCAGTCTCAGCGGCGGCGCCGGTTACGACCGGGTCTACATCAATGGCACGGCCGGGAACACCCTCAATCTGACCACGGCAGGCATTGAATGGATTTCCGGGGGAGACGGCAACGACAATTTCGATGGGTCTTCGCAGACGGTGGCCCTGACGATCGACGGCAATCTCGGCGATGATGTCCTCCGGGGCGGCAGCGCCGATGACGACCTTTACGGCGACAACGGCAACAACTCCCTTTACGGCAATGGAGGCGACGACCGCCTGTACAGCGGCACCGGCGATGATATCTTGAACGGCGGAGCGGGTAACGATTATCTGGCAGGCGGAGCGGGTAACGACACCTATTATGTTGATAGCCTGGGCGACGCCGTCTCCGAGGCATCAGGCGCCGGCAGCGACAGAGTTTACGCCTCCGTCAACGAGACCCTTGACGCCAATGTCGAATACCTCTATCTGACCGGCACGGCGACCACCGGGACGGGCAACACCCTCAACAATTTGCTCTACGGAAACGGTTCCGACAACATTCTGTCCGGTCTTTCCGGCAACGATTCCCTGTACGGCAATGCCGGCGGCGATACTCTGTCCGGCGGCATTGGCCAAGACTATCTGAACGGCGGCACCGGCCAGGACCGTTTCGTCTTTTCCGAATCCGGATCTGCCAACCGCGACACGATCGGCGACTTTTCCCATGCGGACGACACCATCGTGCTGATGGACATTCTCGATGGCGCCGAGGATTCTTCCATCACAGGGCTCTCTTTCAATGACAGCAACGTGCTGTCCTCCAGCTGGTATTTCGAAGGCACCGGTTTCAACGGCAACGGCACCCAACTCAGTGGGATCTACAATGACACGACGACCGGCAGTGTCTGGTACAACCCCACGAGTAATTCCGCCGGGGATTCCGTGTTGATCTGTATTGTCGGATCCGCAACGGCGGCTTCACTGGATAGCACGGATTTCGTCTACGCCGCATAAGGAAACTTCCATATGCTTTTTCAGGAGGGGTGCGCAAACGGCGCGCCCCTTTCTGTTTTCCGTGAGTTGTACCATACGATTCCAGAAGTCCAGTGCGGCCAAAGCGCATGGGATGACGGATCCTGGGGGCACATTTCTCCAAATCAGGACTCATCGGAAAGAAATATGCTCCCAAGCCGTGAGGACGGTTGGAAAAAAATTTTTTGCCTGACGGCCTCAGTAGTGCTGGTAATGTTTCTTGATGGTGGGATTCGCCAGATCCTCCGGGGCCAGCCTGGACAGGACATCCAGGGCTGTCAGATCCAGCTTCATTTTGCGGATCTTCTTGTCGTACCGGGCGACTTTATCATTGAGCTTCTTCCGATCTTCCCTCCGCATGAAGGGCTGTGAAGACAACAGCTTCTGAATGTCCCGGCGGGCTTCGATCATCGCATCCAAGGCTTCCTTGAGGATATCGCGGTGGCTCTTTTCCTCCTGCATTTCCTCTACAGGCGGTCCCTGCTCCTGCGCAGCCGATTCCACCCTGCAGGGAAGGGGCTCAGGCTTATTTTTTCCCGGCTGCGGAGAAATCAGTTCTGCCGTCCGCCGATTGATCACCTGATAATTTTCCTTGGATCTGGCCTGGGCCTCGGTGGTCCGGATACAGACGTCCACGACAAATTCCCCCGTTTGTGTGGAAAAAGGAATAACAATGCTCGGGCTGTTCAAGATATGACGGATCGTATGGTCCCGACCGAAAATGACGGAGGGGATGGCGGCAAAGACTTTTAGCCCCATCTTCTCCATGTTGGTTCGAGCCACGCCGGAAATCATGTTGGTAAGCTCCCCAGCGGCGTCGAGCACTTCCTGCGTGGTATCCGTATACGTTTCCCCCAGCATGGATCCGGCGATTCCCCAGATGCACCCTTCGGTAAAACTGATGGCCAGGGAGCCCGTGGCATCACCCGTGATGCCGATAATTCCGGATACATCGCCCCTTGCCGTGTCATCCTTCTTCAAAAAGGGCTTTCCGGGAACAGCCTCCATGAAGGCCATGGTCTTGATGACCTCTGTAGCACCGTCCAGAAAGGGATTGATAAATTTGACATCCATGCAATCAGGTCTCCCGCATTGGCAAATGTAAAAGGGCTTGGTGTGCCTGTCGATCAGAAAAACCGGAAACACGGCCCCCGGGACTCAACAGCTGCCGCCGGTATGCTGCAAGCAATACCAATGCCATGACAAAGGCCTGATCGTTAACATCCCTGCGATGGGGGTTCCGTCGTGAACATGCGAGCGAGAGCTTGAGGCGTATCCACGAGAAAATCGGGAGAAACGGCTTCCAGGTCGCTCCGCTCATGCCAGCCCCATGTCACCGCAACGCTTCTGATGCCGGCCCGGTGCGCTTCCCGGATATCGCCGGCGGTGTCCCCGACATAATAGACGTCCTCCTTTGCGAACCCGGTCAAATTCCACGCGTGGACGATCTTTTCCGTTTTGTTCAGAAGAAAATCCGCACCCATGACCTCTTCAAAGCATTCCGATACGCCCATCCGGGCCAGCAGCACCTCAATGACCTCTCTGCTGTTGGAAGAGATGAGCATCAGCCGGTGCCGTTCGGCCAGGGCCGGGAGAATCGATGTCACTGCCGGGAGGGGCTTGATAAGGGATGTGTCGATGTGCGGACGGATCCTGGCCAGTTCGGCCAGAAAGGCGGATAGATCGATGCCCCGGCGGGCAAGCTCCTCGTAGAAGTTGTCCTGGTAAAGGGCCAGATAGTCCGCTCGCGTTGAAACAATCGGCCTTCCGATCGCATCGAGGCATTGGTGGACAACCGCCTCGTAGACGTCCAGAGAATCAACGAGAACGCCGTCAAAATCAAAGAGGAGCAGTTTCTGAACGGGATCTTTCATGATGGTTCGAGGAAGAGTTTCTCCAGGGAGGACTCATAGGGAAACCGGGCTACCCCGGCTTCGGAAATAATGGCTTCAATGTAGCCGCCCGGGGTGACGTCGAAGGCCGGGTTGTACACGCCAACACCGACGGGGGCTATGCGGACCCCCCGGATGGCCAGCACTTCCTCGTCAGGCCGCTCCTCTATGGGAATATCGGCCCCGCTGGAAAGCTGCCGATCGATCGTGGACAGGGGGGCGGCGACGTAAAAGGGAATACTGTGGGCATCGGCCAAAACCGCCAGGGAATACGTCCCTATTTTGTTGGCGGTATCCCCGTTGGCGGCAATCCGGTCAGCCCCCACCAGAACGCAGTCCACAAGTCCCTGCTTCATGAGGAATCCTGCCATGTTGTCGGTGATCAGCGTGACCGGGATGTTTTCCTGCTGCAGCTCCCAGGCAGTCAAGCGGGCCCCCTGCAGAACGGGCCGCGTTTCATCGGCAAAGACCTGAATGGTTTTCCCTGCATCGCGGGCCGCCCGGATCACGCCCAGCGCCGTCCCGTAACCGGCCGTGGCCAGGGCCCCGGCATTGCAATGAGTCAAAATCCGGGCACCGTCGGGGATCAGGATCTGCCCGTTCCGCCCGATCCGCCTGTTGATGGCCACATCCTCCTCGGCCATTCTCAGAGCCTCGTCAACCAGTGCCTGCCGGACTTTTTCCGTTTCTCCCGTCATTGCATCAGCCATGGCTCCGGCTAAGCATCCCTTCATCCGCTCAATGGCCCAGAACAGATTTTTCGCCGTCGGCCTTGCCGCAGCAAATTGATCGCACAGGGCGTCAAACCCATTCCGGAAGCCCTCGGGGGAATCGGCTGGAAGGGAAAGGGACCCCAGGGCGATGCCCATCGCCGCCGCCACCCCGATCGCCGGAGCGCCACGAACCGTCAAATCCTTAATGGCCGTCAGCACCTCCTGATAGCGGGTGCAGACCAGAACGCGCTCCTCCACGGGGAGAGCCTGCTGATCCAGGAGAACAACGGAATTGTTTCTCCAGGAAAGAGTTGGGATCATGACGTTTTCCCTGAGCTTTCCGGAATTTCGCGCCTCGTCATCCCGCCAGCATCTTTTTCAGGAGGTCGTTGATGACCTGGGGATTGGCCTTTCCCTGGGTCGCCTTCATGACCTGACCGACAAAATAGCCGAAAAGCTTGTCCTTCCCGGAACGGTACTGGGCCAGCTGGCCCGGATTGGCCTCCAGGATCCCCGCAATCACCGCGGCAAGCGAGGATTCGTCCGTGATCTGGACCATCCCCTTCTCTTCCACAATCGCCGGGGCCGTTTTTCCCGTCTGATACATGACCTCGATGATCTCCTTGGCCATCTTGCCGCTGATGGTCCCCTGATCGATCATCCGGATCATCTCGGCCAGGGCGGTGGAGGAGATGGGGCAATCCCGGATGTCCCGCTTTTCCTCATTGAGGAAGCGCAGCAGATCTCCCATGACCCAGTTGCTGGCCGCTTTCGGGTTTCCGGAGTGCCGGGCGGTCTCTTCATAATAATCCGCCAGTCGACGGCTCGAAGACAGCACGCCGGCATCATAGGGAGGGATGCCGTATTCGCGCACGAAACGCTCGCGCTTCTCCAGGGGCAATTCAGGCTGCTCCTTGAAAACGGTTTCCACCCATTCCGCGTAGATCCGGATCGGCACCAGGTCCGGATCCGGGAAATAGCGGTAATCATGGGCTTCTTCCTTGCTGCGCATGGAGTGGGTCACCCCCTGGCTGTCGTCCCAGAGGCGCGTTTCCTGAACCACCGTTCCGCCTCCTTCCAGGATATACTGCTGTCTCTTGATTTCATATTCCAGGGCGCGCTGGACATTGCGGAAGGAGTTCATGTTTTTCAGTTCCGTCCGGATTCCGAACTCGCTGATACCCTTGGGCCGGAGAGAAACGTTGGCGTCGCAGCGGAAGCTGCCCTCCTCCATGTTCCCGTCGCAGATTTCGAGATACACGAGGATCTCATGGAGCCGGCGAAGATAGGCCGCAGCCTCCTCTGCGCTTCGCATGTCCGGTTCGCTGACGATCTCGATCAGAGGCACCCCGGTCCGGTTGAGATCCACGTAGCTCCATGGATTATGGGCGTCATGGATCAGCTTGCCGGCATCCTCCTCCATGTGGATGCGTGTCAGACCGATCCGCTTCTTCCCGCCCTCCACTTCGATGTCCACATGGCCGAATTCCGCCAGGGGAAAGGCGTACTGGGAGATCTGGTACCCCTTTGGAAGGTCGGGGTAGAAGTAATTCTTCCGGGCAAAGCTGCATTCCTCGTTGATCCGGCAGGAGGTGGCCAGGGCCATCTTAATCCCGAATTCAACCACTTTCCTGTTCAAAACGGGCAGCACGCCGGGCATGCCCAGGCAGACCGGGCAGGTGTGACGATTGGGCGCCGCACCGAACTGCGTGGAGCAGCCGCAGAAAATCTTGGATTCCGTCAGCAGTTGGGCATGGACTTCCAGCCCGATTACAGGTTCGTATTCCATTAGAGGTTCGGCCTCCTCTTTTCGATTTGGGCATGCCTTTCATAGGCTGAAGATATCTGAAGGAGCTTACCCTCCTCAAAATGCCCCGCCACGAACTGCATGCCGATGGGCAGCCCCTTGTGCGAATAGCCGCAGGGGAGAGAAATTCCCGGAATGCCGGCAAGATTTGCAGAAATGGTAAAGATGTCGGACAGATACATCCCGATCGGATCGTCCATCTTCTCCCCGACTTTAAAGGCGGGTGTCGTGGTGGTGGGGGTGAGGATCACATCGCAATCCTTCAGGGCCTCATCAAAATCCCTCTTGATCAGCCCCCGCACCTGGGACGCCTTTTTGTAATAGGCGTCATAATACCCTGAAGAAAGGGCGTACGTTCCGAGCATGATGCGCCGCTTCACCTCCGCACCGAAGCCCGCCGACCGCGTCTTCTTGTACATGTCGAGAAGGTCCCGGCATTCGGCTGCCCGGAATCCATATTTGACGCCGTCATAACGGGCCAGGTTGGAGCTGGCCTCTGCCGGCGCTATGATGTAATATACCGCCACGCAGTAATCCGTGTGGGGGAGGGAGATTTCCCGGCATTTCGCCCCCAGTCCCTCCACGGTCTTGATGGCCTGCTCAACGGCCGCCCGCACTTCGGGGTCAATTCCCCCGACAAAGTATTCTCTTGGAATTCCCACCGTCCAGCCGTCTACGCCGCGGTTGAGATAATCTCGGTAATCGGGAACATCCACCGGGACCGAAGTGGATTCCCTTGGGTCATGGCCGGCAATGACGTTCATCAGGATGGCGCAGTCCTCCACATCCTTCGTGAAGGGTCCGATCTGATCGAGGGAGGAGGCGAAGGCGACGAGGCCAAAGCGGGAAACCCGGCCGTAAGTGGGCTTCATCCCGACAACGCCGCACAGGGCCGCAGGCTGACGGATGGAGCCGCCCGTATCCGATCCAAGGGCCGCGATGCATTCATCGGCAGCGACCGCGGCTGCGGAGCCGCCGCTGGAACCGCCCGGTATCCGCTCCAGATCCCAGGGATTCCGGGTGACGCCGTAATAGGAGGTCTCCGTTGACGAACCCATGGCGAATTCATCCATGTTCGTTTTCCCCGTGAAGATGGCCCCCGCCTCGCGCAGTTTGACGACCACCGTTGCATCGTAAGGGGGAACGAAATGTTCAAGGATGCGGGAGCCGCAGGTCGTTCGGACCCCTTGGGTGCAGTAAATGTCCTTCAGGGCAATGGGGATTCCGGTCAACGCCTTGATCTCACCGGCCCGGATCCGCTGGTCGGCGATATTCGCCTCTTCCAGGGCCGATTGTCGCATCAGGGTTATGTAGGCATGGACCTTCTCCTCCACGGCATCGATGCGGCTGAAGACGGACTGGACAATGTCGGTGGACGTTACGTCCCCGTTCCGGATTTTATCCTGTAATTCATGAATGGTTGATGCGTAAAGTTCCATAGGCTCCTTTTTGCAGGACAGAACATGATCCGGGGCGTTGGACAACCTTTCGGCACCCTTTCTTCCGTCCCGGTATCCGCCCGAATGCGTTTACTCGATCACCTTGGGCACCCGGAAAAATTCACCCCGGGGATCCGGTGCATTGGCCAGGGAAAGATCCTGGGAAAGGGACTCCTGCACCCTGTCTTCCCGAAAGGCGTTGCTCAGGGAGATGGCATGGCTCAGGGGCTCCACCCCGGCCGTATCGACTTCATTGAGCTTATCCATGTAAAGCAGAATATCGTTTAACTGACCGGTGAACAGTTCCTCTTCGGCTTCCGAAAATTCCAGCCGTGCCAGATGGGCGACGTAGGCCACTTCTTCCCTTGTGATTTTCAATGCGGTTCACCTCAGATTGACTTCAAAAATCTCCGCTCTCTTCTACACGGCGTCGATTTTAATACGGAATCGTCACCTATCACAACTGCCGGATAAAGGCAAAATATTTCCCGAAACGCCAACCCGCCCCGGCCTTTGTCCGGCGACAGCATCCTTTGCCGAAACCTTTTATTCCCGTCGTGGCCATTTCAGATCGCAGTAAATCGGAAGGCGACCGGATGGAAGCGAGGGGACAGGCACCGACAGCTGCGGTGGGAAACCGATTGCACAGCGAGAAAGGAGAACGTCTTAATCCGGCGGTCAAATAAAAAAGCCCGCCTTCGCTTCCAGAGGGAGAGACGGCGGGCTTTTCGATCTTCAGAAGGAGGACGCTATTTTCTGCGGAATCTCCCGCACCATCCAATACCTGCAAAACCAAAGCCGAAAAGCAGGATCGACGGAGGCAGAGGTACGGCGCTTCCGCCCTCCGGGGTAAAGCAGACGACCCCCCACTGATCCATTTCAGAGTATGTTCCTCCCCAGGTCATGGTGTGCTCCTGATCGTCCCAGGTGTTGTAGAAGTAAACGGTATCGTTGTCTCCATAACCGTAACCGAACATCGAGTGCCCCGTCACCTGGATCATGACGACGCGTCCCGCATCGATCTCCGCTTTATAGTCGGCGAAGGTAAATCCGTTCGCGTAGTCCTCTCCGAAAATATGCTGAGTATAAACGCTGGAAAGGGATACAGCATATCCCGCATAATTGAGGTATTCCCAGATGCCGTAGGCGCCGTCCTTATCCTGGATGCCGTAGTCAAGGGAGTCCTTCGCGGTAAAAGCGCTTCCATCGGTGTAATAGAAAAACGTCGTCATTCCGTTTCTGTTTCCATAGGAATCCTGGCTCGTGCCCATGAAGTCCGCGAGGCTGTCATACTCGGCAACGGTCCGGCCCGCGAGATCATCTCCCGAAGCGTCGTAGCCCGATACATAGTAATGGCTCACATGGCCGGAGCTTGCAATGGCGGATTGCGCCAGGGCGCTCCAGGCGCTGATGCCGAATGTGGTTGATTCCGCCACGCCGCCCCTTACCAGGTTGCTGTAGCTGAGTCCGCCGTATCCCTTTCTGTCGTAATACCCGACCATCATGCCCGCGGAGGTGGGCGAACACCCATACCACCAATCGTAGGTAGGGGCGCCTGAGAGGATCGTACCGCCCTGTTCCGCCCGGGCCAGCAAAGGCGAGCTCAAGGTGCCGGCAAAACCTGTGGATAACAGCGAAAGGACGGCCAGGACCGAAACCGAAACTGCCGTCAGTAATTTTAAACGCCATCTTCTCATGATTTTTTCCTCGCAGATTTGAAATGTAGTGCTGAGGACGGTATAACCATAAAGTCCAGTCAAAAATCCATACCTGCAACACTGTATTTTTTCACGGAAATTAGCCTTAGAACTAAGCATTGTAATCTTTGCCGAGGATAAGGAAAAAAAGAGAAGGGATACCGGAAACCGGCAATGCTTCACCCCGCCTTCGAACTCAGGGGAATGCCCGATGTCCGCAGGCGGCCCACCCTGTATGGTCGTGCGCCTTTTCAAGGCCTTCTTCTTCCGGAAGCCTTGATCGGGGTGACACCTACCCGCTTAGCCGGGAAGACGGGCGACGCTCCCGATTCTCTCCATCAGATTGATCCCTCCTTTCCATGGGTTATGAATCTTGCGGACTTTCCGTCTTTGACCGCCGGAGTGCTCCGGTTGCTGGGCTTCCGGATCTGATAAATGATTTGACAATCCTCTGTTTCCCTATGTATAACCAATTGAAATTTATTGGAGTGGATCCGTTCATGTTTAACATCGGCATGCAGGAACTTTTATTGATTGCCGCCGTGGCGCTGCTCGTTGTCGGTCCGAAGCGGCTGCCTGATGTGGCCAAGTCTCTGGGTAAAGGGCTGGCTGAATTCCGAAAAACCGCCGAGGGTGTAACCGACAGCCTCAAAGGCACTCTTCAGGACGATGAGCCGCAGTCTCCGCAAAAAGAAGGAGAAAAGGGTGAAGACAAAGCCGCCGAGGAGAAAAAGCTTGAGGGAACAGCCTCCAATGGTTGACTCCAGCATCCCGGAATGAACCCCAGACCGGCTCCGCTCCGCCCACCTCTTTCCCTGCCGTGAAGCCCATCAATTCATATACAGAAAAGGAGAACATCCGGACGGCGCGGGAAGGCACAATCCCGGCGGAAGATGTACGCCGAGGTGCCGCAGGCAGACGCTCATGCGGGAAGGCAGGCTCCGGATATGGAACGGGAAGAACCGAAACGACCAAAGTCTTGAGGATATGAGAAGCAGTTCTTTCAACATCTATTGAAAAATCACACCTGAAAACTTATGACCTTATCCGCTGATGAAAAACTACCGTTAACGGCCCATCTGGAAGAGCTGCGCAAACGCTTTGTCCACGTCCTCATCGCTCTGGCAATCGGATTTACCCTCTGTTACACCTTCAAGGAAGAGCTTTTCCGGATCGTGACCCTCCCTCTGATCGAGGTCATGCCCAAAAACAGCTTCATGGTCTTCACGTCTCTGCCGGAAGCCTTCTTCACGTATATGAAGGTCTCCTTCTTCGCTGCACTGATTCTGACAAGCCCTTACATCCTGTTGGAAATCTGGAAATTCATCTCTCCCGGTCTCTATCCACAGGAAAAGAAATACGTTTTTCCTTTCGTTTTTCTTTCCACCCTCCTGTTCTCCGCGGGAGTGCTTTTCGGATATTTCGTCGCCTTGCCGCCGGCCTTCAAGTTCTTCATCTCTTTTTCCTCCGAATTCCTGAAACCCATGGTCACCATGCGGGAATATCTCGGACTCGCTCTGAAATTGTTATTGGCCTTCGGGCTCTGTTTCGAATTGCCGGTCTTCGTCTTTTTTCTGGCCAAGATCGGTGTCGTCAATGCCCGGATGCTCTCCACTCAGCGGCGATATGCCATCCTGCTGATCTTTATCGCCGCCGCGGTGCTCACGCCGTCGCCGGATCTCATCAGCCAGCTGCTTATGGCCGGCCCTCTGCTGGTTCTCTACGAGATCAGCATCCTGGTCGCCCGCTTTGCCGTGCGCAAACCCCGCGCCGGCAGGAAGAAGGTGCCTGCCGAGGAAAGCAGTGAGGTTTCGGAAAGCGGCCCGGCAGCAACCGGAGAGCAGGATGAATAAGCCTCCCTTTTATCCCCCCTGGGCAAAGCGGGGCTCTGAAGGCGGCATTCTGATCGGGCTCATCCTGTTCCTCCTGCTGGCCCTGCTGGTGGGCAGCAGCATCCTCTACTATGTCGTGCTCCGGGATCTGCCGAGCATTGCCGCCTTGAAGGAGTACCGTCCGAGCATCACAACCCGGGTTTACGCCGACAACAATGAACTGATCGATGAATTCTACCTGGAAAACCGCAAGCTGGTCAAATTCACCGATCTCCCGCCCGTCATCATCCAGGCGGTCCTTGCGGCTGAGGATTCCCGGTTTTTTGAGCACAATGGCTTCGACATGCAGGGCATTTCCCGCGCCTTTTTCCGGAACCTCAAGGCGGGGAAAATTGTGCAGGGGGGCAGCACCATCACTCAGCAGGTTGCCAAAAGGCTCTATCTCTCCTCCGAAAAAAGCTACAGCCGAAAACTCAAGGAAGCCGTCCTGGCCTTCAAGATCGACCGGTCCCTTTCCAAAGAGGAGATTCTGAACATCTATCTCAACAACATCTACATGGGCCACGGCGCCTATGGCATCGAAGCGGCGGCCGAGGTCTACTTCGGGAAAAAAACGAGGAACCTCACTCTTGCCGAAGCTTCTCTTCTGGCCGGGCTTCCCAAGGCTCCGTCCAATTACGATCCTTACACCAATTATGAGGGGTCCCGGCGGCGGCAGGCTTACGTGCTGACTCGAATGGTGGAAGAGGGCTACATCAGCGAAGAAGAGAAAAACGGCGTCCTGCAGGCGCCCCTGCTTCTGAGATCGATCCGGCCCAACGACCGGCCCGCCGCCTATTTTATCGAAAATATCCGTCGTTACATCCAGGGGACATACGGAAGTGACGCCCTGTACAAGGAAGGCCTGGAGGTTTACACCACCCTGGATCTCCGCATCCAGCAGGCCGCCCGGGACGCCGTGGAACGGGGGCTTCAGGAACTCGAAAGCCGCCAGGGCTACCGCCCGCACAGTGTTCAAGGCGCGCTTCTGTCCATGGATGCCCGGACGGGAGCCATCAGGGCCATGGTTGGCGGCAGGGATTTCAGCAAGAGCGAATTCAACCGCACCACCCAGTCGCGCCGGCAGCCGGGCTCCTCCTTCAAGCCCATTATTTATACGGCGGCCTTCGACCGGGGGCTGACTCCGGCCACCGCTATCGACGACTCACCCATCTCGTTCACGGACAATGCGGGGCGGGTCTGGACCCCTCAGAATTTCGACGAGGAATTCCGGGGGCCGATCTCCCTGCACAAAGCCCTCGTTCAATCCCGCAATGTGGTCACCATCAAGCTGCTTCAGGAAATCGGGGTGGACTACGCGATCGCCTATGCCGTCAACATGGGTATTGCCTCGCCGCTGTCCAGGAATCTCTCCCTTGCCCTGGGCTCCTCCGCCGTGACCCTGCAGGAACTGGTTCGGGCGTACGGAGTCCTGGCCAATGGGGGCCGGATCGTGGAGCCTTTCATGATCAAGAAGATCGTAGACCGCACCGGAAACATTTTTGAAGAGCATCCGGTCAAAGCGGAGCAGGTCATCGATCCCCGGGTCGCCTTTCTGACGACTCATATCCTGCAGGATGTCGTAGAAAGCGGGACCGGTCAACGGGTAAAAAGCATCAGCCGCCCTGTCGCCGCCAAGACCGGGACAACCGATGACGTGCGGGACGCCTGGTTCGTGGGTTATACCCCGTCGCTTGTCACCGGCGTCTGGGTCGGCTTCGACCAGCAGCGCACCCTGGGCAGCCATGAAGTTGGAGGCCGGGCCGCAGCACCGATCTGGCTGTACTGCATGGAGCAAGCCCTGGCCGGCATGCCCGCGGAAGCCTTTCCCGTTCCGGAAGGGATTGTCTTTGCCAGGAGGAGCGAGGGGGCAGCCCTGGAAGCCTTTATTGACGGCACCGTGCCGCAAGGCTGGATTCCTCTCCTCCCCGGGGAACCCTCCACGGACACGGAAGAGAATCCCGATGGAGAGGGCGATTCGCCGTTCCTGCATGACGGACCTGCGGCATCGGACAGCGACTCCATGGAGAAGAAACGGCCGCAAGGCAGGACGAAGACGGAACCATGAACGGCTGGAGGGGAAGAATCCTGAGAATCAACCTGTCTGCCGGACAATGGACGGTAGAGCATCCGGACGCGGATGTTTACGCCCGCCAGATCGGCGGCCGGGGACTGGCGGGCTCCTACCTGTGGGATGAGGCTTCTCGGCCGTGGGATGACCCGGAAATGCCCCTGCTGTTCTTTACCGGCCCCCTGGTGGACACGGCTTCACCCACTTCGGGCATGATGACCGTCATGTCCCGCTCTCCGCAGACCGGTACGGTGGGGGACGGCTCCTTCGGCGGATCGCTGGGAACGGCCCTGAAAAAAGCGGGTTGGGACGGTCTCGTCATTACCGGCCGAGCCAGGACCCTCCGGGGAATCGAAATCGAGGATGCCCGCATCACCCTCGTGGAGGCCGCGCCCCTGTCCGGAAGGAAAACGCCTGAACTCTACGCCCGCCTGAAGGGAAAAGGGGCGGTTGTCCTGGCGGGCCCGGCGGCGGAAGCCGGGGTCCGTTATGCGAACCTCATTGTAGACGGCTCCTGGGCGGCGGGCCGAAACGGCCTTGGACTTCTCTTTGCCGCAAAAAATCTGAAATACATTGCCGTCAAGGGCTCAACCACAACGAGGGTCGCCGACCCCGGGGCCTTGAAAAGGGCGCAAGAAGATGTTCAGCGCCTCCTGTCGGCTTCGCCCTTTCTTCTCGGGGACCTGGGCATCGGCCGATACGGTACGGCCGCCCTTTACGATCTCATCGATGCCCGCCGGATGATGCCCACGGACAATTTCCGCCGCACCCGCTTTGACGCCGCCCGCGGGATGAACGCCCACGCCTTTCACAAACGCTATGCCCCCCACCGGACGGGTTGCCTGGGCTGCACGATCCTCTGCAAAAGGATTGCATCCGATGGTCGGATCCTTCCCGAGTTTGAAACCCTGGCCCACTTCAGCGCCCTTCTTGGAAACGCCGAAATGGAAACGGTGATGGAGGCAAACCGGCTGTGCATCGAACTGGGCATGGATCCCATCTCGGCGGCAGCGACGCTGTCCTGCCATGGGGAAATCCGCCGACGGCACCCGGGCCCCCGGGAAATCCTCTCGCTTCTTCAGGATATCGGAGCGGGACGCGGCATCGGGAAGGCCCTGGGACAGGGGGCCGCCGTCTATGCGGAACAGTGCGGGAAGCCGGAAGCGGCCATGGCGGTGAAGGGCATGGAACTGCCTGGTTTCGATCCCCGGGGGGCCTACGGAATGGCCCTCGCCTATGCCACGTCGACGAGGGGCGGGTGCCACATGCGCGCCTATCCCATCAGTTCCGAAATCCTGCGAAAACCCGTGGCGACGAACCGCTTTACCTTCAGTGGCAAGGCCCGTATGATCAAAGGGGCGGAGGACCTTTTCGCCGCCGCCGATTCCCTTACCGCCTGCCCCTTTGTTTTCCTCGCCGCCTCCCTGGAGGAGTACGCCCGGATCTTTACCGCCGTCACCGGCCTCGAAACCTCCGCAGATGACCTTTTGTCCGCGGGGGAGCGGATCGATTACTCGGAGCGGATCATGAATTTCCGCAACGGATTCCGGGGAACCGACGACGACCTCCCTGCCCGCTTTTTCGAGGAGCCGGGAACGGGCAACGGCCACCTGGAGATTCCGCCGCTGGACCGGGATGAATTTCTCAAGGCGCGGGCGGTTTACCGGCGCATCCGCGGCCTTGACAGCGAAGGGAGGCCGACGGGGGAAAAGGCCGCTGAACTGGGTATTGCCTGGAGCGGGGAAATCGGGGGGTAAGCGCTTCATGGACCGTTTGATCCGAAAATACGCCGACAAGCTGGTCCGCTCTGGATTGGCTGAAGCGGGCACGCCCCTGTTGGGGGCTTGGGATGTGGAGCTGATTTGGAATCGCGAGGATGAAATGCGCCCCCTGATTGAGAAGATCTTCGCAGGGCTGCACATCTCCGCCCTCCTCTTCGCGCAGCCTGCCGAACCTTACCGCACCGTGGTGGACTTCCTGGCCCGGACAGCGCCATCGGGTGTTCTTCGGCCGGAGGATACGGAAACCCGGACGTTTCTCCACGATCTGCCCGTCGTGACCACCTTTGAAGCGGAAAAGCTGATCCAGGTTTTGAAAAAACGGAAGTGCGCCATCCTGCCCGGCCGGGGGATCATCGCCTGCGGGACGGTCAGCCCCGAACAGGCCTTCGTGACCTTCAGCTCCGCCTGCTTCGCCTGTTTCGTCAAATTCTTCGCCGATGTCCTCCGGGATGTCCGGGCCGGCAGCTCAAGCCCCGCACAGCAGGCGGCGTTCCGACAGGCGGTGGAGCATCTCGATCCGCCCGCTCAACGGGTTTCCCCCCTGCTGCGCGGCCCTTTCCGGGACGAGGCAACCGTTCTGACCGCCATGGAGGAAGCGGGAAAGGCCACGGTAGACTGCGGACTCGTCGATTCCTATTTCGGGAACATCTCCTGCCTCTTTGAAGACATTCTCTACATAAGCCAGACGGGCAGCTCCCTGGACGAACTGCAGGGATGCATCGATCCCGTCCCCCTGGACGGCTCCTCCTGCGCCGGCATCACCGCCTCCAGCGAGCTGAGCGCCCACCGGGCCATCGTGGCCCGGGGCACCTGCCGCACCATCCTGCACGGCCATCCGAAATTCTCCGTTGTCCTTTCCCTGGCCTGCGGAGAGAAAAACTGCGAAGTCGGGTTAAAAAGGCAATGCCACCTTTGCTGCCCCCGCCCGCGCCGGGCCGCCGGTGTTCCCATCGTCCCCGGCGAAGTGGGCACGGGCCTCCACGGCCTGTGCCACACCGTCCCCCCTGCCCTGGCCGACAGCCGGGGCGTCATCGTTTACGGGCATGGCGTCTTCACCGCCGGAAGAACCGATTTCAACGGGGCCTTATCCTCCCTCCTGGAGATCGAAAAGGGCTGCCGGGAAGAATACTTCGCACGCCTCTGATCTCAACCCTCCAAGCGCAGCGCTTCAGCATGGTACCGCCTGCCAATGGCGTGGAGCCGCCGAAAATATGCCGTCCGGCTTACGTCACAGCGCATCCCTCTTCCTGCCTTCGATAAACCGAGGGGGAAGCCACGGTACGCCGCCAAACGCAGCAGGCCCCCGGGAAAATTTTCCCGGGGGCCTGCTCAAATGATCATCCATGGCTGGTGGACCGGGGGTTGCCCCGCCCGACAGAAGGGAGAAAGACCTACACCTTGGCCAGCTCCTTGTACTTCTCCATTCTCTCTTTCGCCTCCTGTTCCGCCTGCTTGTACAGTTTCTCCGCCACCTCGGGGAACATTCTCCTGAGGCTTGAATAACGGACCTCCCCCTGCATGAACTCCTGGAAATCGCCTTTGATTTCGGTGGCATCCAGCTGGAAGGGATTTTTGCCCTCTGCAGCCAGAAGGGGATTATAGCGGTAAAGGGGCCAGTATCCGGCCTCAACGGCTTTTTTCTGCTCCTCCTGGCTCTTGCCCATGTCGATGCCATGATTGATGCATGGCGAATAGGCGATGATCAGGGAAGGGCCGGGATAGCTTTCCGCTTCCGTAACGGCCCTGAGGAACTGGTTCTTGTTGGCTCCCATTGCCACGGAAGCGACATACACATATTCGTAGATCATGGCCATGCGCCCGAGATCCTTTTTGCGCACCGGCTTGCCCTTTGCCGCAAATTTCGCGACGGCCCCGGTCGGGGTGGACTTTGATGCCTGTCCGCCCGTATTGGAATAGACCTCGGTATCCAGGACCAGAATGTTCAGATCGTGGTTCTGTGCAATCACATGGTCCAGACCGCCGAATCCGATGTCATAAGCCCAGCCGTCCCCGCCGATGGCCCAGATCGATTTCTTGACGAGCAGGTCTTTAACCCTGAGGATGCTGGTCAGAAGATCCTTCTGCAATCCGACGGATTTCGGCAGCTCCCGGGCCACCGCCTCCTCGATGGGAAATCTCAGCCCCCTCGTCTTTTCGGCATCGTTCATATTGTCCAGCCACGCGGTAAAGAGCTCCCTCAGCTCCGCGGAAATGTTTTCGTCCAGGGCCGTCCGCATATGGCGGGCGACTCGCTCCCGCCGCTGGGTAATCGCCATCTCCATTCCCAGGGTAAATTCGGCATTGTCTTCAAAGAGGGAATTGGCCCATGCCGGACCGTGCCCCTTGGCGTTGACGGTGTAGGGGCAGACCGGCGCGGAACCGCCGTAAATCGAGGAACATCCCGTGGCATTGCCGATGATCATCCGGTCACCGAAAAGCTGCGTAATCACCTTGATGTAGGGAGTCTCCCCGCACCCGGGACAGGCACCGGAAAATTCGAACAGGGGCTGGCAGAACTGGCTGCCCTTCACAGTGGTCTTCGGCAGGAGGTTGTCCTTGATCGTGATGGTCAGGGAGAACTTGTGATTCGGCACCTGGATCTCATCCTGCAAGCTCAGGTGCTTCATGACCAGGGCCTTTTCCTTCGCCGGGCAGATATCGGCGCAGTTGCCGCATCCCGTGCAGTCCAGCGGGCTGATCTGGATCCGGTACTTCAACCCCTTGAGCTCTTTTCCAACGGCATCCAGACTTATAAAGTCCGTCGGGGCTTTTCGAAGCTCGTCCTCCGTTGCAAGCACCGGCCGAATGGCTGCGTGGGGGCACACAAAGGAGCATTGATTGCACTGGATGCAGTTCTCCGGAATCCACTCCGGCACATTGATGGCAACCCCCCGCTTTTCATAACGTGACGTCGCCGTCGGGAAGATGCCGTCGGGAGGAAGGGCGCTTACCGGCACTTCATCCCCCTTCTGGAGAATCATCGGGTTCATGACCTTGGAGACAAATTCGGGGACGATCTCATGTGTATAGGTCGCCCGGCCGGTCTCCGCCCACGATTCCGGCACCTCGATGATCTTGATCGCCTCCAGTGCCTGATCCACGGCGCTGATGTTCATGCTGACGATTTTGGAACCTTTTTTGCCGTAAGCATGCTGAATGGCCTCCTTGAGGAAATTGATCGCCTCATCCGGGGGAATGACGTTGGCGATCTTGAAGAAGGCAGCCTGCATGATCATGTTGATCCTTCCGCCAAGCCCCACCTTTTCCGCAATGCTGACTGCGTCAATGGCATAAAATTTAAGGTGTTTTTCCGCAATGATCTTCCTCAGCCTGGCGGGAATTTCCATTTCCATTTCCTCAACCGTCCAGGGAGCGTTGAGGAGGAAGATCCCTCCGTCCATGATGCCGTCCAGCAGGTCGAACTGGGTGACGTAAGCCGGGACATGGCAGGCGATAAAATCGGCGTGCTTGATCAGATAATGCGACAGGATCCTGTTGGGGGAGAAGCGG
>MVRU01000036.1 GCA_002067745.1 Syntrophus sp. PtaU1.Bin005
CAGGAAACGGTGAGACTTTCTGAGTCCCTTGGCGAGCAGTTTCTGGAGCTTCTCGAAAGCGGAAAACTCAGAGAGGCCGTTGAGCAGCTATGAATTGAGGCGTCAGATCAAAGACGTTCTTCATACGGTCTTTCTTTCGATACATCGTAACGTTCGTCAAGATTTTCAGCCCTGGTATCATCTGATCAATTAACCCACAGAAAAGCTAAAAGCCCGCATGCGCGTCTAAGATTCCAGCTTTCTGTCTCGAAAACAAATATCGTTGACAGTGCGGTTTTAACAGAATAGTATACTACCATGGTGGGAAAGTCGTTCTGTAAAGATTGCTTAGTTGTTGCCTAATAATGAACGTCGAGACATTCCTGTCGTTTTCGAGCACAAGATCTATATCGGCCTTGAACCGGAGTGAGTGTGAGCAACATGATCAGGGAGTGCCTTAAATTACCGTTAGACCGTCGCCCTTGGGGAAAATAGCATCAAGGGCGACAAGCTCTTGAACTCCGCTTCTGTAAAATAAAGGCGGATACAAACAGGTTCATTTAAGGACATCCATTGAAAAAACATTTAAATCAGAAATAAAGGAGAGGTCATCATGAAGAAAAGTCTGATCGTTTTGCTGGTTGCTGCAGCCGTTGTACTGAGCCTTTCGTTTGGTGCGGGGGCTACTTGCACCATAATCGGGACAATAAAACATACCATTGCCACCTCAGGTGGACAATATATCGATGTTGCGCCCTCCAATACAGGTTCTGTCTCTACTTATGTTTACAGGTACTGGATTCCCAACAGCTATAGCGGAATGGCAAGTGCAGCATCGTCAGCCAGGGGCGGTCATCAAACTGTGAGAGTGGTCGGCAGTGCTGCCAGCTGCCCAGCATCAGGTACGATAAGAAGTGCGGGAACCGCCACAACGCTGTATATTTTGATGAATTATTAACGGTAATTCTGTCGCTTCGATTGTCCTGTGAACAGATGGTATTATGAAAAAGGACCTATTCTTTCTCCAACGGGTTCTGCGTCCGGCGATTGCGTATATGTTTCGGCAAAATCAGAGGCCCCGACATGACAGAAAGATCCGCTAGTCGCAGATCTGCTGACGAAAAACGAGCCTTCCTGAACCAAAGGAGGGAATCAAGCCTTTCATGGCGAGGACAATCCGGCATTCAGCAGCGGAAAAACAGACGGGTAGTGCCGATCATGTCTCTAACCCCTTACCTCCAGGAACCAGGATGCTTCCCAGCCAAGGCCCTGATTGAACTATTCAGGGCCTTGGCGATAAAAAGGGGAGAAACAGCCCCCCGCGAAGTCATCAATTTTTCCAGGACAGACCCCAATTTAGGAATACCCACCTAGGAAGTCAGAGCATCATCCAACCGCAACACAGAAAGAACGCATTGAGCTAAAAGACCACTGGCAGGAAGAGTTTCCCCAAATCCGCCACCTCCATTGGCGGAATGAAACATTCATCAAAATTATCCGTGAGGGAATTTCGGCTTTGATGCAGATCCATCAATTCTGGGCTTACATGTTTTCAACAAGACTTGAGTTGACGGCAACCCGATCCTGCCCCATTCTTAAGAACATTTAAGCTGCTGTCATTTCGCAGAAAATCTTCCCGAGCTTCAACTGTCCTGACCCTGGTCCGGGGGGAGGACGTCCGAGTTGGGCGGCATGACGTCCTCGTCTGGCGGGTTGACGCCCTCGTCAGGGGGTACGACATCCTCGTCTGGCGGCATGACCTCCTCGTCTGGCGGCATGACATCCTCGTCTGGCGGCATGACCTCCTCGTCTGGCGGCATGACCTCCTCGTCTGGCGGCATGACCTCCTCGTCTGGCGGCATGATGTCTTCCTCTGGCAGGATGGCGTCCGACTTCGGTGGGATGACGTCCTGGTCCGGCGGTACGATGTCCGAGTCCGGCGGCACGACGTCATGAGTCAGGCTCATGTATGCAGACTTGGCATGAGGGATATTATGTGGCGAAATCACAAAAAAGGCGAGAAAACCACACATCGCTAAAAATATGTTAAGAGGATTCTTTTTTCTGTTCATATGTTTTTCCGAATGGGAGCGGCCAAGCGGTTATGCCATGCCGGGGGATTAGTACTATCACTTTAAGCCTCTTTGCAGCATTGTTTTTCAGTTAATCTCTCCGGATTCGTTTTAATGAAGGGAAAGTTAATTCCTGATTTTGTACAGGATGACCGTTGAAAATTTTTTCCGACACGACAGGCTGATGTTTGATTTATCCATTTACCCTTGGCTTTCCGTGGATGGCATAATATCTCAACCATAGATCCCTCTGGATAAGGACATCCCCTTTCCTTTTTTCAAAATGCTCAGCTCTCAGATGCATTGACTTCGCATATACGGGAGTGGTAAAGGCACCGTTTAGAACGACTCAAAAACTTCTACGAAGATCCCTTAAAAGACTTACGTGATCCCCCTCTTCCTTTAAAGGCTTATTCTTCCAAAGAAGGAGAAAGATTTTGGAGACCCTCTTCTGGTCTACTGCCATTGTCGCCATTGCTGAAATGGGCGACAAGACTCAGCTCCTTTCTTTTGTCCTGGCGGCAAAATTCAGGAGCAGGCTGCCGATCATCCTCGGCATTCTCTTCGCAACCCTGGCGAATCACTTCGCCGCAGGTGCCTTGGGATCCTGGCTTTCAAGTCTTGTGTCTCCCGATATTTTGAGATGGATTGTCGCCCTTTCTTTTTTCGGGTTCGGAGCCTGGGCGCTCGTACCCGACAGGTTGGAAGAAAATCGAAATCTCAAGGGCGCCGGGGTCTTTTTTACAACCCTGATCGCCTTTTTCCTGGTGGAGATGGGCGATAAGACCCAGCTTGCCACGATTGCCCTGGCTGCCCGCTACGACTCACTGGTCGCCGTTGTGCTTGGAACAACGACAGGAATGATGATCGCCAACATCCCAGCAGTCCTGATCGGAGAGTCACTCGCTCATCGAATCAACATGAAGATCATGCGCTGGGTGGCGGCGGCGCTGTTTGTGATCCTGGGTATTCTTGCCCTGCTTGCTCCGGCAGCAGGGATGCGGTACTGATCTTCCCGAAGCCGTGGAATCTTCAATCAGGCGCCCTGCCTGGTTTTGAATTTTGAAAGCTCCCGCCAGATCGTATTATACAGATCGGGCACCCAGGAGGGATCGGACACTCTGCCGGGGTTGGGTCCGTACTTCCGCATATCATGGGGGGTGATGATCACATTGACATTGTTCGGACCTGTCTTTGCGACAAGGACGAACAGCTCCTCAATGGCGGTATCGCCAACGGCAAGGCACCCATGGGATTTATCCTTTCCGTGAATGAATATATCACCTCCCAGATTGGATCTGTTTTCATCACGAGCCCTCTGAAGGTCATAATCATTGGGATAATTGATTTTCATGGACAGATGAAACTGGCTGGCCGGATTCAGGGCGATGATCTGATAGATGCCCTCGGGGACCTGGCGGTCTCCCCTTCTCAGTTTGGGGCCATGCCAGCCGCTTGCAGCCAGGATTTCATAGTCGCGTACATGGGTCCATTTGCCTTCATTTTCAGCCCAGACCTCAAGGACCATTTCTTCTTTCACGACAACAAAACTGAGACGGAAAGAGGGGTATGGGACACCGGTCCGATCGAAAAAGGGTTTTATTCGGGCCTCGGCCCTCGGACCGATCGTACTGAGCACCCTCTCCACTCCGAATTCCTCGTAAAGGGCACCTTCCTGAGGACCGGTAACAGCGGCTTCGCAGCCACATCCGGAAACCATAACGCAAAGCCAAACCGCAACAGCGTAAAGTGCCATGCATCCTGTACGTTTACAATTCAGCATGATTCATGTATGCTCCATTGAAATTTAATCCCGGACAGCCGCCCCTGTCCTCCAATGGCTCTTGCCAAAGATGTTCCAAACTGACATCAGGTCTTCAAAAAGTAAAGATTACGCTCTTAATAGTGATTTATAGCCTTTATGACAAGATTATTTTTCTTCTTTTTACTTCTGGCTCTGTTTCTGCCCCCCGCCGTGGCCCAGGGAGAATTTTTTTCCCTGGCGCCGTCGGACACGGTTGTTGGGGCCGTCAGGACTTACAGCGTTGAACGGGGAGAATCCCTGATTGAAATCGCCAGGAAATTCGAACTGGGGTACAATGAAATCACCGAGGCGAATCCAGGAGTGGACCCTTTTGTACCCGGCGAGGGAACACCGGTGAGGATTCCCACCATGTGGATCCTGCCCGACATGGAGATGTCGGAACAGATTCTCATCAATCTTTCCGAGTATCGCCTGTATTACTTTTTTGAATCCGGGGGGTCACGATTCCTGGAAACGTTCCCTATCGGCATCGGCAGAGAAGGCCACGACACGCCCGTGGGGGAATTCAAGGTGATCGAGAAGATCGCCAATCCGCCCTGGCATGTTCCCGAATCCATCCGGCTTGAAAAGCCTGAACTACCGCCGGTGGTGCCTCCGGGACCCGACAATCCGCTGGGCACTCACGCCCTGAGGCTGTCCGACCAAAGCATCCTCATTCACGGTACAGACAAGCCTTTTGCCATCGGCAGAATGGCCAGTCACGGCTGCATAAGGCTTTATCCTGAGGACATTCCGATTCTTTACACGCTGGTGCCAAACGGTGTCCGCACGATCATCGTGCGCCAGCCTGTCAAAGTGGGCGTCCACGGCGGCAGGGTTTATCTGGAGGTGCACAACGATCCGTACGCTGAAACGACCCTGGCTGATGCCGCGGCATTGCTGATCCGAAGAGGTCTTCTTGGAAGGACGGATGTTTCGAAATTGCGGACTGCCTTTGAAAAGAAAGACGGGATGCCGACCGATATAACCCAGTAATTCCGGAATGCGGCTTACCGGAATGAAAAGCGGGGATCTAAGCCGGCCATGGGAAACACGGGACGTTGCGTTTCTTGAAGACGAGTTTTGATTCTTGCCGGGGCCGCTCCTGCATCCTGGCACAGGAGCCCGGCCCCCGCAAGAATTGCCTATTTTCTCTGGTGCAGTTCAAAAGCCTTTTCGGCTTTCTTTGCAGCAGCCTCCGACCTTCTTGCCGCAGCCTCGGCCCTGTCCGCAGCGATGTCACCCTGATTGCGGCTCTCCTTAGCCGTTTGCAGAGCCTCTGCCGCATCTCTCGCCGCTTTGTCCGCTTCAGCCTTGGCTGCGCTGCAGCCAGCCTCAAGTTTGGTGACCCTCTCTCCCAACTGCGTTGAAGAATCCCTGGATGCGGCTTCCAGCTTGGAGATTCTGTCCGCCAGGGGATCGGTCTGCTGCCTGACATAATCCTTGGATGCACAGCCATAGGAGATGACCAGCACCAGGCTCATCAATAGCATGAAAACAATGGATTTTCTCATTTCTTCACCTCCCTTCCGCCTGAAATATACTGCAGCTTAATGCCAAAGATGAAGAGTTTCAACCCATAAAATGCCTTTTGCCTGTGCGGCTTGAAACTTGTGACCAGAAATCGCCCGTCCAACCGGGTCTCTATCGCTCTCGTTCCCTTCAACCCCGACTCCTTCCCCGGCAGGATCTTCCGATTTCAACGGCCCCTGTGATGGCGCAGGGTGGCACGTCCTTCTTTCGGGACCCGGTTTCTTTATCCCCGCTCTTATCCTTACAGAGAACCCGATCCTCAGCGATTGAAAAATGAAGAATAAATCTGTTTACATTACGGGGTCAAAAGATCATATTGAAGTGAAGAACCGCTCCGGAAGCTCTATAGGGACAGGCCCGGGGCTCAAATTCACAGAGGATGAACAATGAACGGAAAGAGAAACGTCGTTTTTTTTCTTTTTTTGATGGCGGCAGCGCTGATTGCAACCGCATGCTCGACGCGGACTCAGGAACTCCTTGCCGAGGATTATATGAAAATGGGAAATGAGGATCTTCTCCGCTACTTCTATCGCCTGGACGATGAGATCCAGCGTCAGGAAATGCCGCAGGGTCCGGAAGTCGGGTTCGGAATAGGAACATTCGGTCATCACAGCGGCATAGGTCTCGGAATCGGAACAGGCTCCCTGGGTTATACGGCCGATGAGCTCAGAAAACGCAGGATCGATGTCCGGCTGGAATTGAAAAAACGGGGGTTGAATCCCTGAAATCGATTCTGCGGTGAGGAATAGCTTTTTCTTTTCAGGATAAGATTCAGCTTCCCGCTGAATTCCCTGCCATCGGCTTCGGACGATCGATGGCATACCCCTGCAACCCGTCGATATTCAGTGTTTTGAGCATATCAATCTGCTCCTCCGTCTCCACACCCTCCGCTATCACCAGGACATCGATGCTGTGGGCAACACTGCAGAGCGACCCGATGTAGAATCGGCTGTCGCCCGCCGAATCCTTCAGCGCTTCCGTGTACGCCCGGTCAACCTTCACATAATCGGGACGCAGGAGCTGCAGATAGCCCAGCCTGGAGAGACTCTGCCCGTAATGGTCCAAGGCCACGGCGTGCCCCCACTGCCGGATATGCTCCCGGAACTGCCTGACGGAATCAAGGCTTCGGATGGCCGCGGATTCGGCGAATTCAAAGACAAGGCGCGGAGCCGACGGAGGCAGGTCCCTCAGGGCGGAATGCAGCCAGCTGCGGAAGTCATCGTCATGAAGGGAGGCAGGGGAAATGTTCACGGCCACGGCGTCAACGCCGAGTTTCTGCCGATCGAGGCGCATCGCCTCTTCCAGGACAATGCGATCCAGGAGAGAAACAAGCCCCAGGCGCTCCGCAAAGGGCAGAAAGAGCTCCGCACGAAATTCCACGCCGTCCTCTCCTCGAACGATCCTCGAGAAGACTTCCAGATGCATGCAGTCATTCCGGACTGCCGTTCTCACTACAGCTTGAGCATCGAACCGGATTCTCCGCGCCTGCAACACGTCTTCCAGTGTGCGCCTCCATTGCTGCTCTCCGGCGGGCAATTTTTCCGTCTCTTCCGTAATTCCCCGGATATGCCAGGCATTTGGCCCCTTCTGCTGCGCCGTCCTCAAGGCCAGGTCGGCCTCCGACAACAGGCTGCCAAGTGCCGTGGGGGTGTCATAGGTCACGGCGCCGATATTGGCCACATTCTCCGTCGCCGATAGCTTCCTCTCGGCAAGGCGGCTTAAGGCATTCGCCGTCTTCTCCGCAATCTTCGGAGCCTCCCAGGACATCGAATCGGGCAGAAAGGCGGCAAAATCCCCTCCCGTAAGCCGTGCAAGGACAGGATTGGAACAGGACTGCGCGAGGTCCCGGAGGATGAACGCGGCCGCTTTCAACAGCTCGTCTCCGGCCTGAAGGCCTCGCTGCCGGTTGAGGCGCTGCAGATCGCGGATCTGGACAAGCAGGAGAAGGCCGCCTCCGGCTCCTTCACGCTCTTCCTGCCTGGACCGCATCTGCATTTCGAAGTAGCGGCGATTTCCCAGCCCCGTCAGGGAATCGAAATAGGCATGCTCCCGGAACCCCTCCGCAAAGGCGGCCTGCTCCTCGAACATCTCCTTCACCTTGAAGGTCATCCGGTTCATGGCGATAACCACCTGGCGGAGTTCCCTTGTCCGCGGCAGAGGTTCCTGACTTTCATACTCCTTCCTGCAGATCGCGTCAGCCTGGCGCTGCACGAGCGCCAGCGGCCTCAGAAGCAGCCGCAATCCGAGCCCTCCCACGAGAAACACGAACACGGCGCAGGAAAGAAACCAGAGGGTCATTCTCGCACTGTCTTTCCACAGGGCAGAGTAGGCAAATCCCGGGTGGCTCCTTACATAAATCTTTCCCCCCTGCCGCCAGCCGGCCATGACATTCGCACTTGCCTCGGGGGGATCGAGGGGGGCCAGGGCAATGAACCAGGATGGCACATCCTCGAACGTCACGGCAAGCTGACGCTCCACGACGACCTTTCCCTCCACGTTGACGTACCGGATGGTCTGGTAATATCCCCGATCGAAGACGGCGTTGATCATGCTTTCTAAACTGGCCCGGTCCTCTTCGACGGCCCGTTGTGAAATCGCCAGCCCCAGAGATGTCGCCGTATCCTGCGCATGGGATTCAAGCTGATTGAGCAGAAAAGAACGGGTATTGTTGAAGCTGAGAAGCAATGTTCCCGTAAACAGAATCAGGAACAGCATCAAGGTGAAGAGGATGAGCTGCTTAAAGAGTGTCATTCTTAACCCCTCGTTCAGATTTTGTGATCCGACATTCGCGTAAGGAGATCTCTCCATTTTCTGAGCCGGCTGCTGGCGGTTATGATGCCCCGCCCCCGTTGCTGGGCCATCCAGAGACCGGAACCGTTGAAACTGAATATGGGCGATAAATCGCCCCGCTGTGAAGAAGGCTTGATGGCGTTGATGAGATTATCGAGGATAAGGGGTTCTTCCCCTGGGTCACGGTAATAGGTAAGGACCATGTGTGGCCTGTTGATCTCCAGGGCTTTAACATAGGCAATGTTCAGCTTTTCTTCCGAGATTCCCATGGCCTTCAGAGTAAAATATTTGGCAATGGCGTAATCTTCACAATCCCCTGCCCCCAGGCTGAGCAATTCCACCGGCGTCGCCCAGTAATCATTCACACCCCAGAGATGAAGATCTTCGGCATAGGAAACGGTGCTGTTAAAGAACGAATTGACCCTGTCAAGCGTCTCCAGGTCCGACTGAGTCCTCCCTTGACGGACGAGATGTTCCCAGGCGATCAACCGGCCCGGAGCCGCTCTGCCGAACCGTTCTTCCGCTTTTTTCAAGACCTCCTCATCGATATGAAATCTGTCAGCCGCCATACCGGTTTTGACAAAGGCGAGACCGAAGAGAACGCCAAGAATCCATATGATCAATCCCGCTTTCTTCATAGTTGTGGCCGGCGTCATCTTTATGACTATTGGCGTTGGAATGGGTCGACTCCAGGCGCCTGTTCCTCCCGGAATGGCACATGGAGGAAAGTTCGATAACTTATTTCATCTAGGTTCGGTAAGACATTATTTTTGACGGTGTCAGTATAAAACCCGTCTTTTCATGTGTCAATAAAGAAAGATAACCAAAATAATTACAATTACTTCCACCGCCGGAGGGAATATTCCAGGAGTGGCGCTTTAATTGCATCAACTTCCTGAAGATCATCCCTAACATTCCCGGATTCTAAAACCGGAGATTCAGCCGATGACCGACACAAAGACATCGAGCTGATATTCCTTGGGGATGGGAGCAGAGAGTTATGAACCAGCTCAACCGCCGCAGACGAAATGTTGCCGCCATCGTTTTCATCCTGATCCTGGCCATCCTGGCGGTTTTCCTTTACTCCCCGGCAAAGGAGCAGAAACAGCCCCCTGCCCCCGGAGCCGTCAAACAGACCGAAGGCCTTCAAAAAGAATCGGCCAGGCAGGAGTTTGAAGATGCCAGCTTTGAAGGAAACGGAAAGTGGTACGGGCTATGTAAAAAGAACTCCATTCATTCCCTTGACGATTTCCGCAAGGCGGTGCTCAGCGACCCGGTGCTGAAAACGCACTTTACGGGATTCAAATGGGAAAACGCGAAAATGGGCAGACTGGACAAAGCCACGCGGGCCTACGTATATTACAGGAAAGACGATACGATCTTTCGAAAAAAGACGCCGATCACGCTGCCGGCCGGCGACGGATATATCACCGACGGCGATACAACCGTCAGAACGATGTGCTGCAACAGTTACGCAGCCGCCCCTCCCGCCTATGCGGAACCCGAGTTGGAGGCAGAACCCGCTGCCGGTCCACAGCCCCTGAATGTCAACACCTATCCGGCGCCTCCGGAACCGGCCGAAACGCTTATCCCTGAAGAGCTGATCGGGAGAACATTGGCCGATTCCAGAATTGTGGTCCCGCCTGTGATCATTCCGCATCACACTCCAGACGACCGGCCGCATCCGCCATCCCACGACCACCCGGAGGAACCCAAGGAGCCCCCTCCCAAGCCACCCAGGCCCGTACCCATTGTTGCTCCGATCCTTCTGCTGGGTACCGGTCTCCTCGCACTAACCGGGGTCAAAAGAAGGTTCAGGAAATAGGATTTCCATTTCACAAGGAGCGGGAAATCGTGCTCCTGAAAATTCAGTTCCGCCGCTGCCACGACAGAAAAATCCGGATTCCTACTGCGCGGCCTCGTCGAGTTTCGTGATCCTGACCATAGCCGTCCCCCTGCCAAGAAAACCCAGTTCACGCGCCGCTGCATGGGACAAATCGATCAACTCATACCCGTGGTTTCGGCAGCGGTCATTGACCGTCACGATGACGGACTTTTGGTTGTCGAGATTTAAGACCTTGACCCGGGAACCCAGAGGCAGCGTCGGATGGGCCGCCGTCAGTTTCTCGGGATTGTAGAGCGCACCGGAACTGGTTCTTTTGTTCCGGAAGCTTTTGTTATAGTAGTGGGCCTTTCCCAGAACCCCTTTGCGTTTCTCCGGTTCGATCGTTTCATGCTGCTCGCTTTCAATCAATTCCCGCTGCAGGGATGTGTCTGCAGAAACGGGTCTTACCGTGACCAGAAGGCCCAGCAAACAGGCAAACGCCCAGCAAGCGGCCTTCCGATGATGCTCCCTGAAATGCATGGTGAACTCCTTGTTGCTGCCGGTTTCATGCTCCATTCTTTATCCTCGGGTTCTTGCCGTCCGCGGTCCGGTCATTCTTCTCCAGTTACCCTTCAAAAGACATTTTTCCTATATGAAAAAAGCGGGCCTGATTCCGTCGGTCCATTCTCCCCCACCGATTGAAATCAAAGCCTCAGAACGGGGGTTACCCGGAAAGCCGCTGACGTTCTCGGATTTCAATCGGCCGGAACGTCAAATTTCTTCAAACGGCCGATAACCCGCTTCTTGGGATTTGGCAGGAATTTCCCGGGAACCGACTTCCTCGTTCCCTACAGGTGATAATCACCGGCTGCCTCCGGCTGGTAGACGACGTTATCCACCCTCAGACGCTTCGTTCCGGAAGGAACATTCCACTCAACGGTATCCCCCACACGATATCCAAGCAGCGCCGTTCCAATGGGAGACAGGATGGAGATTCTTTTCTTTTCAAAATTCGCATCGGAAGGAAAGACCAGCGAGACCGTCATGGTTGCCCCGGAATCCAGGTCCGTAAAAACGATCCTGGAATTCATCGTAATGACATCCTTCGGGATTTCGTCCGGTTCGACGACAAGCCCCCGGTCCAGCTCCTTTTCAAGCATATCAAGGTTTGCCTTCCTCTTGTCGTCGTGCTGGCGGATTTCATCAATCAGGCTCCACAATCGCTCCAGGTCAAATTTTGTAATATAGATCTCTCTGTCAGACATGATCTTCTCCTCCTCATGGATACGTTCGTCAGATCAACCGCTTCAGTCATACCGCGTCCTGATCATTCAGGATTTCTTTCTCCTCCTGGACCTGATCCAGGCTTCGTGCTCTTCGATCAGCGCCTCGGCACCGGTTTTCCTGCTGGAGAGGGTCAAGGTGAAATCGTAATCGTTTTTCCCGATCTTGACAACCTCAATCTCCCTGTTCAGGAACTGCCGGATTTCCTCCAGGCGCTCTTTCTCTTCCGTGCTGCAGAAGGAAAGGGCAACCCCCTTGTGGGAACCCCGCCCTGTTCTTCCCACCCGGTGAACGTAATTTTCCGCCTTATCCGGCAGATCATAGTTGATCACGTAGTTGACATCCGGGATATCAATGCCGCGCGCGCTGACATCCGTTGCAATGAGAAGATTGACTGTCCCCTCCTTGAACCTGCTGAGCACAAGGGATCGTTCTTCCTGGTCCTTTTCGCCATGAATGGTGAGAGCCTCAATCCCTACCCGTTCCATGGCTTTGGCAACCCGCTCCGCCCGCACCCGGGTCCGGACAAAGACCAGGATCTTGCTGTCCCAGTGCTCCTTGATGAAGCGCTCCAGGAAGAACCGCTTGTCATCCATCTCCACAAAGAGGACCGCATGGGAGACATTGGCGGCCACGGGATCGTCGGGGGATATCGAAATACGGATCGCCGTACTTTTTACCTGGGAAAAAGCGAGTTTCTTGATCTCCGGATTGATGGTTGCCGAAAAGAACAGTGTCTGATGTTTTCGATGGAGCATTCTTTTGACGGCCTGAATGTCCTTGATAAATCCCAGATCCAGCATATGATCCGCTTCATCCAGAATCAGGGTCTCCAGGGAATCCAGCCGGATGAATCCCTGGTGGATGAGATCGAACATCCGCCCCGGGGTGGCAATCAGCACGTCGATCCCATCCTGGAGCCGTGCAATCTGAGCATCCTGCTCGACGCCGCCGATCACGGGATAAGATTTCACCCGTGTGTGCTTCGACAGCGCGGCAAATACCCCGCCAATCTGCAGGGCCAGTTCCCTGGTGGGCACCAGAACGATGCACGTGATGCCGAAAACCCGCTGACGGCCTTTTTTCCGGTGAATTCTGTCAATCATGGGGATGGCGAAAGCGGCCGTCTTCCCTGTTCCCGTCTGCGCTATGGCCAGGACATCCTCCCCCTTGAGAATCGGCGGAATGGATTTAAACTGGATGTCCGTCGGCCTCTTGAAGCCGAGCTGGGCAAGATTCTTCTTGATCGCCTCGGAGATGGCGTATTTCTCAAATTTCATGATTCCCCTACTCTTTCCCGATACGTCATGGTAAATACCTTTGAAACCCGATAAAAGCAATTTCAATGTTTCAAAGAGGAAGTGGAGAAATCCGCCTCTTTTGCGGCAGGTAAAATCTTTTTTCCCCTCAGCCACGAAATTTCCGGGACAGAGCGGAGATTTCGGCAGAAGGGATACAGGAACTGGCGATGGCATTCGTATGGATTCATGATGTCACCCTGAGCCTCGGAGGGCCTCTTCTCCTGGAAGGAGCAACACTCCGGATCGAGGAGGGTGAGCGCATCGGACTGGTGGGCCGCAACGCAGCCGGAAAATCAACCCTTCTGAACATGCTGAACGGGGACCTCCCCCCTGATGAAGGAGAGGTCGTTAAAAGCCCCGACGCCCGGATTGCCCTGCTTCCGCAGGATGTCCCCGACGATCTGCCGGGTACGGTCTACGAGATCGTTTCCTCCGGTGCACCGGAACACCTGGAGCTGCTGAGGCAATATCACGAATTGACGGGCCGTCTTTCTCAAAACGCAGACCTGGATTCTCTGAAAAAGCTCGAACGGGTTCAGCACATCATGGAGACATCCGGTGCCTGGCATTTTCACCAGCGGGTCGAAAATCTGATTTCCCAGAGCGGCATCGGCGAAAACATCGAATTTCGCACCCTCTCGGCGGGACTGAAACGCCGGGTCTTTCTGGCCAGGGCCCTGGCGGCTGATCCGGACCTTCTCCTGCTGGATGAACCCACCAATCATCTGGACATTGACACCATCCTCCGGCTGGAAGAGTTTCTACTCAAGTTCAGCCGGACGGTCATCTTTGTGACCCATGACCGTGCCTTTCTTCAGAAGCTGGCAACCCGCATTGTGGAGGTGGACCGGGGACGGCTTCTTTCCTTCGATTGCCCTTACGACGCCTATCTCGAACGCCGGCAGGCCATGCTGGACGCGGAAGAGAAGGCCTGGCAGGACTTCGATCGGAAGCTCGCAAAGGAGGAAATCTGGCTGCGTCAGGGGATCAAGGCCCGCCGCACCCGGAACGAAGGCAGGCTGAGGGCTCTGGAGCAGCTGCGCCGCGAACGGGCCCTGCGCAGGGAACGGGCGGAAACCGCGCGGATGGCCATTTCGGAGGCGCAGCGCAGCGGAAAGCTCGTCGTCCATGCCGAAGGGATCGATTTTTCCTTCGGCGACCGGGTTATTATCCGGAACTTTTCCACCACCGTCCTGCGCGGCGACAAGGTGGGCATTCTCGGCCCCAACGGATCGGGAAAAACAACGCTGCTCAAGATCCTCCTGGGAGAGCTGACGCCTCAGCACGGCCGGCTGCGCCTCGGCGCCGGCCTGGAGGTCGCCTACTTCGATCAGCTCCGGGCTCAATTGGACGAAGAGCGCACCCTCAAAGATAATATCGCCGGCGGCAACGAAACGGTCTTCACGGGAGCTGCGCCGCGGCATGTTGTCGGGTATCTTCAGGATTTCCTTTTCCCGCCTGAACGGATCCTGTCGCCTGTCCGATCCCTTTCCGGCGGTGAGCGCAACCGCCTTCTCCTGGCCAAACTCTTCAGTGTCCCGTCCAATGTCCTGGTCCTTGACGAACCCACCAATGACCTTGATTCAGAAACTCTGGAGCTTCTGGAGGAGAGGCTTCTCAATTACGGCGGAACGATCCTGCTGGTCAGCCATGACCGCGCCTTTCTGAACAACGTCGCCACGTCCACCCTTGTTTTCGCAGGGAACGGACGCCTGGAGGAATATGTGGGCGGATATGACGACTGGCTTCGCCAGAGGCCCGCCCCAGCCAGCCGGGAGACGCCGGACAGGGCGGAAAAACCTGGACGGGAGAAGAGGGTTCCGGAACAGCGGAAACTATCCTACAAAGAGACGCGGGAGTTGGAGGCTCTGCCCCGGAGAATCGAGGCCCTGGAACAAGAGAAGGCGGGGATTTACGCCATCCTGAGTTCGCCTCAATTCTACGCCAGGGGCGATTCCACCGCGGTGGCCGGAACCAACGCGCGGCTGGAGGCTCTGGAGCGGGAGCTGGAACAGGCCTATCAGCGCTGGGAGGAACTGGAAGATTTTGTATCATAAAAGCACGCAGCAGGAGAACAGGACCATGAGCGAACAAAAACTCGATGCCCTCCAGAACCTGATATCAACCTTCCCGAGCGCCGTCCTGGCGTTTTCCGGCGGAGTCGACAGCACCCTGCTGGCCGTCATCGCCCACCGGATACTGGGAAACCGCTTCCTGGCGGTCACGGCAGCTTCCCCCGTTCATCCGGAATCTGAACTCGTTGCAGCAAAGGAACTGGCTGCTCAGTTTGGATTCCGTCATCAGGTCATCTTCACTCAAGAATTTGCAGAGGCCCATTTCATCCGCAACCCGCCGGAACGTTGTTATTTCTGCAAGCTGACCTTATTTCGGGAATTGAAGAGCATCTCGGAAGAAGAAAATTTTTCCGTTCTTCTCGCCGGCGACAATTATGATGACCTGGCGGATTACCGTCCCGGCCACCGTGCCGCTCGGGAGATGAATGTCCGAAGCCCTCTGCAGGAAGTGGGGTTATCCAAAACGGAGATCCGAGAATGGTCAAGAAGGGAAAATCTTCCCACCTGGTGCAAACCGGCTTACGCCTGCCTGGCGTCCCGGATACCCTATGGCCGGGCCATTACGGTGGAAGCCCTGGCCAGAATCGATCAGACGGAGAGTTTTCTCCTCTCGCTGGGGTTTCTGGAAATCAGGGTTCGGGACCACTTTCCCGTGGCACGGTTGGAGTTCGGAAAGGCTGAACTGGAAAGGGCCTGGAACCTCAGGGAGTTGATTGCCGCCACGGTGCACAAGTTCGGCTTTCCCTATGTCGCCATCGATCTCGACGGATTCCGTTCCGGAAGTATGAACACCGTGTTGCCGGATATGCTTATGGGGTAATGGCATTCGGTCCATCATCTGAAATCCAGGGTAAACAAATGCTCTTTCCATCGGGAGAGCATTCCGGAACCCAATTGAAAATCCCAAGTACCAGGAGGTTATGAACATGGAAGGACCCGGAAATCTGGAGCAGGAAACAAAAACGTGCAAGGCCGACGCGACATCACGGTCCCGTTACCGCGAAACCCTCCCGCAGATCATCGATTCCATTGTGGACTCCTGCCAGAAAGAGACCCGTTTATCCCATATCAGCCCGGAACGGATCCCCTCCAGGCAGGCCGTCAAGGAAATCCTGAGCCGCACGCGCCAGCTTCTCTTTCCCGGGTATTTCTCCCGGGAGAATATCGATCCGGTCAATCTGAATTATGAAATCGGGTCCATGGTCACGGTCCTTTTTGAATTGCTGGCCAGGCAGATAACGCACAGCTTCCGGCATCAATGTTTCCGATACAGCCTTCCCTGTGTGGGATGCGAAGAAAAGGGCTATCAGGAAGCGGTGACTCTGCTGCTCAGCATCCCCGGTCTGCAGAAAATACTTTCGACCGATGTGATGGCCGCCTACGAGGGGGATCCCGCCGCAGGCAGTTCGGACGAAATTATTTTCAGTTATCCCGGAATTTTAGCCATCAGCATCTATCGGATCGCCCACCAGCTTTACAAACAGGAAATCCCCCTGCTGCCCCGGATGATGACGGAATACGCCCACAGCATCACCGGCATCGACATTCATCCAGGCGCTACCATCGGCGAAAGTTTCTTTATCGACCACGGCACGGGCGTCGTCATCGGTGAGACCACGGAGATCGGGAAAGGGGTGCGCATCTACCAGGGGGTTACGCTGGGGGCCCTTTCGCTTCCCAAGGACGCAGGAGAGCAATGGAGGGGGAAAAAGCGCCACCCCACCATCGAAGATGACGTCATCCTCTATTCGGGAGCGACGATTCTCGGCGGAGACACCACCATCGGCGCCCGGTCGACCATTGGCGGCAATGTCTGGATCACGGAATCCGTCCCACCGGACACCCGGGTTATCATGGAAGAGCCGCGGCTGCACTTCAAGTGAGAAAGGGAAGCGGTTCGTCAATGCAGCGGCATTTTTATCTTCTGGGTGAAGTACAGCGAAACAAGGGTCAGGCCGGCGCCTATGATGAAGGGAAGCTTCCAGTTCAGCAGCCACAGGCTGCCTCCTAACAGGGGAATAACCACGGCGGAGATATGGTTGATCGTGAAGCCGATGGCGGTGCTTTGCGCCAGATCCCCCGGATCGGCCGTTTTCTGGAGATAGGTGTTCAATCCGATGGCGAAATTGAAGAAGATGCTGTCCAGAATGTAGAGGACAACGGCCACCCATGCATTTTCGATCAAGGCATAACCCAGAAAAAGAATAAAGAGGCTGGCGCTCTCCAGGGAGAGGACCACCCGCTCGCCGTAAACGTTGATGGCCCGGGAGATGTACCGGTTGGTCAGGTACGTCAGAGTATAATTCAGGACATAGATGCCGGCAATGGTGCTGACGCTCAGCCGGTATTTTTCGACGAGAAGGAAGACGGCAAAGACAATGAAAATCTGCCTCCGGGCGCCACTGAGAAAGTTCAGGACATAGTACAGCCAGTATTTCCTGCGGAGGACGAGTTTGTTCTGCCGTTGCAGTCCATGCTCCTGAACGGGATTTTTCGACAGCATATAAATTCCGGCAGATGAAATAAAGATCCCCAGAAGCAGAAAATTCAGATGATAGGGCAGAAGAAAGGAAAGGCCCCAGACAATCGTCCCGACGGCAATATTCGCAAGGGCCCCATACCCACGCAACCGGGCAAAGACAACGGGCGCATCCCTCCTGTCAAAATACTGAACCGTCAGGGATTTGTTCGTCGTTTCAAAAAAATGAAAGCCAACCGACATGATCACCGTTACCATCAGCATCCCGGGGAACGTTGGAAAATAACCGGTCGCCCCGATTCCGATCCCCAGAAGAACCACGGACCAGGCCGACAAGCGATGCTCCTTCATGATCAACAGGACGTACATGACCATAAAGGTCAGAAATCCGGGGATTTCACGAACCGCTTGAGCCACGCCGATCTGAAAGCCGTTCACTCCCACCACTTCCTTGGCAAAATTCGTGAACAGGGCCATCCATCCCTGCAACCCGGCACTGGCGCATATCACCAGGACCATCAGGTAGGTGTACATCGGTTTTTCCTTGAAGAGTTCCATAAGCGCCCCGGTATTGTAGAATGTTTAATCCGGCTGGCCGATCCGCAGCAAAAGCCTGGCGATGCTGAACAGATTTATGGCTGCTTGTCAATGTCTTTTAAAGTGAAGATGTTCGAGCGCTATTCTCACAGTAGTTATTCTCTCTTAATTGTGCTATGAACAACCTGCCGTTGGAGCAACGGCGATCCAGTCATCTGAACATGTCAAGACACAAACCGCATGTGGATCAAGACGCTAGTCCTGAGATCCGGATGACTGCAGACGAAGGCTTCCTTTTTTTGGTATCCTCGGGTTAACGAGATCCCCCTGAGCAGAACCGGAAGGACGTCGCCGATCGTTCCCCAATAAAGCAATGAATTTCAAAAGAGTTATGCGCCCCGAGGCTTGAAATTGACACCGCTTTAAGGACCCTTGGGAAAGGATTGATTCAAGAGCTTATGACAAAAATTCCCCGCATCCGGCCGGACGGAGAACAAAGCAGGATCAAGGCGCTTCTTTCCTGTTTCATGGCCGTCATCCTGCCGTTTCTCATCGTTGGGTGCACCCCCTCTTATGAGGGCTTCCTGTTCAAGTCGAACCTCCGGGAAGCCAATGATTTCTTCAATCAGGGAAACTACCGGGCATCTCTAAACAAATATGAACAGATGATGAGCGATTATCCCGAGTCGGCAGACAGGGTTCTCTTCGAGATGGGTGTGATTTACGCCCATCCTGAAAACAAGCAGAAAGATTATGAGAAATCCCTGGAATGCTTTCAGAAGCTCCTGAAGGATTACCCGGAGAGCAGATATCGGCAGAACAGTATGGCGCTGACATCCCTGGTCAAGGATGCCATGAACAAAGAGAACAGGATGACCGCGCAGGAAAAGCAGATTGAGACAGTCGGGAAAGAGCTGCAAAGCAAGGGGAACGAGGTTATTCTACTGAAAAAAAGGATTGAAGCCCTCGAAAAGAAGGCCTTGATCACACGGACCGGCCCGGCTGACAGAATCCTGGTTTTAAAGAAAGAACGACTGTTGATGCTGATTTCAAAGGACCAGGTGTTGAAGACCTACAAGATCGCCCTGGGAAAGGACCCGAATGGTCCGAAAGAAAGGGAGGGCGACAACAAAACCCCGGAGGGAACCTACATCATCGATTCACGTAACCGGGACAGCAAGTATCATCTGTCGCTTCATATTTCCTATCCAAACGAGAGAGACAAAAATCGAGCAAAAAAAATGGGGGTTTCTCCAGGCGGAAACATCATGATTCACGGCATTAAGAATGGATTCTCATGGATTGGTGATTTTCACAGAGGATTTGACTGGACGAACGGCTGTATTGCCGTAACAGATGAAGAGATCGAAGAAATCGCCAGGCTGGTGCCAAATGGAACTACGGTTGACATAAGGCCATAAGAGTCCGCTTCGTCCTCGCAAGGCAGAGCCTCCTCGGGCCCTGAACGATCCGGGATATTTTTTCAAAAAAGCTTAATTCGTTCTGATTAAACGTTGTCTGATTGATGTGCAGAATACTTGAAAAGACCATTTTATCCGACATTCTCCGCCACCTTGTCCTGTTGATCCTCATCCTGGTGCTTTCTGGATGCGCACCGCGAAGGATCTTGAATGCGAACCCCCATCCCTTCCCAAGCTCCCCGGCAGAAAAAATCGAGCGCAACAAATTTTCCGTTGATAAAGGCGATGATGTCATTGGCCGGCTGGCATTTCTTCGGCTCGAAAAAGGGGATACTCTGCCGGATATTGCGAGGCACTTCGGTCTGGGCATCAATCAAATCAGTTCAGCCAATCCCGGGGCAGATCTGTGGGTTCCTGCTGCCGGGGAGCGCATTTTACTTCCCATGAGCTTTATCCTGCCGGACCACCCCAGAACGGGGATTGTGATCAACTTAGCCTCCATGAGGCTCTTTCAATTCAAGGAAAACGGCAAGTCGGTGTCCGTTCATACCTATCCAGTCGGTATCGGTTCCGCTGAACGTCCAACCCCCAGAGGCCAGATGCATGTCAGCCGCAAGATGTTCCGGCCGACTTGGTATGTGCCCGCCTCCATTGCAGAGGATCATCGAAAGAAAGGGGACCCCCTGCCCGCAAAAGTTCCGCCGGGGCCTGACAACCCCCTGGGCGAATATGCTTTATACCTGGATGAGCCCACCTATCTGATCCACGGAACGAATAAACCGGCGAGCATCGGTCTCAATGCAACCAATGGCTGCATTCGACTCTACCCGGAAGACGTGAAGAAGCTCTACGACGAGACTCCGGTCGACACCCCTGTGAATATCATGCGTCAGGCATATCTCACCGGCCAGCGAAACGGCGTCATTTACCTGGAAGCCCATGGCTCTTCCGGAGACTCCGATGCGATTGAGTTAAAAACGATCTACGCAAAATTGAGGGCTATGGAAAAGAAATCGGCTCACAGAATTGACTGGAAAAAAGTTGAGAACGTTCTGGCCGAGGGCAGGGGAATCCCAGTAGCCGTATCCCGGTTCCAGCAGAAAAGCGGGACAGGAGCCGAGAGGGTTATAGAACTCCGGCATCCAGGCAGATTATACGGCAGGCCGGAAATACCGGAGTTGAAGATGGACGCCTGGTATGTTCTGGCTGCTGAGATGGGCGACAAGACGGATGCGGAGAGGGCTGCCGCCATCATCAATCACCAGGGACCGCCGATCCCGGCGAGGGTGCTGCCGAAGGGAAATCGCTACCGGGTCATTGCCGGCCCGTTCGAAAACCTCGGCACGGCTGAACTTGCCGTCAGACGTTTGAAAACAGATCTGGAGATGGAAGGCATTTTGATTGAACCTCCCAGCAAAAGATAGCCGATCCCCTTTTTTACGTTTGTATTATCACCTAAAATATCTTAAAGTACCCTCAACTTAAACGCCTACAAAAAGAAATTTTAGCGGGGGGAAAAGGGCAAGAAGGACTGATCACGGGCAAGAAATTTCAGCATGTGCTGAAAAATAGGCAAGCTTCTATAGAAAGGAGGTGATACAGGAAGATGAAGAAGAGTCTTTGGGTGATTTCCATTCTGTTTGTTCTCGCCACTCTGGTGGGTTGCGCAACGAAGGCTGACCTTCAGAAATTACAGGCCGATGAACAGCAGATTAATATGAAAGCCGATCAGGCATTGAAGGATTCTCAGGATGCCAAAGAGGCCGCAGTGAAGGCAGCCGATGCCGCGGCTCGGGCCGAAGAGCGGGCGAGGATCGCCGAGGAAAAGGCCAGGATCGCCGAGGAAAAGGCAAAAAAGGCCGATGCCGTTTTCGAAAAATCCATGAAAAAGTAAGTTGATTCTGCTGGAGAATGTAACCCTTGCTTCAGAAAAAGTGGTGTCTGAGCCTCAAGGCCCAGACACCACTGAAGAACTGAAGTTGCCGACATCTCCTCTCAGGAAGAGGGATATTCAGCTCCCGCTTTTTCCCCTGTCAGGAAACTGGAGTAATCTCATCTCCGACTTGAATTGCGCCCCCCTTCAGGACGTTGAAAGGAAAGAGACGGGATTCGACTTCCGAACGTCAATTACTCACCGATCCCCTCAAACAGGACAGTAGAGAGATATCGCTCACCGGCATCGGGAAGGATTACGACAAAGGTCTTGCCCTCAAATTCCTCCCGGCCGGCCAGTCGCATAGCGGCAGCCACAGCGGCTCCACTGGAGATGCCGACCAGGATTCCCTCCTCGCGGGCCAGCCTCCGGGCCGTCAACACAGCTTCCCCGCTTTCCACCAGTTCCACCTGGTCGATCAGCGACAGATCCAGATTGTCGGGGATAAAGCCGGCGCCTATGCCCTGAATCTTGTGGGGGTTCGGCCGTAGTTCTTCTCCGACCAGGTGCTGGGTAATCACCGGGCTTTCTTTGGGTTCCACCGCCACGGAAAGAATCGGCTTACCCATGGCTTTCTTGATATATCGCGATATCCCCGAAATGGTTCCCCCTGTCCCTACGCCGGACACGAGGACATCCACGGATCCGTCCGTATCCGTCCAGATTTCCGGAGCCGTGGTCATCTCATGGATCGCGGGATTTGCCGGATTCTTGAACTGCTGGGGCAGAAAAAATCGCTCCGGCGCCGAAGCCGCCAGAGCCTCCGCCCGACGGACCGCCCCTTTCATTCCTTCCGCTCCGGGTGTCAGCACCAGATTGGCTCCAAAAGCGGCAAGGACCCGACGGCGTTCGATGCTCATCGTTTCGGGCATCGTCAGCGTCAGATTATATTTCCGGGCAGCAGCAACGTAAGCCAGGGCAATTCCCGTGTTGCCGCTTGTCGGCTCGACAATTTCCATTCCCGGGCGAAGAATGCCTCGCTCTTCGGCGTTCCAGATCATGGCCGCACCGATCCGACATTTTACCGAATAAGCGGGATTCCGACCTTCCACCTTGACGAGGACCGTCGCCGACATCCCCTTTGTCAAAGAATTCAGTTTTACCAGCGGCGTGTTGCCGATGGAGCGGGAATTATCTTCGTAGATTCTCATGAATTCATCCTCCTTCTTCGTTCCTGGAATCAGGCTGTATCCAATCGCAGCCGCATGATTCTTCCCGCCGGGGGCTTCCCTGCCGGTCTTTCACCGGCACCTTTTTAAGATATCCTTCAGGATACCTTGTCGAAGGCCTGTTCGAGATCGTTCAGAATATCATCGATGTGTTCGATTCCTATGGACATCCGGATGAAATCAGGCGTTACACCCGTTGCCGGCTGTTCTTCCGCGGACAATTGCTGGTGAGTCGTGGTTGCCGGGTGAATGGCCAGGGTCTTGGCATCGCCCACATTGGCCAGGTGGGAAACCAGGGAAAGGGAATCGATAAACGTTCTTCCGGACTCCAGCCCACCTTTAATCCCGAAGCCTAGAATGCCCCCCGCTCCCAGGGGAAGATACCTGTCAACTTTGTCCTTTTCCGGGCTGTCGGGAAGTCCTGGATAGTTCACCCAGGAAACCTTGGGATTTCTTTTCAGATAGTGGGCAACGGCCAGGGCATTTTCCGCGTGACGGATCATCCGCAGATGGAGCGTCTCCAATCCCTGGAGAAAGAGAAAAGATGTGGTCTGGTAAATCGGGACGGCGCGGGCTCCCGTGGCCGGATCAGGCTCCTGGCCCTCATGGATTAGAAGGGTCTCTCTTTTTAAGGATTTCACGATCGTACTTCTAAGACCTCTCAAGAATGAGTTGTGGATCGCAGGACTTCTTCGATGACGCCTCCGCCCAGCACCTCGTCGCCAGAGTAGAGGACGACAGCCTGACCGGGGGTGATGGCATCCTGGTCTTCGGAAAAATGAATCCGGACTCGATCCCCGTCGTGAATGATTGTACAGGGCGAGGATCTCTTCCGATACCGGATTTTGCCTTCCGCTTCCCGGGGCCGGTCCGGAGTCAGCCAGTTCATATCGCCGGCGATGAGCGCCGATGCATAAACATCCCGCTTTTCGCCCACGATGACCGAATTTCGGACGGCATCGATGGCCACCACATAGAGAGGACAGGGAGAACTGATCCTCAGGCCGTGACGCTGTCCGATCGTGTAGAAAACCGTTCCAGAATGCTCACCCAGAACCCGACCGGAACGGTCGACGATGGGTCCCGGCTCAACCGGGCATCCCCGTTCCCGCAGGAATTCCCCGTAACTTTCCTGGGTCACGAAGCACAGATCCTGACTCTCCGCCTTGCCGGCGATGGGGAGACAGGCCTTCCGGGCGATTTCCCGCACCTCTTCCTTCGTGAGGTCGGCAAGGGGAAATAAAATATGTTCCAGGGCTTCGAAGGGTATGGGATAGAGAAAATAGGTCTGATCCTTTCCGGAATCTCTTGGTTTCTTGAGAACCCACCGGTTTTCCTTCTGCTCGATCATAGCGTAATGGCCGGTAGCCAGGTAATCGAACCCCATGGCGCGAGCCTGTTTCAGCAGATGACCGAACTTCAGATACCGGTTGCAGTCGATGCAGGGGTTGGGCGTCCGGCCGAGGCGATATTCCCGCGTGAATTTGTCGATCACGCAGCTTTCCAGAAGCGGCACATAATCCAGGACATAATGGGGAATATCGAGCATGCCGCAGACTTCCCGGGCATCCTCAATGGCGTCCCTTCCGCAGCAGCGGGTCTTGATTCCCTCGTCGCGCACGCCAAGACACATGGTAACCCCGGCGACTTCATATCCCTCCTCTTTCAGAAGCCATCCGGCCACGGAAGAATCCACACCGCCGCTGACGGCCAGGAGAACCTTTTTTTTCAAGGCTGCTTCACCCCTTCCCGAATGTTTATTCTTTGATTCCTTATTCTGGATTCCAGCTCCCTTGTTGAAATCACCCCGGCATACCTGTACCGGGGTCATCCGACGGTTGGGCGGGTCACTGTTGACCAGGCTCCCTTTTGCATTCTTATGGAATTCTTCGCCCTCAGGAGACGACCGACGTAATCAGCGATATTCTGCGCCTCCGGACACGAGTAGTTGTGCGCCGGGATCACGGCCTTACGCTTCCGCTTCAGCTTGGCAATGATCTTCATGATGGTTTCCATGATTGACAGTTCCCGGTTGGGATGCATGTTCTGCCGTCAAAAGAAACACCGCCGCTTCGGCCAGCAGATTCGGCCGGCAGGATACGGTTTTTCCGCCGCGGAGATAACGGGCCTTGAGGACCTCGATCCCCTTCTGATTACAGAAATCGCGGAAATCGTCAATGCTGAGAAACCTCACGTTGGGCGAATCGTACCAGCGGTAAGGCAGGGCGGCGGTGATCGGTGACTTTCCCTGAAAGAAAAGGCGGCCGCGCGAGCCGATCCAGGCGAAATTGGGAAAGCCTGCGATCCCCCCCCCGACCGACTCGCAGGGCATCCGCCGGCAGGGCGTCTGCCTGTCGGATTTCCTGAAGGCTCTGGTTCAGAATCACATAATCAAAAGACCCGGCGGGATATTCCAGCAGGCCGCTTTCAATATCGCCATGGCACACATTGAGCCCCTTCTCGACACATTCGCGGACGGCAAGTTCGTTCAGTTCGATGCCCTGCCCCCGGGTATGGCGGCTTCGAACCAGAAAGGCCATCAGATCGCCGGAGCCGCAGCCCGAATCGAGGATGCGCGCGCCGGAATCGATCAGTTCGCTGATGATCCGGTAGTCCGGAGGAACAAGATTTGTCTGTTCAGTATGAGTCGTCATTGCTGCTTAAAATATTCCGGATCAGCTGGGTCTGCCCTTCCGTCTCCAAAATAAAGGCGTCATGGCCATAGTTGGATTTCAGATCGCAATAGGCCACATCTGCATGACTTTTTTTCAATTGCCGCACAATGTCCTTGGACTGGGTGGGTGGATAGAGCCAATCCGATGAGAAAGAAAGAACGAGAAACCTGATGTCGCGCATCCCACCCATGGAGCCTCCGGCGACGCAGAGCAGCCGATCGATTCCGAGAACATCAATCAGGTGCCGCCGGGCCTCGACCATGTCGGCGATCGTAATGACGGGGAAGCTCAAGCCATAGGGTTTTCCTGTGTCCGGGTTAAGAGATGCCGGCCCCGTCGATCCCTTGCACCCCCCGATCACGTTGGAACAGATGACAAAGAAGCGGTGTCAAAGGCTTTGCCGGGCCCGATTGAAGTATCCCACCAACCCGACTTCCTTATGCCGGCGGAATAGCCGGCGGCATGGGCATCGCCCGACAGGGCGTGACAGATCAGGATGGCATTGGATTTCTGAGCATTAAGCTTTCCATAGGTCCCGCAGGCCAGAGTCACCGGCCCCAGTTTCTCCCCACCGTCCAGAACCAGTTTCTCTTCCGGCCCCTTGGCGAATGTGAAATGCAGGGTCTCGACCCAGTCCGGCGTGTTGGATGGTAGTGCCCTACCCGCTGCCGCTCCAGCGATATTCACTGAATTTAAAGGAATCTCTTTAATTTCAGAAGATCTCTGTTCAGACTTCCATTCAGCTTGAAATAAAAAACCCGCATTCTTCGCGAAGGTTCAGGCTGCGGGTAAATGATCAATGCCATGTAATCCTTTTCCGAGGCTACATGCACGGCCCCCCTCTGCCCGCACAGCGGGTTATCATTTTCAAGCGGCACATCATTCGGGATCCGACGCTCCCCTTCATTTTACCTGTTCCTCTTTTTCCGTCTGACGTTTGACCATGGCATCCAGGGTCAGAGATTCCAGGGTATGGAGCATAACCCGGGTTGCTTCCTGCCAGATGTCACGGGTGATACATGTCTGCGCCCGCTGGCATACAGAATCATTGTCAACACAGTCGACAAGCGCCAGTGAGCCTTCCACTGACTGCATGATTTCCTTCAGGTTGATTTCGCTTGGCGCCTTCGCCAGGAAATAGCCGCCATGAGCCCCTCGGTTTGAACGGATCAATCCCCCCGCCTTGAGGGGGTGAATCAGATGCCAGAGATACTTTTCCGAAATACCCTGGCGCTGGGCGATGTCCTTCAAAAAAATGGGCCCCTGATTGTAATGAAGCGCCAGATCCAGCATAAAGCGCAGCCCATAGCGACCCCTCGTAGAAAGCTTCATGTTCTTTACGTTTAACCTTTTGCTTATCTCTACTGTTTTGGTAGAAATTATAAAAATAAAAATGACCCTGTCAAGAAGTATTTTAAGCGCGGGAATAGAAATAAAGAAATCTCTTCTATTCTCCTTGCTGGAACAGTCGTCAAATGTTAAATTCGCAATGACTAGTCACCTCTCAACAACACGTTGACATGGCGCCGCAGAAGCATGCCCACGTAGAAATGGAGAACAGCGAGTGACCGAGATGAAAAAAGCCCTCAGATCTTTTTTTTCTTCCATCAAACTGACCGTTGTCCTTTTGATCGCGATGGCCCTGCTCTTCATGGTGGGAACGTTTCTTCCCCAGAGAGAGGGCGCCATGGAATTCGCCCAGCGGCTGTCTCCCGGCATATCCGGCCTGTTTCACGCTCTCGGCTTGTTCGATGTCTACCATTCCCCTCTCTATTACGGTCTTCTGGGTCTTCTGGCCCTCAACCTGACGGTCTGCTCCCTGAATCGGCTTCCCGTTTCGTGGAAGTTATATCGGACGCCCCATTTTCCTGTGCCGGTGGGACTCTTCAGCAAGCTCCCCCCGAACCGGGTTCTTCTGACCGAGCAGAATCGCGAGGGATGTCTCTCGTCCCTGGAAAACCTGCTGAAGGAGAACTATGGCGCCATTGAAAAGGACGTCAAAGGCGGCCATGTCTTTTTTTCCATTCGGAAGGCGGGTCTGTCACTGTTCAGCGTCTACGGGGTTCACTTGAGCATTCTGTTTATGATCGCGGGATCGGTCATCGGTTCCGTCCTTGGTTTTGAAGGATACGTCAACATCAGCGAAGGAGAAACCACCAATCTCGTCGCCTCCAGGAATGGAGGAGACATCCACCGCCTCGATTTTTCGGTGCGCTGCGATAAATTCACCCTGGAAACATACGCCAACGGCATGCCCAAGACCTACCGGTCCGACTTGACGTTCCTCAAGGGCGGTCAGCCCGTCCGTCAAGGCGCGCTGATGGTCAACCATCCGATCCATGTCAATGGATATCGATTCTACCAGTCTTCTTTCGGCAGTGCTCCAGGCGGCCGTGCCGTTCTGGGCTATTCAACGGGAAAGGGACAGGAGGAGAAAGTGGCTGTTTCGGTTGGCGACCGTTTTGACCTCAAAGAAGGCGGCGCCCACGTCGAGATCCTGCGCATCGAAGGAAATCTGATGAAATTCGGCCCCGGGGTGAAACTGGACATTGCCTCGCCGCAAGGCCGCCATATCCAGTTCTGGGTCCTTCAGCACATCGACGAGATCGCGGAGATGTACCCGGAGTTGTTAACCCAGTTCCCTCTCTTCGATCCCGCCCTATTCAAACCGTACCGCTTTTATCTCAAGGAGATTGAACAGCAGTACTACACGGGTTTGCAGGTCGTCCGTGATCCAGGCGTCCCGCTGGTCGCATTGGGGGCCTTTCTGATGGTGGCCGGCCTCATTCTCCGGCATTTCATGCCTCATAGACACATCTGGGTCCGTGTCGATGAGGCGGGGCGGCAGACCCGTATTTCACTTGCCGGCAGAAGCCGCCATATGGCGGCGCTCGATCGGGAGCTTGATCTGCTGGGCCGGCGGATTCAGGAGAAAGGAATCGTATGAGTCACACTCTCATTCTGAGTTGGGTTACGTTTATCTACTTCGGCGCCTTCGTTCTGTACCTCTTCCGCATGATCCTTGGAGGCCGGTCCTGGGGCAAGCTGGCTTCTCTTGCGGCGTGGGCGGGCTTTGCCGCCCAGACCGCGGCCATCCTGTGGAGGTGGAAAGTCTCCTACAGCCTGGGGATCGGACACGCGCCGCTGTCCAATCTCTATGAATCGATGATCTTCTTCGCCTGGGCGATCATGCTGCTCCACCTCTTCATTGAATGGCGGACCGGAAGCAGGGCCTTCGGCGTCTTTGTCGTTCCCCTTGCCTTCCTGGCGATGGCCTATGCCTCTATCGCCCCGGGCGTCAACAACGAGATTCAGCCCCTTATTCCCGCCCTGCAGAGCAATTGGCTCACAAGCCACGTGGTGACCTGCTTTATGGGTTATTCGGGCTTTGCCTTTGCTTTCGGATGCGGCTTGATGTACTTCCTGAAAACGGCGGACGCAGACAAGCCCGAAAACTCGAACCGTTTTCTTAAACGGCTTCCGACGCTGGCGAGCCTTGACCTCATGATCTACCAGAGCATCGCCCTGGGATTCGTCTTCCTGACCATCGGCATCATGACGGGCTCGATCTGGGCGCATTACGCCTGGGGCTCTTACTGGAGCTGGGATCCCAAGGAGACATGGTCGCTCATTACCTGGATCGTCTATGCCGTGACCCTTCATGTCCAGTATATCAAGGGCTGGCGGGGAAAGCGGATGGCCGCCTTGACCATGGTCGGTTTTGCCTCCGTCCTGTTCACGTACCTCGGAGTCAACTATCTGCCGGGTCTGCACAGCTATCTGAATTGATTTGTCCGCGAAAGGCCGGATGGAAGATCTCTGTCGGAAATCATTCTTTGAGTCTGAGAAGGGCTGCCGCTTTATTCTCCAGATTGGCGCAGAAGAGACGGCCGTCATCGAGTTCGACGCACTGGCCGTTTCCGAGCCGGGGTGGAAAGCCGATCTGTTCCGTCGAATTCCCGGCGGGGTCGAAAACCCTCAGCTGCCGTCCGGAAATGAAGAGGATTTTCCCGCCCCTCAGGGCCGTGATGGATGACGCGGCAGGGTTCATCCGGAATGCGCCTGCCGCCAGAAGGGTTTCATAGCGCCATTCGGAAGGATCATAATATTCGGGATAGGTTGTCTCACCTTTTTTCATGAGGATCACGTTCCCGTCGGGCAGTGCGGCCGCGGCATAAGGGCCGGGACCGCCCGCCGGCT